>NZ_JBNXVR010000093.1:0-878 GCF_050565595.1 Leptolyngbya sp. AN02str | reverse complement strand
GAAGTGTTTTGTGACATCGACGACTTTTGCCAACGCTTCGAACCCTCATGGCAACAGACGCTGCTAGCGAGCGGAACGCAGCAACGACAGCGGCAACGAAGTCTATGCCTCAGCGAAATCATGACGATTCTGGTGCGCTTTCATCAAACGCACTACCGCAACTTCAAGGCATACTACACCGAACAGGTGTGTCAATCCTGGCGCTCCGCCTTTCCTGGACTGGTGAGCTATGAGCGCTTTGTTAGCTATATCCCCTCTGCTGTGTTGCCCCTGTGTGTCTACCTGCAGCACTGTTTCGGTCACTGTAGCGGCATCAGCTTCATGGATTCCACCGCTCTGGAGGTGTGTCATCCTCGTCGCATTTCTCGTCATCGGGTCTTTCAAGGACTCGCCGCGATCGGGAAAACGTCACTAGGTTGGTTCTTCGGCTTCAAGCTGCATCTGGTCGTCAACGAGTATGGGGAACTCCTCAATATCACCGTTACCCCTGGCAACACTGACGACCGCAAGCCCGTGGTTGACTTGCTCAAATCGCTCTTTGGCAAAGTCTTTGCAGACCGGGGCTATGTGTCTCACGCCTTGGCTCAGCAGGTGTTTGAAACCTACGGCATCCAGTTCTTCGCTCGTCCTAAACGGAGGATGAAAAACCGCTTGATGCGCTTGCATGACAAGCTCTTAGCCCGGAAGCGGTCGATCATTGAAACCATCATCGACCAGTTGAAGAACATTTCTCAAATTGAACATTCTCGCCACCGCAGTCCGGTCAATTGCTTCGCCAACATCCTGTGTGGGCTGATTGCCTATTGCCACCAGCCGAAGAAGCCTGCTCTGAGATTAGATTGGGCTTTGTCTCCTGCGGCTTAACCATAACTGAGGTT
>NZ_JBNXVR010000075.1:0-11923 GCF_050565595.1 Leptolyngbya sp. AN02str | reverse complement strand
TCGGGCAAGCTCAGCAGGTCAGTAATCTGATGGATGAGCGCTCTAAAATCATCCAACTTTTGGGCCTACCTTACTGCCGTTACTACCTGCTTAATTAATTCCCAGCAACCTGCGGAATATCGGGTTAAGGGCTTTTCTGAGGTTTGCGCGGTGCGCAAACCTCAGAAAAGCCCATTTTTGTGTGCGCGACGCGCACACAAAAATGGGCACTTCAGCTTATCCAGAACTCAGGTTTTTGCAGCAACCCTTGCAGATGAATGTAGTACGCGGGTTTTGAACAGGTTCCCCCAACCGATGCAAAACCCCGACATTTTTCCAATGCGAAGAAACATAAACATCCGTGTGAAAAACTTGAGGGAAAAAGGCGCAACCTTCTCGTACGATTGGCACAGCAGCTCTCCTCAACATGCGATCGCCCATGGTAACCATCCAGCGATACTCGGCTACGATCGGAAATTACGGCAATCGGTCGTGTTTTGTTGTCGGAGATTTAATGTCATAACTGAAAATATTATCTGTCAATCGTTTGCCTCATGCTGATATCGACAAGCGTGTACGTTCCTTTTTCTCGCGAATTAGTCTTTGCGACCTATCGCGATCGCCTGGTGGAGTTGGTGCCTTACATGCCCAACATTCGCCAAGTCGAAGTCAAACTGCGACGAGACATGGGAACCCACATTGATTTAGTTAATGAGTGGCACGGTGGCGGCGATATTCCCTCGGCAGCGCGAGCCATTCTCAACGAGTCGATGCTGTCATGGACCGAGCAAGCCCGCTGGGATGCAGCCAATTACCTCACCGACTGGCAGATCAAAACCCACGCCTACACCGAAGCTGTACTGTGCAAAGGCAAAAACCGATTTGTTGAAAGTCAGGGCGGCACCCTCATCGAAAGCAAAGGCGAACTCAGCATCGATTCCCGCCAAATTAGGGAAGTCCCCCAGTTCCTCGCAGGAATGGTAGGAGGAATCGTGGAGGACTTTCTGGGGAAAAAAATTGAACCCAACTTAGTGCAAATGAGTGAGGGCGTTCGACGCTATTTGGAGCAACAAGCGTCTTCTACCACTCGCTAAGGATGGGGTTTGTGGCTCGCTACTGCGCAACCGTCTTGGACGTGCGGCGTTGACGGGTTGCGGCGATCGCCACCGACGGTGTAACGGTGGGCACACTCGCCGCCGAAGCGGATACAGGTGTGTCAAAAGCGATCGCAAACCGAGCCAGGGGCTTCAACTGACCCATTACTCGCATGTAGCCCTCAGCCTCAGCGCGATTGCGAAAGCGCGCAATCGTAATCCGAGTCAAGTTGGGTAGCAGTTGATGAATGACCCAAGGACTGAGTTGATGTTGATAACTCATAACACACCTGCTTGATTGGGATAAAGTTGTCAATTTTAAGCTGCGAAATAGGGCCAAACGCCCGTCAACCAAACGCCTATAAACCAAACGTCGGAACCAACCGTAACCGAACCCAAACCGTAAAACCAAACTGTGGCTTGTTGAAGCTAAACGAAGCCAATCGCAACAGACACCCAAATCATTGAAACGCTATATCTAGGTGTCACTTTTCAGCCTCAATACTATAAGTGGCGGATCTGCGACAAACCGTATCTTCGTATACAAACAAAATTTTTGTAAGTTTTTGAAACATTCTGATGATCACATCGGGGCCGGGGTGAGCCTGCCTGCCGCTAGTTTTGGTACCTCAAACCAAGAGTCAAACATCGTTTCAGGCGTTTGTCCCAAACAAGATTAGCCAGGATGATCAACTCCTTGATGCCTTGCTCTGGCCTTCTCAAAATCCTCTGGACTTACGCATTGGTATTGTGGGTAGGGTGCGAAGCACCCTACCCACAATACCAACACACCAGATTTAGTGGGCTTGTCAGTCCTGATCCTAAAAAATGAACGCTCCAAGCTGGTCTAGCTCAAAGCGTTTGATGGGATGTGCGCAATGGCCTATGCGCATGATATTGGGTGGTTTGAATCAGAAAAACGAAATGGGCGATCGCACCTTCTGGTTGTCAATCTCTTGCGTTAGCCAGCGGCAATAAAGCCCAGCATGGTCAAAATGCGATCTAGGATGCCATTCACAATCGCGAGGGCCAATCCACCCAAAATGGCGCTCAAAAAGCCCCATCGAAGTCGAAAACCTGGCACCAGTACCGCCGCAATTCCAAATACCAAAGCATTGAGCACTAGCGAAACCAGGCCCAGCGTAATCACATTCAGCAAAATTGATCCGGCAAAGGGGCGAATTAAGGCATTCAGCAATCCCAAAATGATGCCAGCCACAACCGCATTTCCAAAGCTATCAATTTCAACCCCAACCGGGAGTTTGGAAACAATGACCAGACTAATGGCCAAAATTAGCGTGGTAATAATGAAAGGAATTAAAAAACTCATGGTGATGTGTAGAACTGAGTTGGCGCTTTCAGCTTAGATGAAAGCCCCCAATCAAGTAAATGGGGGGAAGGATGAGTGAATGGGCGATCGCACTCACAATTCGCAGCCAGCCCGTCCATTTCTTGCCAAAACTGCCAATATTTTTCAGTTTCGCGCCTCTCGTTACATGTTTTTTTTAGGCTTGTAAGGTACTCTACGGCTGTACCAATGCCACCCACGCTCCAATACCAATACCACCCATCCAGGGTGTACTCGGCTGTCTCGCCTGAGTACAGGGGAGCTGAGAGGAACTGGCCGCAAGCTCAATCACCACTGTCCATTCACCAAACTTGTTGAAATTATGCTGGAGTCTGCTGCATCCGAAGAAGTCATCGAGTTAGGGCTAAAGCAGTTTGTCTTAGCGCTATCGGTAGCCTTAAGCGTCACGGCTCTTACGCAGCTCATTGGTCGATTGCGACAGGTGCCCTACACGCTGGTGCTGGTCATGGTGGGGTTGGCGCTGGCCTTTGTGGATATTCGCTTGGTGGAATTGTCACCCGAGCTGATTTTGCTCATCTTTTTGCCGCCACTGCTGTTCGAAGCATCTTGGAATCTGAAATGGGGGGAGCTGAAACGACAGCTCATTCCCGTATGTTTGCTGGCGGTATTTGGTGTGGTGATTGCCGTGCTGGGCATTGCCTTTGGGTTGCATCAGGTTGCAGGCTTATCGCTCACATCGGCCTTGCTCATTGGGGCCAGCTTAGCCGCCACCGACCCAGTTTCGGTAACGGCACTATTTCGCGAGTTGGGCATTGGCGGCAGCCGCCTTTCCACCCTGACCGAGGGCGAAAGTCTGTTTAATGACGGCATGGCGGTGGTGGCTTTTGGTTTTTTGGTGGGTTTGCCTCTGGGCACGGCCACCCTGTCGGTGCAGAGTGTGCTGCTGCAATTGGTCACCGTGGTGGGGATTGGCATTGCGGTGGGAGGGGTCGTGGGGTTTGGCATTTCCTACCTGACCCAGCGGTTTGACTTGCCTTTGGTCGAGCAATCTCTCACGTTAGTTGCAACTTACGCGACCTATTTGATTACCGAAGATTTGGGTGGATCGGGGGTGATTGCGGTGGTGGTGGCGGGCTTGGTGCTGGGCAACTATGGCTCGCGCATTGGCATGAATCCTCGAACTCGGGTGATTGTGAGCGAGTTTTGGGATTTTTTGGCGTTTTTTATTAACTCCATTGTGTTTTTGCTGGTGGGCGACCAAATTCGCTATGAGGGGCTACTGGACAACCTGGGCCTCATTGGGGTGACGGTGCTAAGCATGTTACTCGCTCGGGCGATCGCCACCTTTGTTCTATGTTTCTTGAGCGATCGCATGACCCAAAGCCAAATCCCCATTCGCGAGCAAACAGTGCTGTGGTGGGGCGGCGTACGCGGCACCGTATCCATTGCGCTAGCGCTGAGTGTGCCAGTAGTTCTGCCCGAGCGCGAAGACATTATTTCGATTGTGTTTGGGGCGGTGCTGTTTACCCTGTTGGTGCAAGGGCTCACCGTCAAGCCGATGATGATCAAGCTCAATTTGCTCGATGATCAGCTCGTACGCGAAGAATACCTGGAGCTGGCCGCTCGACAATTTGCCCTCAATCGAGTTCTAGAAAGGCTGCAAAGCGACAAACAGCCCGATATTGACCCCGAGTTTTACCGCTATCAGGAAGCATTGGTGAAAGGGGAGATTGATCAAACTCAAACCAAAATCGACAAGCTCAAAGGAGAGCATCCCAATCTAGTGAGTTTCATTGTGGAGCAATTTCAGGAAGAGCTGATGGAAGTAGAGGCCAACGCCTATGCCGAACTGGTTAAGCTGGGTCGGCTCAAAGAAGAACTATCGCCAACGTTGGAAGCCGCATTGCAAGAGGAAGGCAATCAGGCATAGCTAGGTCATCCAGACTGTTTGCACGGGTGGCTCTGCCGGACTCCCTGCCTCCAAAATCCAAGCTTGCTTCCCGTATGGTGGGCCAACCCAGGCTGCATCGGCCCTGCTTCTGCTGCCCTATTTTTGGGAGACTGATCGCGGTACAACCCAGTGCCATCGAAACACAGGCTACCAACGAATCCTCGTGCAACAGGTCAATTCATCCAGATTCACAAAAAGCAACTGCGTCACCCAGCCAACCCTGCAGATCAGGTCACCCCGGCTCCCGCACCCGCGACCAAAAACGGCTGCTGATAAGAACTCGGTTTATCACCCACCGTAGCTCCACCGTTAATCATGCCTTGCATGCTGGGCTCAAAAAAGGTGTAGGGGAAGTGGACCACAGGTTGGCTAACCGCATCCAGCCGCTTCAGTAGCTCAGGCGGAATCTCAAACTCCAGCGCCCCCAAGTTATCTTTCAGTTGGTGCAGCTTTGTTGCGCCCACAATGACAGAGGCAACCGCCGGACGATTGACCACCCAATTCACAGCAACCTGCGCCATGGAGCGGCCTAGCTCTTGGGCAACACTCTCTAGCTCTGCCACGATCGCCCAGTTCTTGTCGGTGAACTTGTTAAACGCGGGATTGCCACTGTTGGCTAACATGGCCAAGCGCCCAGAGCCTTCTGCACCTTGCTCCAAAGGTTTGTACTTGCCAGAGAGCAAGCCGCTAGCCAAAGGCGACCACACCATGATGCCCGTACCCAAATGTTTGGCCAGCGCAGTGTACTCAAACTCAATATTGCGCTCGACCAGAGAGTACTCCAGTTGAATGGTGCTAATGGGCTCCCAATGGCGTTCTTTGGCCAGGGTTTGGGCTTGGGCCACGTACCAGGCAGGCGTGTCAGATAGGGCAACATACCGCACTTTGCCCGATCGCACCAAATCATCCAATGTGCGCATCACTTCTGCTGCTGGGGTGAACTGATCCCAGGTGTGGAGCATGTACACATCGATATAGTCTGTTCCCAATCTCTGGAGCGACCCTTCCACAGCCCGCAGAATATTCTTGCGGCTGTTGCCGCCTGCATTGGGGTTGCCGGGTTCGGCGTTGTAACTGAACTTGGTGGTGATCACGACGCGATCGCGCGTGCTGCTATCCTTGACAAACTTGCCCAACAGTCGCTCACTGTTGCCGTTGGTATACATATCTGCTGTATCAATAAAGTTGCCACCCGCCGCCAAGTAGGCATCAAACAGTTGGCGAGCGTTTGCCTCATCAGCACCCCAACCCCAATCATCTCCAAAGGTCATGGTGCCCAGAGCTAAGCGGCTCACCTTTAGCCCTGTATCACCAAGTGTGTAATAGTCCACAAGCAATCTCCTGTGTAATGGAATGACCCGCAAAATCACGCCGTTGGCTTATCACCACTACTATCCAGGATCTGTTCAAATTTCCTGTGTAACATGCCACTCATTCTTGCAAAACGCCTGGGCTGATGCACCATCCCTCTAGACTACAGCCATCAGTTGCATCAGGATTCGGGCACAATTGCCCAAATGGCTCATCAGTTTGGCCCGACCGATAGCTCTCCGTTCCTTCGCAGACTCACCTCACCTGAAGCGATCGCACTCAATCGTTTCAGGACTTACGCAAGCCCGCTAAATCTGGTGTGTTGGTGTTATGGGTAGGGTGCTTCGCACCCTACCCATAACACCAATGCGTGAGTCCAGCATTGGTCGACAAAATCTTTTCCGAATTCGTCAAAAAATTCCGCATCCAATCAACTGATGTTGCTCCGTTATATCTCTGCCCTATCTACACAGGGTTATGGGAAACATCAACGATCGCATCCTCAAAAAACTAAAACCTCAAAATCAAATAAATGTGCTAACGTGAATGAAGAGCTTAGATATCGGTTAGCAACATTTGTTTCTAGTATTAACGAGTTTTCACGTTTTTCCTTCGACAGACTTCTCTCCGAAATTTCACTCTACATATCCACAAATTTCTGGAGAAAATGTATGTCGATTTATGTAGGCAATCTGTCCTATGACGTTACGGATAGCGATCTCACCTCTGTGTTTGCAGAGTATGGATCGGTTAAGCGGGTTCAGCTACCCACTGATCGCGAAACTGGCCGCATGCGCGGTTTTGGCTTCGTAGAAATGAGTGCCGATGCTGAAGAAACCGCTGCCATTGAAGCATTGGATGGTGCTCAATGGATGGGTCGCGACCTAAAGGTGAACAAAGCCAAACCCCGCGAAGATCGCGGCAACTCCTTTGGCGGCGGACGCAGAGATGGTTTTTCTCGCGGCTACTAAGGTTTTGATAATAACGTGAGCGATCTGGTTGTAGAGGCCAGTCTCACTGAATTGGGTTCAGGCATTCATGCTTGAGCCCTTTTTTTATGATGAGTTGGCGATCGCGCGTCCTCAAACGATTGCTGAGCGAAGATGAGGGCGAACCAAAAGCAAACACCTAATTTTCAATCAAATGGAGAACTCTATCGAGAATGTCTACAAAATCCTGAGTCGGCGCATTATCGACATTGTAGTAATTAGAGTTTAATAACGGCTTGCGTTGACTTTGGGGAGGAACAACTTCTCCATAGGAGAGTATAGCGTGTTTTGTTTCATTGAGAATTTGAATGATTTGCTCCTGCGTGATTTTGTCTTCTATGAGCATATCTAGATATAAATCTCTGCAATTGTGTCCCACATTCAGTAAAGCAATTTTCCATTTTTTTTGAACTTTTGCCAGCCATTCATTGTCCGGATCAAATAAGATTTTCTTTCGAACAACCTCAAGCGCCTCATCAAGAATGAATTGCATAGCGATATCTCGAACACATACATAACTGTCTCTATAAAAGATATTGTTAGGCATCGGTTTTCATGACTCCTTAGAGAATGTATCTTTTCATTTCGTTGACTAAGGGTTGCAATGATTACAGAAACCTGGATCAGCAAATTCTAGGTCTTGAAATTTTCGCTTTTCGGTGTGGTTGCACTTGGTGCAGGTGTAGATGGTGTACAGTGGCATGGATGTGGGATAACCACACCAGGCACAGGGCAAGCCTCGTTCTACACTAGTAGCTCTAAATCCAGGAGTGTTGCAATTGGGGCATTCCGACCGAATTTTTTCGACCAAATCGAGTGTGGCTTGACCAATCGCCTGCATCCGAGCTGGGTTGCGATGGGCACGCAAATCTGTTTCCAAATAAAGCTGTTCGAGGCCAAGACTAGTTTGTAAATGGGTGAATTTTTCTTTCAGTTCTTCCAAGGTGGCAAGCTCTTTATAAATATGCTCAGGGCTATTTTCGGTTGGTCTTAAAATGATGCCTTGATGAGGGAAATTGTGTTCGGTTGCAAAGGCGATCGCCTCTTCTAGCGAAGCAACAGATTTACCACTGCACACCGTGTTAGAGGTGCGATATTCACCCATCACTTCAAACTCACTGAGCATATCCACTAGCAGCAAAATTTCGTAGTTTGATTGCAAAAAGAAATAATCGGGATGTGGGCCAAAACTGCCTTCACTGGCCAAAAACAAATCAGCAGAAATGAGTTTCTTTGCAGCCTCAATTTTGGCTCTGGCCGCATCCAGCATCGTCCCCAATCGTTTTACTTCGCGGGTAAAAGTGCCAAATTGATCGGTATTCACCTCGGAACAGGTGACACATTTCACCCCTAGCGATTGCTCCAA
Organism: Leptolyngbya sp. AN02str; assembly: GCF_050565595.1. Classification (NCBI taxonomy): domain Bacteria; kingdom Bacillati; phylum Cyanobacteriota; class Cyanophyceae; order Leptolyngbyales; family Leptolyngbyaceae; genus Leptolyngbya; species Leptolyngbya sp. AN02str. Next base: position 3,924 of record NZ_JBNXVR010000075.1, on the reverse strand, counting down.
AACGGGCTGTATGGCGACATCCTTTTGGTGCATCGTTGCAATGACCAACGTTCGGCCTGCAAATCGTGAATTTTGTGATGAATTGTGCGATCGCATAGCAAAGCTTTTCCTTCTATTGAACGCCTCAAACTGAAACCATAAACAGTGCATTTCGCCATTGGAAAACACGATCTCCAGTCAGGAGTTTTCGAAGAGGATTTCTGAGCAGTCAAAAAATCGCCCTCATCCCCCAACCCCTTCTCCCAAACTTGGGAGAAGGGGAGCCGCAAACCCTTTCCCGTCGCCCAAAATTGGGAGAGGGGAATACAAGGGGTGAGGGCCATCCACAAAGCTTGAGGCACTTTTCAGACGTTCTCTAACTACCCAACCACCCACTCCACATCGAGTGCTGTCGTTTGGTTCATCAAGCCTGATTTTAATTCCTGTCGCGATCGCCCGAACTGTTGAGTTAGCTTGCCGCACTGCATTCTTTCGTTTGATGGACGTTTGCCTTGTGAAGATTCGTTACGGTCAAGGTAAGGCTCAAATTCTGATGGCACACGCAAGCGCCAGCCAAGCCAGCAGAAAACCTGAGCCCACAACCACCAAGCCCATCAACTAAGGACGTTATGCAGCTTAAACCCGTTCATGACCAGGTTGTTGCCATTGTGGGTGCCTCTAGCGGCATCGGACGCAGCACTGCCCTAGAATTTGCCAAACGCGGCGCCAAAGTGGCCGTTTCCGCTCGAAATCAAGACGGGCTGAACTCATTAGTGCAGGAAATTCAGCGCGAGGGTGGCGCGGCGATCGCCATTCCAGCAGATGTTGCCGATTTTGCTCAAGTGCAGGCGATCGCCGATGCGACCGTTGCCGCCTATGGACGCATCGACACCTGGGTTCACTCATCGGCGGCGGGCATGTTGGCTCCGTTTGAAGCCATGACATTGGAGGAATTTCGGCGTGTACTTGATGTAACGCTGATGGGGCAAGTTCATGGAGCAAGGGCAGCGTTGCCCCATCTGCGGCAAGCCGGAGGCGGTTCGTTCATTGCCATTTCCTCAATGGAGGGTCGTCGGGCGCTGCCATTACAAAGCGCCTATTCAACCGCAAAGCATGCCCTAGAAGGATTTCTGGAGTCGCTGCGGGTTGAGCTAGAGCACGAAGGTGCCCACATCAACGTGACCAGTATTAAACCTGCGGTCATCAACACGCCTTTTTACAACCATGCGCGCACCAAACTGGGGGTTAAACCCACGGGCATTCCTCCTTACTACGATCCTCAACTGGTGACCGATGCAGTGCTACACGCAGCTGAGCACCCCACCCGAGACTACATTGTGGGCGATGTGGGCCGAGTGCTGGATGTGGTGCAAAAGGTCTCTCCATCGCTGGTGGATCAACTGTTGGCCTGGATTGGCTTTCAGGGACAAAAAACTAGCGAGCCCAAGTATGTGCAGGATGCCGATAATTTATTTGAGCCGATGCCAGGTTACGAACAAGCAACGGGCGATTTTAGCCACTTAACTGTGCCCAGTATTTCCGATTGGTTAGCCAAAGAGCCGATCAAGACGGTGGGGGCGATCGCCCTGGGAACCGTTGCGCTTGCGGCTCTTGGTTCCATGCACAAGGGAAATGCTGAGGCTCGCGATCGCATCGCAGACTAAGCACAGGAATTAAGGAAAGCCTTGCCTAGCCAAGGTTTTCTTAGCATTCCGATTGTTGCGCTGTAGCGGGGCGATTGATTGGTTTCTGTCTGCGGCTCGTGTTTCAAATTTGTGAATGTTTGGTTTGAAAATGGCGCAATATGACACTTTCACAACAAACAACCACACGTCGAGAACATCACCGGAAACTGCAATCCCTTCCAAGTTGTAACCTTAAACACCGTTATCGGCAAAAATTGGCATTATTGGAATGTGTTTTGGAACACCAACTGATGACATTCCAAAACACTTTTTTGTATGGCTTCGGAAATTTCGAACCCATTCAGAATTTAATCACCTAAAAATAGCACAATCGCTTTATAGACAAGGGTTTCAGCACTTCTCAAATTACGGCAAAGTTCCGGTTCAACCACGAAATTACCCACAGAAACTCCTCACTTTATTTTGATAGCAACTAAAGAAAGGATTAAATTATCTCTGTTTTTTGTGGAGTCGAATCAAGATAACAACAATCTTGATTCGACTCCACAAAACTAAAGGGAAATTCATGGCAGCTCCAACGAACCGACGTTTTTTTAGGCGCAACAAACTTGCTTCGTTTACTTTGGCTGCTATTTCAACGGTTAGTATCATCTTTTGGGAACATCAGGGCACAGCTCAAGGTTTGCCACCCATCTACGACGACGTACCGATTGAGTTGGCGATCGCCCGCTCGGTCGCAACCTTCCCGGTCAATACCTTTCTTGAAAATCTTGTGGTTGCTCCGAATGGCACACTGTATATCACCAGCCACGAAGATGGAACCATTATTCAAATCGACTCAAGCGGGACTCAAAGCATCTATGCTGCCGTGAATGGGAAGATTGCAGGAATTACGTTTTCATCTGACAATCATTTGCTCGTAACAGGCTGGAACCGTGAAGGAATTCCAACTCTATTCGAGGTTGATTCTGCTGGAGCCGTTCGTGAGCTGATGACGGTTCCAGAGGCTCTGTTCTTGAATGGGTTGATTCCCCTATCGGGCGATCGCTACCTAGTTGCCGACTCCTATCGAGGGGCAATTTGGGAGCTGAATACTGTTGAGAAAACAGCCGAAATTTGGTTAGAGCATCCACTATTAGCTCGCAGTAATTCCGAAAGCCCAATTCCGGCCGCGAATGGATTAAAGCGATATGGCAATACGCTTTATGTGTCTAATACTGAGCAAATGTTGCTGTTGCAAATTCCGATCAATGAGCAGCAGGAAGCTGGAGAACCTGTCGTGTTTAAACAACAGGTAAATATTGATGACTTTGCGTTTGATGCTGATGGAAACCTATATGGGGCAACGCACATTTACAACAGTGTTGTTCGAATTACTCCAGATGGAGCGGTCACAACCATTGCACAGGCAGAGCAGGGCATGATTGGCAGCACGGCTGTGGCGTTTGGCCGTACACCGGGCGATCGCACAGCCCTTTACGTTGTTACAAACGGCGGCATGTTTCTCCCGCCACCAACGGGAGTTGTTCCGGCTGAGGTCGTACAGCTCGATGTTGGGCAGATTGGGTTTACTTCCGCTCATTAAACCGTAGTGGGAATGCCCAAGTCAGCGAGGAGTTGGCGATCGCTCTCCACATCAGGGTTTCCCGTGGTGAGCAGTCTTTCACCACAGACAGCTCTTAGTCACCATTTTTGAAGCAGAGCATTCTTTGAGCCCGAGGGTGGCCCCAATCGCCGACAAGCTCAACCTGAAATCCCGCCAACTGGCCTAGATGCTGCATTTCATCAAACGATTGGTGAAATGGATCTTTGTCAAAATGAGTGGATACGTTTCCAGGCTGATGTTGGATGGATTGGAGATGGGCAGCGTGAGGCGCTTCAAAGAAAGTCGCATACAGCTTTCCATTGGGCTTTAGAACTTTTTTGGTTTCGATGAGACAGCGAGTGATGTGGTTGGTAAATAAGTGGGTAAAGACCGATTGGGCGATCGCAAAGTCAAACTGAATTCCAGCCTTGGATGCATTGAATTGATCATCCACAATCAGCAGGGGTTGTTTATGCTCTAAGTTTGCTGATGCAACCTCTAATTTGCCAGCTTCGATGAGAGATTCATTAATATCTAAACCGCAGTAACAACCAGGATTTAAGTATTGGATAAAGAAGATCCCGCCTCTTAGAGCTGATTTATAAAGAGAAGCTAAAAGCCTGTTATGTTGAGCTTGTGCAGATTTTAGGCTGGATGTAGCCGAATGGGTGCTCATCATGACTCGTCTGCCAAAGATTGCCAATCCTATCCGTA
>NZ_JBNXVR010000001.1:0-416723 GCF_050565595.1 Leptolyngbya sp. AN02str | reverse complement strand
GTTCAACCGATGGCAGCGGCAGTGGCGCGATCCTCAATGCGCCCTGGCTGCTGCTTAAGTTCTAGCGAATCCCAAGATTTAACCGTCTGTCTTCTTAAAACTCGTGAAATACTTTTTCAGCACGCCCTAGGTATACCTGTTTTCAGCCAGAATGGCGATTCCATCGATCGCGGCCTCGATCGCGACAAGCTGACGTTTTAAGCTGGTTGTTGCTACTTTTAATTTGCGGTGATCGAATAATGTAGAACGACTATATAAATAGGTCCCATCCTGATCTCTGACTGCTGTTGCATTAAGCAAAACTGGAAAGATGGTGCGATCGCGACAAATAAAGTCCAATTCTATATCTTGAATGGCTCCCTGGCGTTTGAAAACGGGGTAATTTTCTCGAAAAAATTGAGCACTTTCTTCTGAGAGAAATTCCTCAACACTTTTGCCCAATACTTCATCTCGTCTAAAGCCTAACCATTGCAGTGCTGTGTTGTTGATTTTGATGATTTTCCCTTGGGCGTCAACCGAGTGATATCCACATGGAGCGTGATTGTAAAGATCTTCAACTTCACGGGCGTATTGCGAAATGACAGCTTGTGCCTGTTTATGATTCGTAATGTCAAAATTTACGCCAATCATCCGTTGAGGCTGGCCCTGTTGATTTCGCTCAAGCAGTGCACCCGCTTTAATAAAGCGAACGGTACCGTCAGAATGCAAAATTCGAAACTCCGTATCAAACTCTCGTTCCCCCTGAAGTGCTTTCTCAATCGCCCCTTGCGTGTCCTGCTGATCCTCCGGATGAACTCGCTGTAGCCAGTCAAAGTAGGTGCCTGTAAAGTCCGACAACTGAATACCATACAACTGAAACATCCGCTCATCCCAAACCAATTCATTGGTGACGGCATTCCACTCCCAAATTCCAACCTCACCCGCCTTAACGGCTAAACTGAGACGCTTGGAGAGATTTCGCATTTGGTTGTCAATTTGTTTGCGATCGGTAATATCTTCTATTAAATGGATAATACTGGATGGAAAGTTGGATGAAAAAATTAAGGCACTGGTAACATTCACCCAAAGAGTTTTGCCATCCTTCGTCACAGGTTTACTTTCAAAAGAAATAACCGATAGGGTTTGTTCCAATAACTGCTGTAACGGGAGCACTCCATTGGCAGAAGATTCAAAGCACAATAAATCTTGAATCGACAAACCCAAGACCTCCGATGGATTTGCATAACCCAACGTTGCCGTTAAACGTGAATTGGCTCTCACCACATTGCCATCCAAATCGGTAATGGCAATCCCTAAAGGACTTTGCTCAAAAATCTGACGGAACCGTTCTTCACTCTCTTTCAGAGATTGTGTGCGATGCCTAATCTTGCTCTCTAAATCTTGATTTAGTTGAATCAGGGCATTTTCGACTTCCTTGCGCTCGGTAATGTCCCGCACAATCAGCAATACTTCGTCGTCTCCACACACTACCACCCGAACTTCTTCAGTTCGGAGTTTATCGTCAATCAGAATGTGCTGTTCGTAAATTTGCAGCGCTTTGTTTTGCAGTGCTCGTTGAATATAGTACATTCGCTGTTCAGCGAGTTCGACTGGTAAGCATCCATCCCAAAGCGTTCTTCCAGAGCGATCAGCACCTTGAAGGATCTTAAATGCTTGACTAGGAAAGAAATCTAAATAGGTGCCATTCCCACTAATCCGCATGATTAAGTCTGGCAGGGCTTCAATCAATGCTTGTAACTTGTCTTCACTCTGTTTTAATGCCGCATCTATTCGCTCGCGATCGCGGGATTCCTGGGCAATGTGGACATCGAGTTGGGTTGTTTGTGACTGAATAACTTGCTGTTGGAAGAGGAACAGTGACTCTGCCAATTGCAACATGCTTTCTGTGGTGACAAGACCAATCACTGCTTGGGTATGACTAAGAATGGGTAGATGTCGAATGTGGTGCTGGTGTAGCAGAGTTAAAGCATCAAAGGGATTGGCTAACTCTGACTTTGCTAGAGTAATAACCGGAGTTGTCATGACGTCTGCAATGGGGCAATCGCAATCGAGTAAACCCTGGTTATGCAACCGCACGATATCTTGAGTGGTAAAGATGCCAACCACACAGAAGTCCTGCACAATCAAGGCGCAGCGAGTTGCAACAAAATCTGAGGGATTGACTTCAGGCTGACCGACAGTTGGTAAAGACGGAAGCGATCGCAGACGGCTCATCTGATTTATAACATCTCCAACACGCATCTCTGGCGATACGACGAGCAAATCTCGATCAATCGCTTGTTCGCATAGGTCTGCCGCTTGTTCGCATAGTTCTGCTGCTGTAAACACCGTTGCAACCATAAAGAAGGAGACAGAGGAGACATTATCCCTATAGGATTCCCTCCACAGGGGAGGATGGCACAGGGTCAGTAGCAATTTAGCCCTGTTCAATGCACCAGCAAAGGTATTCTCAACGCATCTCTCGTTTCTAGAAAATACGATTCATACGGTCATACCCCCTACAGGATTTCGTATAGGGGCACAAAGATGGATGAGTTACTCCAGTACACCAGAGAAAGGACAGATCACTGTTTCAATGTGGGGAATATTGCTATTAGGAACGATGTGTTACAGACATTGCTGGGGTAACTATAGACAACCATACGGAAATGCGATGTAACTTACCGGGTTGCACCTCAAAGAAGTGTGGGGAAAGTTGCGACATCATCCCAAGACCAAGCATTGATAGCAAATCCAACCCGTTCTGCTACCGTATCTTTCGTCCAACTGTTCACCCAAATCCAATTGAAATCGCTCACCACTAAACGCAGAGTGACTTCGCTTTGTTCCCATACCTTGCCAAACTTGTATTGCCGACGATGCTATTGTCCAACCTGGCCTTTCGAAATACCATTGGTTCGTTCCAACTTCTGAGTTCCTGTTTTGCCCACTCACAGAGTTACCCAGTCAGGTAACACCCGCTCATAGACTGACCACCCATCGCTGTACCACTGGCAGCAATCCGTCCCTAGTTTATCAACCTACACTTCTTTGAGACACAACTGTTTAAGCCAGGGCGATATGAAATCCAATTCCTGGACTTTCCCGAAGCCACGCTTCAGTTTGAAATTCCGATAGAAACAACTGGAGTCTATGCCTTGGGAAGCCTGCGTATTCCTGGAACCGCTCAACCCTGAGGCGCATTCAGTTGACTCGGTGATCGACAGTAGGCAGCTTAACCTCTACTAACGTTCCTGCTCCGGGCGCACTTTCCATCGCAAACTCGCCCCTGTGGAGTTGTATTAGCTGCTGCACAATGATTAGCCCTAAACCAGACCCATTGGAGAATTCATCATTGAACTTTTTGTAAGCACCGATATCTGTTACCTTAACAGACTTCATACCACAACCTTGGTCGCGCACTTGCAGAGTAAAATACTCATTACAAAGGCGAGTAGAAATCTGAATTGGAGTTCCCGCACTAGAAAACTTGCATGCATTATCGACCAACTCCTCAACAATCTTCTGCAAGTTCTTCATTGATATGAGGACATGGATGTCCTCCAGTTCAAATTGCAAATCAGCTGTTCGATTTACAGCTTGAGCCGCTTTAATGGCACTGTCCTTGACTGTCAACAACGAATAGTCACAGGACTCCTGTAAATCTTCAGGTGTCATTGGAGTCTCTGCTAATGCCAGTTTGGTATACAGCAACGTATTTTGAACTACTCGATCAAACCGCCATGCAGATTTATTGATTAACTGAGCAATTTCTAAAAGTTCATCTGCCGAGATTGAGTTATATTTGGCAGCTAAATACTCAGACAATCCCACCAAGCCATTGATGGGAGATATTAATTCTTGGGGCATTGAGGAGGAAATTCCCTTTCGAAGTTCCTCTAATTGCTGATTGTAGTGTTTGTTAAGCCCCGCTTGTCTTTCCAAGCGGGATTTGACTGCGAAAATTAATTCAGAGCGAGTAAATGGTTTTGTGAGATAGTCATCTGCACCTAAATCCATCCCAGTTCGGAGATTCACTTTATCCGCTTTCGCAGTCAAAAAAACAAATGGAATGATAGAAGTCTGTTCATCTGATCGAAGATTGGATAAAACATCATACCCTTGCATCCGAGGCATCATGATATCGCAAATAATTAAATCAGGAATGTGATGCTGAACGAGTTCTAGCCCTTGTTGCCCGTCTTCAGCACAGGTCACCTGAAAATCTTCATCTTCCAGCATCTCTGTAATAATGTCGCGGATGGAACTTTCATCTTCAATCACTAAAATACTTTGCTTTGCTTGTCTCATTGTAGTTTCTATCCTAATTAGAGTTGCCTAAGGTTTAGTAATTCACCTGTGAATTTTCGATTCAGATACCTAGGAGTCTGCGATGTGAATTAACTATCTTTGCGATCGCCTGATTGCGTGCATCGAGGCATAATCACTGTGAACAAGGAACCTTGCCCCACATGACTATTAACAGTGATAATTCCTTGGTGTAATTCAACCGCTTTTTTAACAATCGACAGTCCCAGGCCCGTGCCTGAAATGCCACCAACATTACTCGCTCTTTGAAATGGTTCAAACAGATGAGGAATCTCAGCGTCTGGAATACCAATTCCTTTGTCCTGAACGCGGAATTCGGCAGTTTCTTGTGTTTCCCGTAACTCGAAATAAACAGGTTGTCCTTGTGGGGAATATTTCACGGCATTGGAGATCAAGTTTTCTAAAACTTGTCGGAGTAACTTCTCATCAAACTCACCCATAATGGGTTCTGTTTGACTAGAGAAATGAATTGTACAATCCTTGCCAATACCCGATTTTAAGTCTTCAACCAAATTACGGCAAAACGCTGTAAGTTCTATCCGTATTGGGTCAAAAGGTAATTTACCAGCTTCAGCCTTACTGACAATTAAGACATCATCTAACAGTTGAGTCATATGCTTAACCGCAAACCTAATGCGATCGCAGTGTTTTCGCTTCTTCTCCTCCGTTAAATTCTGGCGAACTGAATCTAGCAACTCGGCAGACCCTAGGATTGTTGTGAGAGGGGTGCGGAACTCATGAGAAGTGTTTGTGATAAATTGCGTTTTCAATTCACCCAACTCTCTTTCTCGTTCTAATGCTTGTAAGACTTTATCCTCTGCATGTTTTTGCTCAGTAATATCGATCGCAGAGTTTAATAAACACGATCGACCATCTAACTCAATCAAGTCAGAAGAAAGTAAAATTTTGCGAATTTCCCCACTCTTAATCCGAGAATGCATTAGCAAATTTCTTACTGAGCCTTGTTCACTTAAGGTCTGAATGAACTGCTGTTGTTCAAGTGGAAATTCCCAAAACCTCAGATCAGACGATTGCCGCCCGATCGCCTCCTCACGGCTATACCCAGTACTCAATACCCAACTTTCATTCACATCAAGCTGAATACCTTCTGGAAACGTTGTAATTGATAACGCCGCCGGACTTCGGTTAAATGCCGTTGAAAAACGATGTTGAGAAGCCTTTAAATCCTCCTCTGCCTGCTTCCGTTCCGTAATGTTGAGAACCAACGATAAAACTGACACTAGTTTGCCAGTTTCATCCACTAAAGCAGAATGAAACCAATCGCAATACACAATAGACTGATCAGCCGTGTAGTTACGAATGGAATACATACCGCGTGAAGCGGTCCCGTGCAATAGTGCTTGGATAGTTTCATTTGCGATCGCTTGATCCGCCTCATAGATGAACTTCCAATCGTAAGGCGCTTTACCAACAATGTTGTCAGCCCCCCATCCAAACAATTTTTCAGCTTCTGGCGACCAACGCTGTACCCGAAAATCGGCATCCCACTCGATGGCTGCAAGTTGGAAATTCTCAATCAGAAATGACAACTCTTGATGCGCTTTCTGCAACTCCACCGTGCGTTCTTGCACGCGATTCTCAAGTTCATGATTCAATTGACGAGATGCCATTTCTGCGGTTTTATTCACCGTCACATCTCGCCCGATCGCATAAACTAAATTCTCTTCAGGTACAGGAATCGCTTTCCAGGATAACCATTTGTAGGAACCATCGTGACAGCGGCACCGATTCTCAAAAAACGCTGTACTCCCCTGGCTCAAGCGTTCCAGCGCCTTTCGGGTCGCTTCTTGATCGTCTGGATGCACCAGTTCAGGCAACGGTTGAGACTGAAATTCCTGGATAGAATACCCCAAGATATCCATCACGGCAGTATTCACCTGACGAAAAACACCATTTAAGTGAAGAACAGCCAGAATATCAAGGGGTAGGTTAAAAAAGCGATCGCGCTCCTGTTCCAATTTTCTGCGATTGCTAATGTCAATCATTACGCCATCCCAAATAATGTCTCCATTGGGTTGCATTGTTGGATGTGCAATACTTTGAATCCACTTCACACAGCCTGTCGGAGTTACAATCCTCAGTTCTGTTTCATAAGTTTGCAACAATTGCGCGGCCAAAGCAGAGTTTCTCCGAAAAGCCCGGAGGTCATCGGGATCAACCATCTCCCACAGGGTATTTGCGTTTTTCTGGATATCCGTTGGCTCAACCTCAAAGATCGAAAAACAGTTACACCCGACAAAAGGGAAGTAATCTGTTCCATCCTTATGGCAAATATGCTGATAAATCATGCCAGGAACATTTCCCACCATTTGGCGAAAATGCAATTCAGTTTTCTTTGTCGCTATCTCTGCGCGCCGTTGAGCGGTAATATCCTGCGCACTAAACAGGAAACCCAGCAACATATTGTTTTCATCCTGGATTGGCGCAACCGATAACCAGACAAGGATGCGATCGCCATTCTTACAACGGTATGTCCATTCCTGCTCATGCACCATTCCCTGACGAGCCTTAGACACCAGAACCTCAACACCCGGTTGGATCAAGTGATACTCTCGCCCTTGTTGATAATTAGAATCCTGCCAAAGTTCAGTTGAATCATGAAAAACAACAGGGGTTAATCGCCCTATCACTTCTTCAGCCGAGTAACCCAGCAGTTTTTCTGCTGCTGCATTAAACGCCTGAATAGTGCCTTGATTATCTGTTGCAATCATCACATGTGGAGCGCTATTAAATAGCGCATATTGCAAGCGATTTGCAGGGCGGATTGCAGGATGTAAAAAATGATTGTGCAACATAACTGGATTTAGGACAATAAATAGGAATGGTGTAAGCGACTCGTTTGATGCAATTGCCGGAATTACATCCATTGCGTGTCCCGATCAAGTGGAAATGCTCTACAGACCAATCGTAGATTTCTACGAAATAACCCATGAATTCATCTTTTCAGCTTGGGTAAAATATAACATCGTGAAAAACCTCGAAACGGGTGTTGCGTGTTCTCGGTAAAGCCACCTCGTTAATTTCTCGAGCTCACTCTCCGTACCAATCAGTAATCCAACAACAAAACTCGTGCTCGCTCACGTTTGCACATGCAAAATGGCTTTTTCCTAGGTGTGGCAGCTAACACCACTAAGCAAAAAACTGTAGTCGGCCTCCGTACTCCTGAGAAATCACGGATCACACAGCCCAAATTCCACGGATCCATGCCGATAGGCAGACCACGAATTGTCAATTGGCTAAGAGCCTTCTAACTTTAAACAAGGAGGCAGTATCAACTTATTTTGTGCGAGAGTCGGTTCCTTCACTGAAGATCGTTGCTTACTATGAGCAAGATCCAGATAGTTAGGGAATACTCAAGAACATCAATTTAAGCTAAATTTAGTTTCTTTCTTAGCTGATACAACATACTAAATATGAAACAGAATATAGATGGAAATCTTCGCCATAGCCATAAAACAATCCAGCAGTTGCAAAACCAGGTGCGGGACCTGCTGGAACACATTGAGCACCTCTGCGAAAGCGATGCGAACGCGAACGCACTGATTGCTCCAGCCAATGGGATTTTGAGTGAGTTATATCAACTGGAAACAGAGCTTTTCCCGGAACGCCCCAACTGGGTAAAGACTGATTCATCTCACGGTTCACCGGCTTTATCAGCCAGGTCATTACGCGATGCACATGAATGGACACAACCGGATGCCAACAAAACTTTAGGCGATCCAGATCCAGAGCTACTGATTCGGATGTCTGGAAGTGGAATATACCTAGACTTTCGTCCGACCAGAAATTTTATTCCATTAGCTAATATTGAATCTGTTTATGGGAGCAGCATCTATGATCATTTACCAATTGAGCTAGCCGAGCAGTACTTAGAACACATTGATCGGGCACTAACCACACGTGAGCCTCAGGTATTTGAATTCCAAAGTGAGAGACACCAGGTTCTTGCTGACGAAGAAGTATATATTGTGCCAATTCAAACGGACGAAGTGCTGATAGTTGTACGGGATGTCAGCTATCGTAATCGGGTTGAACGCGAGCTGCTAAAAAGTGAAGCAACCAATCGGGCATTACTGGAAACGGTGCCAGCTCTCCTAATTCGTTTAAGCCGCACAGGGACATACCTGGATTTTAAGCCTTCAAAGAATTCTAAAGTGCTTCATTCTCCCGAAACTGCAATTGGCAAAACTGTTTATGAATTGCTCCCATTCGAGCTTGCCGTAGAAACAATGGCTTGTGTGGAACAGGCATTAGAGACTGATTCTAAGCAATCTTGCGAGTTTGGATTGGAGATTGACGGAGAACTGCATTATCAGGAGGCCCAGATCGTTGCGCTAGGACTTGATGAGGTTCTGATTATTGTGCGCGACATTAGCGATCGCAAGCAGTCGGAAATCGCCTTACATCAAGCAAATGAACGGTACCGTCTGGCGACGGCTGCTGTCAATAGCACCATTTACGATTGGGATGTTCCCCGAAATTACATCGATCGATCGCAAGGAGTGGGAACCCAACTTGGGTTTGCCCCAGAGGAATGTGATACGACCGGTGAATGGTGGATCAGTCGTATTCATCCTGACGACCATGCGGTTGCCTGTGAAACGATCGCAGCAGCCTTGAAAACTGCCAGTCGATATGATCTGGAGTACCGCATTCGAAATCGGCAAGACCAGTATATTTATGTCCATGACCAGGCACTTATTTTGCGAGATTCAAACGGTCATCCCGTTCGAGTAGTAGGCAATACGGTAGATGTTACAGCTCGCAAACAAGCAGAAGCCGCCTTGCTGAAGAGTGAAGCGACCAATCGGGCTTTACTGGAAGCCATCCCTGATCTGATAATCCGGATGACCAAAACTGGCACATATTTAGATTACCGCTATCCACCAGGGTTTCAGGCAGTTTTTTCGCCAGCGAAGGGAGTTGGCAAAACCCCTGCTCAGGCATTACCGCCTGATATTGCTCAAACACGAATGGAGTTGGCCCAAGCTGCACTCGAAACGGGTGAGGTGCAGTTTCAAGAGTTTCAATTGGTTGTTAATGATGTTCTGTGTTATGAAGAAGCCCGGATTATTGCCATCAATGATGATGAAGTCCTAGTTATTGTGAGAGATATTAGCGATCGCAAAGCCGTTGAAGCTGCACTTCGACAAAGTGAGGCAAATTTACTTGCCTTGATTGAGAATACAGAAGATCTGATCTGGTCTGTAGATGTCAATTATCGGCTTATTACCCTGAATTCTGCTTTTTCCAGATGTTTTCAATATACTTACCAGCAGTGTTTAGAGGCGGGTTGCGACATTTTATCTTACCTGTCACCAGACCATAGAAAGTACTGGAAAGCCCTTTATGATAGAGCATTAGCAGGCGAACATTTTTCGACTGAATATCAAAGTGGTTCACCCTCTTCTGGGCGTTATCTAGAAGTATCTTTTAATCCCATTTATCAAGAACAAACTCAGGCGGTAGTTGGAGTATCAGTCTTTTCCAGAGATATCACTATTCATAAGCAAGCCCAAAATATATTAGAAACCGCAAAACATGATTTAGAAATTAAGGTTCAGGAGCGGACAGCCGAACTGAGTCGAACGATTGCCCAACTTTCCCAAGAAATTCAAGAACGTCAACGCATCGAAACTGAACTCAAACTACGCGATCGCGCTGTCTCTGCCAGCAATAATGGGATTGTTATCTGTGATGCTCGTTTACCAGACAATCCAGTGATTTATGTCAACCCTGCCTTTCAAGAAATGACTGGATATTCGCAGTCAGAGATCATGGGACACAACTGCCGACTTCTCCAAGGGAACCAGCGATTGCAACCCGACCTGGATGTTTTGAGAGCTGCCCTCAAAGCCGGTAAACCCTGCACCGTCACCCTACAAAACTATCGGAAAGATGGCACACTCTTTTGGAATGAGTTGAGCATTGCACCTATCTACGATGCAGACAATACACTCACTCATTATGTTGGAATTCAAACTGATATAACAGAGCTCAAACAATCAGAATTTGAAATCCATAAGGCATTAGTTAAAGAACGTGAATTAGGAGAACTAAAGTCACGATTTATTTCCATGACTTCCCATGAATTTCGCACCCCTCTAACTGTTATTCTGTCATCTGCTTCTTTGCTAGAAAACTATGGGTATAAATGGAATGATGAGAAAAAAATGACTCACTTCCAACGCATTCAAATTGCCGGACGGCGAATGACACAACTTTTAGAGGATATTTTGGTGCTCAGTAAGGCAGAAGCAAACAAGCTCCAATATCAACCGAAACACATAAATGTACTTGAGTTTTGCCATGCATTAGTTGCTGACTTGCAACTGAGTGACAACGATCAGCACCAGATTCAGTTTTCGTGCATACAGGAGATTCCGATAGTTTGTGTAGATGAGAAATTACTCCAACAAATCTTGAATAACTTACTTTCGAACGCATTGAAGTACTCTCCCAATGGAAGCAGTATCGATTTTACGTTGAGTTGTGAGCAAAATTGGGTGACATTCCGCATCCAGGATCAAGGGATTGGCATTCCTGCTAAAGATCTCCCCCACATTTTTGAGTCATTTCATCGAGGGCATAATGTTGGAACCATATCAGGAACGGGATTAGGACTAACCATCGTCAAGAAATGTGTTGACCTGCAAGGTGGAACAATTTCTGTTACGAGTCAAGAAGACACGGGCACACTATTTGTAGTTAAACTTCCTGCTTTGCAAGCCAACCCGACCCATGACGAAAATATTAGTAATTGAAGATGAAACACTACTCCGGGAAAATACCATCGAGCTGTTAGAGCTAGAAGGATTTCAGGCAATTAGTGCTGAAAATGGTGTAGTTGGGGTGCAACTAGCGCAGAAGTTTAAACCAGACTTGATTATTTGTGATGTAATGATGCCTGAACTTGATGGGTTTGGAGTATTACATCAACTTCGGCAAAACTCAGCGACGGCTACCATTCCCTTCATTTTTCTGACCGCTAAAACGGAGCGGGCAGATATTCGAGAAGGAATGGATTTAGGTGCGGACGATTATCTTGCAAAGCCTTATGAGGCCAATGAACTGTTGAAAGCGATCGCTACCCGTTTAGAGAAGCATACAAACTTGATGCAGCAGTATCAGACTGAACGCCGTCGAGCAGAGGTGTTAGGAAAGGAAGTACATGACTTACAACAGTTTATGACTACGCAAGAAGACTTCTTGAATAACTTCGTTCAGGAGTTGAAAAATCCGCTCTCTAATATCAATATGGCAATTTGCATGATCAAAGATGCCAAAACTGATCATGATCGCAATCGTTACTTACAAATCCTCAGAGATGAGTGCGATCGTGAGATTAACTTGTTGAAC
This sequence comes from Leptolyngbya sp. AN02str, assembly GCF_050565595.1. Taxonomy (NCBI): domain Bacteria; kingdom Bacillati; phylum Cyanobacteriota; class Cyanophyceae; order Leptolyngbyales; family Leptolyngbyaceae; genus Leptolyngbya; species Leptolyngbya sp. AN02str. The sequence goes on along the minus strand of NZ_JBNXVR010000001.1, from coordinate 405,035 downwards.
CAAATTGAAGAGCTAAAAAATCTGTTAACACCGGAGAATTCCAAACTATTAAGACAGCTTAATTTATTAAAGAAATAACTATTAGGAGAAGTTTAAGAACCTACCCTGAACAGGGTAAAAATCAAAAATCTTTTCATAAAGAAAGCCTAAATCAATGAGTTTGGTTTGATGAACTTTAAGTCAATGATGGTTTGATAATGAAGCAAGCTGGTTATTGCTGTGTCAAAATTTAATAGAGAATGTTTGCCAGCATAAGCCATGAAATCTTAAGTCATGAAATCTATTTAAGCCGCTTTGACACGTTAATCGATAACTTAATTGGAATTAGCTTGAGTTTGAGCGGCGACAGCCTTTGTCTGATTGCATAAATTTATTTGCTCAGTGGTCGCTTCACTGTCGCTTACATTACGAAACTAGACTCATGAAAAAAATCCTTGTAATTGAAGACGATGAGTTGATTCGAGCTAATTTGCAAGATCTTCTGGAGTTAGAGGGGTTTGATGTCATTTGTGCAGATACAGGCGCTCAGGGATTAGCCCAAGCACAGTCTATATGCCCCGATTTGATCATTTCTGATATCATGATGCCCGGCTTAAATGGGTATGATCTCCTGACCTCACTCCGCCAAGATTCACAATTGGCATTTATCCCTTTTATTTTTCTATCAGCCAAAGCTGAGAAAACCAACATTCGACACGGCATGAAGTTAGGTGCAGATGACTATCTCACAAAACCCTTTGAATCCGCTGAATTGTTAGATGCGATTTCTACCCGATTAGCCAAACAAGCTGCGATCGCGCAACTCCAGCATACTATTCAAGAACTGCAACAGCTTAATGAAAGCAAAGAAGATACGCTCAGCGTGTTATCTCACGACTTGCGAAGCCCGCTAACCAATATGCAAATGGTGATTAGTTTACTGAAGACGGCTGATTCAGTGGAAAAGCAGCAGTCTTATATGAAGATTTTGCAGGATGAATGTGTCCGAGAGCTTGATCTTATTAACGATATTTTAGATCTGCAACGGTTAGAATCGGATTGTGCGTTTACTGCGTCAGAAGTCTTTAGCGTCTATGATTGCCTGACGAAGATTATTAATATCTGGGAAACCCGGATCCAGGATAATCATCAGGCTCTTACCATTAATGCAATTCCTGAGATTTCACTAGTATTTGGCGATCGCCACAGCTTAGAACGCATTCTCACCGAATTATTGAGTAATGCATGCAAGTACACTCCACCTCAGGGTTCAATTAATATTGATATTGATTATCATCAAACTGATAATAATTCAAAATCGTGCTTTAACTTAATTTTCAAAATTAGTAACACAGCAGACATCGTCGCAACAGAAGTACCCAATCTTTTCAAGAAGTTCTATCGTGCCTCTAATGCGCGTTCTAGTAAGCAACTTGGTACTGGACTGGGACTGACAATTTTAGAAAAACTAGTGGAAAAACTAAAAGGTACTCTTACAGTTGATAGCCAAGCTGGGTGGATCAGCTTTACTATTCACCTTCCCCTCAGTAGAGTAAATCCCCTACCACTCAGGGTCTCCGCGTAAAACGATTCATTTACTAATTTAGTATGGGCTTAGGTTCTGATGAAAAAAGTCTTGGTCATTGAAGATGAAGAATTTGTTCGAGATAATTTGGTAGAACTGCTGGAACTAGAAAATTATGAGGCTATCAGTGCCCCTGATGGATTAGCAGGCATTCAACTGGCTCAACATCACCTGCCAGACTTAATTCTTTGCGACATGATGATGCCGCTTTTAGATGGGCATCAAGTTCTTCAAGCCCTGAAGCAAGCAACAACAACTGCGACAATTCCATTTGTTTTTCTCACAGCAAAATCGCATAAAACGGATACTGAACTTGGATTGGCGCTAGGGGCGAACGATTATTTAACAAAACCTTATACTGCTGCCGACCTACTCAATGTGGTGTCCCGTCTATTGAATTAATTCATATCTATAAAGTGGGAGGGGCAGACCCAGGTGTAACGGTTTGGGTAACCTGGCTGAATTTTGAAAGGCTAGGGGCGCTGAGTGGCGATCGCCAGCCGCACGCCAGGAATTGCTCGCAGCCGATCCATAATCTCCACGACCTGCCCGTGAGGCACAACTCGATCTGCATTGACGATCACCATTGGCCCATCTTGGGATGCTGCGGCCAGTTCACCCACCCGAATTTGTAGGGTTTCTGCATCCATAAATTCTTGATTCAGCGCAATTCGTCCTTCAGGGTCGATAGTCACAACCACCTGAGTTTGGTTTTGGGCTTCGGAGGTGACTGCCCCTGGCAAGTTGACTGGCAGCCCTTCTGAGCGGGTTAAAAACAGCGACGACATAATAAAAAACGTGAGTACCGCAAAGATCACATCGATCATCGGCACAATGTTGATCTGTGGTGGTGGCTCAGGATCATTGGGAAGACGCATAAGAAGCTCCTCCGCGCTCGTAGCGACGACGATACAGTAGTTCCATTTGCCCACCGTACTCTTGAATAAGGGCCACCTGCCGCTGGTACAAACCTCGAAACATATTGGCGAATAATAGGGTGGCGATCGCCACTACCAGCCCTGCCGCTGTGGAAATCAGGGCTTCGCTAATTCCTGAGGTCACTCCAGCGGTTTGCGTATTCGTCAAGTCGCCCAACCGCAGTGATGCAAAGGATTGAATGAGGCCTAATACGGTACCTAGCAGGCCTAGCAGCGGTGCCACGCTAATGACCGTATCAAACACAGTGCTAAACCGCTTGAGGAGCGGAAGCTCGGCCTGCGCAGAGCTTTCGAGCGCCAGCCGAAACTCGTCGGGGGTAGGTTGTTCTAGCTCTAGCGCTGCCAAAAAAATACGGGCCATGGGCAGGTCGGCATTCTTTTCCAACTGCTGAAAGGCGGCCCGCGAGCTCCGTCGATACAGGGCAATCGCCTCTTGAATGACGCGATCCTGCCGATTGGTGAGCTTCGACCAAAACACCAGCCGTTCCAAAATCAGCGCAAACGCCAACACCGAAAAACCCAGCAAGGGAAGCATCACGACTCCCCCTGCTTGAAAGAAATTTTGAATGTCCATAGGTCAATCTGGGGACAGACGGGCTATATACCAAGCCTACGCAAGGCACCGCACGGGCCCGATCCACACCTGAAACCAACTCAATGGTGAACAAGTGCGATCGCGTAAACTCAAACTGCAACAACCCTTCCAGCCAATTTCCCAAATCGCTGACCTTGGGAAATTACTGTTTGGGAAAGTGTTCTATTTGAGCATACCCGCTAAAGACCAGCTTTTGACCGTGGGTTTCTAGGCGGTTCACCCGCAGCATCACCCCGTCCAAATCAAACCGATCAAAATCCACCATATTGTCCAAAATTTCGGCAAATGCCATCGTCAGCACTTCCGATAGCCCAGTCATGTCAGCTGGAACCTCAGCCCCTTCAAAGCGCGGGTCTTTAAACGAAATGCGCTTGCGGCGCTCCACCGTCAACGTTGCCACCAGGCTAATCGGGACATCTTTGCGGTTGGGCAAATCGGTAACGGCTTGAAGTTGGATCTGGTTCTCGGGCAGCAGCTTCACCCGAATGTCGCGAAACGAGACCGGTTCCCCACCCGACAAATTAGTAACCGCTTCGGCCTTCACATTGACAAGATGCTGCGTCACCAAAGGCGACTCAAACGCTTTATTGATTGCGGCTTCGGTCAGCATGACTTGGGCTACAGCCTGAGTCGGTTGACGGAGCTTGATCTGCCCTGCAAGCACAGAGCCAGGGTCGATGCTCACCGCATCTGTCGCAAAAGACATTTCTTCCACTTCAAAATCGCGGCGAATGACTAAATTTCGACCGCTCATTTTGAAGCTGTCAATACTGCCCTGCAACAGCTTGCTCGAAGGATGACACTGAATATCAACCTCCACAGCTTCACAGGAAGTGAACAAATGGCGAATGGATTGACTGGCAACTGCATTCAGCATTTGCTCTCCCAAATCTGCATTGAGACTGCTCTTGAAGTTGTTGAGGACGCCAAACATGACAAACTGCCTTTTTGGGTTTGTTACCTTTTGTAACAAAACGCGAGATGAGTCGCAATATTTCTTAATCCTAGCGAAAGCTGTCGGTTTTGTGATGCCGAAATCGCTCAAATCCGCACTCTGGCTCAACGATGGCAGTCGATAAACGCTGCAACGCTATGCTGTGTAAGCAAAATAGCTTCCTCGACTGCATGATAGAAATTCGTAATCTTGCCTATAAGCTTGAAGAAGGTTGAAGGATGGAGGATGGGTGAATCGAGATGATGAATCGAGATTTTGTGGTGGACAGGTGAGCTTGGCGATCGCGAACCGATTACCCTGTAAAGGTGGGATCGAACGAGATGGGGTAGGTAGAGCGGTACTTTCCTGTTGATTAAGGTTGATTAAGTCTGTGGGTTTATCAACTCTTTTTGCCAGGATCGCCGTTGTCCTTGAATTGTTGACTTCAATCCTACAGAACAAGCCGTCCTTCATAATAGGCTTACCTGCCACAAAACGGTAAGCTAAATAGTTAATGACAAATGGCTATGTCGCTCAATAGCCAATGATTGTACTCCCCTAAATTTCGGACGCTGCGTGTGCCCAAAGCTGGCATCATTTACAACGATATCAAGCCCGTTGCTTGTCAAACTGCCGAAGAACTGCGTGACAAGCTTGTTTCCTATGGATGGGACGTGTTTTTGGCGACTGGGGTCGGTGGCATTTTAGGCTACTCAAAACCCAATCGCCCGATTTGCCATACTCCGCTCAAGAGTTTGGCACCTCAAGGCTTTGACGAAGACATGGCATTTGCCATTGTGCTGGGGGGCGATGGTACGGTGCTGGCTGCCTCCCGGCAGGTCGCACCGTGGGGCATTCCCTTGCTCGCCATCAATACGGGGCACATGGGCTTCTTAACCGAGACCTATCTCAACCGCTTACCCCAATCACTAGAAATGCTGGTGGAAGGGGCCTATGAAGTGGAAGAGCGGGCCATGGTGGCCGTGCAGCTGTATCGGCAAGATGTGCTGTGTTGGGAAGTTCTGTGCCTGAATGAGATGGTGCTGCATCGTGAACCGTTGACGAGCATGTGCCACTTTGAGGTTGAGGTGGGTCGGCACGCTCCGGTGGATATTGCGGCGGATGGCATTATTGTGTCTACGCCGACCGGCTCGACGGCCTATGCCCTATCAGCAGGTGGCCCAGTCATTACGCCGAACGTGCCGGTGTTGCAACTGGTGCCCATTTGTCCTCACTCGCTGGCTTCGCGGGCATTGGTGTTTGCAGACAGTGAGCCTGTGACGATTTTTCCGGCGAACCCAACCCGATTGGTGATGGTGGTGGATGGCAATGCTGGCTGCTATGTGCTGCCCGAAGATCGGGTGAGGTTGCAGCGATCGCCCTATACGGCTCGGTTTATTCGGCTTAAGCCTCCAGAATTCTTTCACCTGCTGCGCGAAAAGTTGGGTTGGGGGTTACCCCATGTGGCCAAGCCCACCTCGGTGGAACTTCCGTAGCGGTTGCGCGGTCGTTGACCTGGATGGCGCTGATAGCCGTTCAAAAGGTCGGCTAAGGGGCCAAGGTTTTTGCGCTGTGAGAAACCAGAAAGAAATGAACATGCTAGAACTGATGGAATGACAGCGGCCCTTATCGCAACAGTTATGAACACTGGAAACTTGGAACGTAGCCCTCGTGTGCTGTTGATTGAAACAGATGAGGTGTTGGCACAGCATGTGAGTGCCGATTTGCAAGATGCGGGCTATGAAACGGCGATCGCCTTTGATGCCGCTACGGGCATGCAACAAGCCAAAGATTTCCAGCCAGAGCTGATCGTGGTGGATCGGATGTTGGCCGGGGAGTCGGGTTTGCAACTGTGTACGCATTTGCGGGCTACGGGAATTCGCAATCCGGTGCTGCTGCTCATGGCCAAGGATGCGGTGGAAGATCGGGTGGCGTGCTTGGAGGCGGGAGCCGATGACTATTTCCTTAAGCCGTACCGTCCTGAGGATTTTTTGAAGCTGGTGCGGCTGTACCTTCAGCCGGATACCGCAACCAACGAACAGCTTCGCTTTGCAGATTTGATGCTGGATTTGGCAACGCGTCGGGCATTTCGGGGCGATCGCACCATTGAACTCACCATGAAAGAGTTTGAGCTATTGAAATACTTGATGGAGCATCCCCGTGAGGTGTTGACCCGCGAACAGATTTTGGAAAATGTGTGGGGTTACGACTTCATGGGCGAGTCCAACGTGATTGAAGTCTATATCCGCTACCTGCGGCTCAAAATTGAAGACGAAGGCGAGAAGCGGTTAATTCAAACCGTGCGTGGCGTAGGTTATGTATTGCGGGAGGCATAGCAGATGAAGCGAGAGAAGCAAACCCGGCAGGTTGTATCGGGTGTGGTCTGTTTGCTCAGCGTTGGTTTGAGTGTGTTGCTAATGGGTTGCACAAACGCTCCTGCTGATTCCCCCTCTTCGTCTCCAGCACCCAATCCTTCGACAGCGGCTGAGGCTCAAACGATGGCGCAAAGTTTGCCAATTACCGCCGAAGCAACGATGGCCGATCAGGTGATTCAGCTTGAGGTGGCGCGATCGCCCCAAGAGCAGGCCATGGGCTTGATGTATCGCCCTTCCCTCGAAGATAACCGGGGCATGTTGTTTCCCTTTCGACGCGCTCGTCCGGTGCAGTTTTGGATGAGGAATGTGCTGATTCCGCTGGATATGGTGTTTTTACGGAATGGAGAAGTGCAGGCGATCGTAACCGCTCCCCCTTGCGATGCCGATCCTTGCCCTACCTACGGCCCTCGGGTGCCCGTGGATAGCGTGATTGAGCTGCGTGGTGGTCGGGCTGCCGAGATTGGACTATCTGAGGGTGATCGCGTTGAGCTGCGATTTTTGGAGCCTTAATATCTGAAGCGTTGACTGGCGATCCCTTAAGGAACGACTTTCTAAGCTGTAGAACAGACTGTGGTTTTTAACGAACTGTAAACCAGTTTCAAGGACGGTTTGTGAACCCAAATCCCTCAGTCTGTAAGTTTTTCATGATTCATCGACCGACTAGAAAAAAATTACTAGATCGAACGATAAAAGAAATGCTACACTCCGATCCCATATCTGCGTAAGCCTGTGGAGTTTACGGAAATCGCTTTTATCGCCATGAAGAAATAACGTGTAATCCCGGTGGGTTGCGAGTTATCTCTGCGATGTAATAGGCACACCGGGAAATCTACAGGAATGGGGCGATCGCCAGTGCTATCAAATGCCACTGGTCGGTGTATTGAAAGATGTACCGATTGGCTTATGCAAAAAGCGAGTAGCCGGTGAACATGAATCATTCCATTGGGTCATTTCACCTATCCCATTGATCCGCCACGATATAAGTCCCACCTTGCGGTTGGGATCGCTTAATTGCCAAGCCTTGCCTTCAAACGCATTGGGTTTACCCCAGGATGGTTTCATCTGATGTCCCGCCTGTCGGGCGCTCCAGTGTAACCGCCTAACGCCTCAAAACTTGCATTCTCTTCGCTCAGAATTACCAACCACTAGCAACCACCAAGGAGGTGATGACAACGATGTCGCCTAATACCTATTCCAAATTGATTCAGTTTTTGCGAGAGGAACTGCTGCTCCCAGACTCTTCCATCGCAGTTGCGCAGCGCCACAGCGAAAAAAACCAGGGACCGTTGCCAATGGTGCTATGGCAGTATGGTTTGGTCACCTTGGATCAGCTCAATCGCATTTACGACTGGATGGAAAGCGCCTAGGAGATGGCCGATTTGATGTCGCGTGGCTCTGCCATTGCCTAGGCTTCAACATCGTCCAATTACGCCAATTACGGAAATTCACAAAATTATTGGACTGAGCGTGAGTACAGAGCGATCGTTAACCGCTTGTTGATGGCTAGTTGCTAATCACTAGTTGCTCTCTTCCAGTTGCGTTCTTAGCTCATCCAGGGAAGGGTCGCTTTCGGTGCTGGCTGGCAAGCTTGTCTCGCTAGGTGCACCCCCGGTCATCAGTTGTTGCTTCATAGCTGCGAGTTCGGCATCTACATCGCCGCTCTCTAGCGAGGCAAACTTTTGCTCTAGGGTGTCTTGGTTGAGTTCGGCGATCGCAGCAGAGCGGGCTTCCAGCTCCTGCACTTTGTCTTCCATGCGCTCAAAGGCGGCAACGGCACTGCTGGTGCTGGTGCGTCCCAGCATATCGTTCAACTTTTCAGAGGCTTGAGCCGAACGCGCCCGAGCAATGTACATATCCTTTTTGGTTTTTGCTTCGGCCAGTTTGCCTTCCAGCGTGACCAAGTTTTGCTTCATCTGCGCCACAATTTGGTTTTGCTGTTCAAGCTGACCTTTAATGGCGGTTGCTGTTTCTGTATAGGTTTTGCGGCGGGTCAGGGCTTCTTTCGCCAGTCCATCGTCGCCCTTTTGCAAGGCAAGCTGCGCCCGCTGGTACCATTCTGTTGAGAGCTGCTCGGCCTGAAGCATTTGCCGTTCGCTCCGCTTTTGAGCAGCGATCGCCTGAGCCACTGCCTGCCGCAGCTTGATCAGGTCTTCTTGCATGTCGATAACAGCCTGCTCCAGGATTTTTTCTGGATCCTCCGCCTGCCCAATCAAACTGTTGAGTGTGGCGCGAATCAAGCGGCTAAGTCGATCCAGTAATCCCATAAGAGTGCTCCGTTTGCCAGTAATACTCAGCGTTTCGGGCAATCGTAAATTTAGCGATCGCCCCATTAGCGTACCACTATTGCCTCTTTCCATCTTAACCCACGAGCCTGGGTCGCTCTGTCTCCAAAGGCATAAACCCAGATGTTTTGGATTTGGGATTGGCGTTTGTGCTGCGGCGTTGATCGGCAAGCGATTGACCTTTGTGGGGTGAGTGTGACCTGACTTTGCTGGGTCGTTGAAGGGCGCTGTCCGTTGGTTCGCGGAGTCGAGACTACCTAACCTACCCATCGCAAGCTGCCGAGCAACTTGCGTCACTCGGCAGCTTGCGGAATTCAATCCAAAATCAAAAATCCAAAACCCAAAATCCTACATTCTAGGCTTCTACCGGAATTTGCATTGCTTTGGCGAGCTCGGCGGCCACTTTGGGGCGAGAGAACTCGGGTGGTGGCAACTCACCACGGCGGAGCATTTCGCGCACTTTGGTACCCGACAGGTGAACCCGCTCTTCCGGCAGGCTGGGGCTGGTCTTTGTCGTGGCCATTTGCTGGGTACGGGTGCAGTAGAAGGCGTGCTCAAACTTGAGCGGGGTGATGCCAAGCTCTTCGGGCTTGAACTCATCAAAGATGTGCTGAGCGTCGTAGGTGCCGTAGTAGTCGCCTACGCCCGCATGGTCGCGACCCACGATGAAGTGGGTGCAGCCGTAGTTTTTGCGGACCAGGGCGTGGAAGATGGCTTCGCGGGGGCCTGCATAGCGCATGGCGGCGGGGTTAATGGCCAAAATGACGCGATCGCGCGGGAAGTAGTGTTCCAGCATGATTTCGTAGCAGTTCATGCGCACATCAGCAGCGATGTCATCGCTCTTGGTGGCACCCACCAGCGGATGTAGGAACAGGCCATCCACCACTTCCATGGCGCACTTGATGATGTATTCATGAGCGCGGTGAATGGGGTTACGGGTTTGGAAGCCCACCACGGTTTTCCAGCCTTTTTCCTGGAAGAGGGCGCGAGATTCCACTGGATCAATTTGGTAGGTGGGGAAGCGGGGGTCGGCATCGCGCTGAAGCAGCCAGATGGGGCCTGCCAGGTTCACAGCGCCCTGCTGATACACGACGGCTACACCGGGGTGCTTTTCCTCGTTGGTGCGATACACGTGCAGCGCTTCGTGCATTTTGTCGTAGGTGTACTTTTGGGTGAGCTGCATCACGCCCACAAAGCGATCGCTCGCATCATCCAGCCGCACTAGGTCGCCCTCTTTTACCGTATCAGCGACCTCTTCCGAAACCGATAGAGTGACAGGAATCGACCAGGGTAGACCGTTGGCCAGATACATCTCATTGACGACGCGATCGTAGTCGGCCTTTTCCATAAACCCGGTAAGGGGGCTAAAGCCACCAATCGCAATCATGACCAAATCCGAAAACGCACGCTCGTCGAGCTGAATGCGGGGCAAGTGGTCGGCCTTATCCAAAAATTCCTGCTTTTGTTCGGCAGAGCAGATGCGGTTGATCAGTTGCCCACCATGGGCGGCAATCGTTTCGATTTGGTGACTCAAGGCTTTTCCCCCTCTAACGGCTAACACTGCTAACCCTAGATCCTATTACGGGGCTGTAACAAATAAACAAGGATTGCTTGACAACCTGTAAAACCCTGATGAAGAAAGCGACGAACCATTCAAAACCGGGAAATTTAAACCCAGCAAACTCGGGTATAAATCTGTTCAACGGTTGATGTGCTTACCTCTATGCAGCTTCTGATTCTGGCCATTTGCGCGGTTGCTCTGTTTTTGACATGGTTGCTCTATCGCGAAATTCAGCGACAAAATCGACCCCGCATTTCCACAACACTGGTTGCCCACAAGCCAGCCAAACCGACTGGGAAGGCGAGCGATCGCAACTTCTCCTTTCGATTGAAACCAACTGCTGGCAAACTTCAGCACCGTCCAGTGACACAGGGTCAAGCGTCCAGAGCTGCTGGTCGCTCTCATGCCAAATTGGTGAAGCTGCTGAATGGCGATCGCTCGGCTGCTCAACGGTTAGTGCAGTCGCTCATGCTCAAGCATCCCGATCGTTCAGAGGAATGGTGCTACGAAAAAGCAGTGTTTGACCTGGAGCGCGATCGCGGCTAGCAGAACGTTAGGAACGGCGGCGATCGCCCCTGCGACGGGCATCCCGATTGTTGTGTCCACCTCGGTCTGCCTTGCGAATGCCCAGTGCCTCGTTGTAGATGCGCTCGTTGGCTTCGGCAGACTTGAACAAATCCACCACGGCCATGGGGTAATCCACACCAAGGCGCACCTCAAACCGCTGCTGTTCGATGGGTAGCAACTTCCATGGCTCGTGAACTTTGCTCGCGGGCAGGTTAGCCAGCTCCGGCAGCCAGTGTTTGACATAGGTTCCGTCGGGGTCGTAATCCTTGGCTTGCTTGGTGATGTTGAAGAAGCGGAAGCCCCGCGCATCATTGCCCACGCCAGCGGTGTAGTTCCAGTTGCCGTAGTTGCTGCACACATCGTGGTCGATCAGCAGCGACTCAAACCACTCTGCGCCCATGCGCCAGTCAATGCCCAGGTTTTTGGTGAGAAAGCTGGCCACATTTTGCCGCCCCCGGTTGGACATAAAGCCCGTTGCCGCCAGCTCGCGCATATTGGCATCCACCAGGGGAAAGCCCGTCATGCCCTCGCGCCACAGGTCAAATCGCTTTTCGTCTTGTTTCCAGGGAATGTCCACGCCTTGTAGTCCTGCGGGGAGGAAGACCTTGTTGCCGTGCTTGGCGCAAACGAACCGGAAGTAGTCGCGCCACAGTAGCTCAAAGATGAGCCAGTAGGTGGAATCGTTTTGGATGCGATCGCCCTCGTAGCGTTCCACTTCGGCATGGATATAGCGGGGCGACAGACAGCCCAACGCTAGCCACGGCGAAAATTTGGAGGAATAGTCTGCCCCCAACAGGCCATTGCGAGTTTCTTTGTAAACCCGGAGGCGATCGCCCTGCCAGAAATACTGTTGAACTCGCGCTTTGCCCTCCGTTTCGCCACCTCGAAATTCCAGAACCCCACGCGGATCGGGTTTGGGTGCTTCCAGCCCAAAGGTTGCCAGTTCGGGCAAGCCTCCCACCGAAACATTGGGTAGGGGTGGCAGTTGCTTGGGTGTGGGCAGCGGCGAATTCACCGACGACTCTCGCTCCACCTGCTTGCGAAAGTTGGTGAACAGCTCGGGAATTTGGGGAATGCCAAAGGGCAAGTCGTCGGGATAGTAGAGGGTATGGCCCCAGAAGGTTTTGGCCTTAACCCCAGTTTTGCTGAGGGCTGAGTTGAGCGCTGATTCGACGGCCCGTTCTTCGGATGTCACTTCTCGGTAATAGTAGACCGCTGCCACGCCCAACTCCTGAGCCATTTGGGGGATCACGGCTTCTGGCTTGCCAATGCGAAGGATTAGATCGCTACCGAGCGATCGCAACTGTTGCCGTAAGTCCGCCACGCTTTCCAGCAAAAACTGGGCTCGAAACGCTCCCGTTTTGGGAAAGCCAAAGGAAGTGGTGCCGAAGTGGCGCGGATCGAAACAGTACACCGGAAGGATGGAGGATGGCCGAGCCTGAACTGCCTGATGCAGCGGTTCGTGATCATGCACGCGCAGATCGGCACGGTACCAAATCAGAATGGGTGCTTGAGCCATAGGTAAAGTCGCAAAACAACAGCAGCAAGGGGAGAACCCACTGCCTCATGTTTGGTTATGGGTTTGTTCAAAAGGTTTAATCGGCAAAATGCCCTAAGGAGCGCGATCGCCTCCTCTCCTTATGATACAGTTCGTAACATCTGCATCATCTCTACTATCATCATTGATGGCGACCTGTTCTCTGGTGTCACTCCGGTGTAAATATTTCGCTGTTGATTGTTGTGAAATGATCACAAGCGCTTCAATTTTGAGGATGATGAACAGTTAGCCCGTGTGAGCGACCCCAAAACTCTGCACTGGGCGATCGCGGATATTTCCATGAACCGTTGCGTCAGTGGCAGCACAACGCCACTCTAAGAAGGGCTATGAAGCATTTAATTGAAGGCATTCGAAAGTTCCAGAAAGAGTTCTACTGCACCCATCTGGATTTGTACAAGGAACTGGCCAAAGGCCAGAATCCGCGGGTTCTCTTCATCACCTGCTCGGATTCACGGATTGATCCATCCCTGCTGACCCAAGCCAACCCCGGCGAAATTTTTGAAATTCAAAATGCGGGCAATATCATTCCGCCTTATGAAGCGACGAACGGCGGTGAGGGTGCCACGATTGAGTATGCCATTGATGCGCTGGGCATTCGCCAAATTGTGATTTGTGGCCATACCCACTGTGGAGCCATGAAGGGCTTGCTCAACATGGAAAAGATTGAAGATGAGCTGCCTCTGGTGCATGCCTGGCTCAAGCATGCCGAAGCCACACGCCGTGTCATTCAAGAACACTACGGTCACCTGGAAGGCGAGGATAAGCTCAAAGCTGCCGTAGCCGAAAACGTACTCACCCAAATCGAAAACCTGCGCACCTATCCCACCATTCACTCCAAGCTGTTTAAGGGTGAACTCAAGATTTATGCCTGGGTGTACGACATCGACACAGGCGAAGTGATGGCCTACGACCCCGAAGACCATTCCTACGTACCGCCTCAGGAAATGCTACCCCCTGAGGAGCAAGATCCATCCCTGGCGGCCACGTTTGCGGGGTGTGAACTACCGACTGCTGACCATAGCCGCCAGCTCAAATCTCGGCAGGGCCACAGCGGAGCGTCTAATCCGCGAGACCCGGCCCCTGGCTCTGTTTCAACGAAGACGAAAGAGTTTATGACTGCGCCCCTTGAGGCCGCGATCGCCCAAGATCGCCCGGTTCATGCCAGCCAGCGTATTCCTTCTATGTACATGTCGCCGGAACAAAGCGATCGCATCTATCGGGGCTCCAACGGCAGCAAACGCTAATCTTCAGCTGAGAACTACAAACAAGTTGAGAATTATAAAAAAGAGCAGGCGATCGCCCTGCTCTTTTTTGTGGTTTATAGCGCTACGCATTCGGAACCAGACAGGCTGTTCTTTGAAAAGCCGTGCGCTTTTAGGCAGCTAGGTTGAGAACCAGACATTGGGCTCCTAGGGTAACTGTTCCTCATCTAATTGCCTTTGCCAGGATAAAGAGAGGTATTAAAGCCTTCTTCTTCTAACCAAAATGGCGGCTTGTCTACATTGCGTAACCAATAGGTACGAGAGATGCTTACCCCTACATTTATTCCATCATGAGTGATACCGAATGCACCAAAATTATCAAACATGTAAAGTAACGGTTCGTAGGGCTCTGGATGTTCGGTCGTGCCAGCAATGCCACTATCTTTGAGTGCTGCCCAATGCAACTCCAACTCGCATACGTTTTGAGCGTGTTCGTTAAGGGTATATGAGAGAGTTTTAAATTTAGTTAAGTGATGACGCAGTTTATTAAGGATTTCGGGATTTGCTCGAATCGTTGGCTCTTTGTATTCTGCAACATCAAAAGGAACACGGATTGTTTCTGGAATGCTGAGTGTTCTCCCCCAAAGTGCCTGTCGTCGAATGAATTCCATCATTAATACCACTTGAGAGTCGAAAGCAAGTTTTGAAGGATTTTTTACTTTTCGCCATTCAATACTACAAATCCTGGAAAAGGCAGCCTCAGTGTGTGAATCAGGCATGTGTGATTATCCTTTAGCGATCGCACATCAGGTGGCAAAAATAGCGGCATCATCGCCAAACGCTTTGAATTCCAGCGCATTACCACTTGGGTCTAGCAAGAACATCGTTGCTTGTTCTCCCACTTCGCCTTTGAAGCGTACATAGGGCTCAATCACAAACTCGATGCCTTGCGCTTGCAACCGCTGCGCCAAGGCTTCCCAACTTGGCATATCCAGAATCACGCCCCAGTGCTGCACGGGTACCGACTTGCCATCCACCGGATTCGTTGCCACAGTTGTATCGGTCGGTTCGCACAAATGCGCCGTAATCTGGTGGCCAAATAGGTTGAAATCAATCCAGCGATCGCTCGTGCGCCCAACCGTACAGCCCAACACCGACTCATAAAACTCACGAGTCTTGTGCAAATCAGTTACCGGAAACGCAACATGAAACGGACGAATCGCCATACGAAACTCTAAACTCGCTACTCCGACAACAAAGACAGCTGCTGCCCACCTTGCGCCTCATAGAAAACGCGCTCCACATCGCCCCGGCGATACATCGGGGTTGTTTGCCGAAAGCGAGTCACCATGCGGTATGTGATTCCCGCAGCTTCCAACTGCGATCGCCCCTTCTCCTGCGAACAGCCCAAAATTTGAGCCGCATAGTGCAACGGCAACCACTGCTTGCCAAACCGCTCCAGCAGTACCTCATCCGGCTCGCTCAGCATTTCATGAAGCAAATGCTCCGCCAGCAGCCAACAGGCTAGCGTATCCGCCTCGGCCCGGTGCGATCGCCCCACCTGAAAGCCAAAATGCCGCACCAAATCAGGCAAACTGCGCGATCGCAACTGGGGTAGCATCAACCGAGCAAACTGCACTGTGCAAAACTGATCCAGGGCCATCCGCGCAAACGTGGTTCCCATGCGGCGGTACTCCGCCTGCAAAAAACCATAATCAAACTCCAGATTATGAGCCGTCAGCACGCCCTCGTTTAACCATGGCAAATAGTCCGGCAACACTTGCGCCGTTGGTGCAGCCGCATCCACCATGTCCTGCGTGATCCCGGTAAAGGCCACAATCCTAGGTGGAATCAGGGTCTCGGGATTGACCAAATGAGTGTGCTGCCATTGCACCCCATCAGCCAGCGATGCGCGCAGCACCGAAATTTCGGTAACGCGGTTAGTGTGCGGTTGGCTGCCCGTTGTTTCTACATCGACCACGGTGAGCGATCGCTGACTCACCTGCCGATAAAATGCAAGCAATTCTGTTGAAAGCATCATCCCGTTATACCGCAAACTGGCGTGAGCAACAGGTGCATCCCAGGCGCATCAGACCGCCCAGCTACATCATCGCCAGCTCACCCACCACATCCAGCCGCTTGCACTCGCTCAGGGTCATGTATCGTTCCGACAACGTTTCGGCAATGGTGGGAGAAATCCAGCCCATTTGCTTCAGCAAATGCGTTGCCACGGCATACTTGGCGCGCTTGGCTCCGTCATTGACCTTAATGGCAAGACCCAGCCCTTCACCCACCCGACCAATGCACTGAATTCCCTCGGCTCCCGCCTTGCTGACCAACTCTCCCGATGTGAGCTGCATCAAGTCGGTATCAAATTCGCCTTCGCCCGCAATCATGGTGGGGTGGTGAGTCATCGCCCGAACGATGCGCTCCATTTCTACACTGGAGCCAGAGGCCAATTGGGCATATAGCGAGGCCATTTGCCCCATTTGCAAAAAGTAGGTTGGGGCACCGCAGTCGTCGCGGGCAGCAATAAATTCCGCCGCTGGCATGCGCAGCAGTTCGGCAACTTTGCCAAGAATAAGCTGCTGCACCGGATGGTTGCGATGCAGGTAGGTATTGAGAGCGAAATTTCGCAGTTGGCACACCGCTAACATGCCTGCATGCTTGCCCGAGCAGTTGTGCTGGAGGGCGCTTTTTTTGCCATTGGGAATGGGGCATTGCAGGGCAGAGGGATCGACATCGCACCGCCACAAAATGTTGAATGCCTGCCGCACTTGCTCGACATGCCCCCGATGGGAAGCACACATAATGGCCAAGTCGCGATCGCTCAGTCCATAGCGCTCCAGTGCCCCAGTTGTGGCCACCGCCAAGGCCTGAAAGGGCTTCAGTGCCGATCGCATAAAGGTTGCCGTTTCGGCATTGCCAGCGACCGACAGCACGCGGCCGCGATCATCTGCGACTGCTGCTTGCACATAATGTTTTGATTCCGCAATTCCTTCGCGCAGGAGGCGAACTTCTAGCTCAGCCGTGTGTGTCCGTTTTCCCATTGTCATGGCTATAGACTGTGACATACTCCCGTCTCCGGTGCAAGTCCACCATCGAGAACAAGACACCGGTTGGACGCATAAACATGAGACGTGAAAACCCAAACCCTGTCGGGGCCGACCAAACTAGAGCCCAAACGACAAAATCCAGGTGCTGGCCCCTAGCACCAATAAACCACCAAACGCAGCAAAGGTGAGCAAAAGCCGCTGCAAGATGGGCTTGATTTGATACGTCACAATCAGGCGATCGCGTTGCAGCATTTCCTCGGGTTTGGTCCAGGTTTGGCCATCGTACCAACCCGACTCTTCGTAGAAAATGGTGTCCTTCATGAGGCGATCGCGCACGTACAGCCAGCCCAACAGCAGTTGCACCAGCGCCAGCAGCGGAATCACACAGGCACCGCCTGCTGCACACAGCACAAACTGCCCCGGATACTTATTGGCGGGAAAGCTGACCGTAGCAATCGGCGCAGAAAATGCCCAACTCACAGCCCACAACAGCAGAATCGGCTTGAGATATGCAACTCGGCTGAGCGTTGCCCACCGAAAAAACCAGGATTCGGTCAAATCCTGAAATTCATTGATCGGCTGCTGCTCGGTTGGCACCGGACAGACGGGGGCGGAAGGCTTCATGATCATGAGACGCAATGATTGCTCACGGTACCGGATCTGATTATGGAGTGTTTCCCAATGGATGAAAAGGGGCGAATGACTTGGGAAACTGGCAACGCCCGCTTAGGGCTGGGATGGCGTGAAAGGAACATGTTCGGCATGTCCCCAAAATGCTTCGAGACTGTAGAACTCACGCTCCCGAGGCATAAAGACGTGAACAATGACTTCGCCATAATCCAGCAATAACCAGTTTCCGTCGGCTTGCCCCTCGGTTCGCAAGGGCTGACGGTGCCATTGTTCTTCTACTTTAGCTTCAATACTATTGGCGATCGCACGAACCTGAGGTTGCGACAGGCCGCTGGCAATCACAAAATAGTCGGCCAAGTAAGAAACATCTCCCACTTTGAGGATCGTGATATCTACGCCTTTGCGGTCATCAGCGGCTTCGGCAATAGTGACAGCCAGCTGTAGTGCCGCATCCTCCGCTTGGGCAGATGCAGGAGTTGAGGCGATCGCATCAGGATTTCGAGAATAGGTCATCTAAAAAATCAAAACCTCACCATAGGTACAATGTGAACGATTGAGGCCACCTCACGTGCCTCGTTGCTGTGCAGTGCGGCTGGCCAAACCTGTGAACGGTAGACATGCAGCTGTCGAAGAGGATTGGCTATCGGCTCTATGGATGCACGAGCCATGAGCCATCCATGATCGCTGCGAACAAGGGTTATGGCCTGATCATAGTCAATTCCGACAAAGAGGGAAACTATCCATCATGACAGATGGCCACAGGAATGCACAAAGGCTCGTGTACCAATTGGTTCACCCGTTGCGGACTTTGCAAACATCCGTAAACAACCGTGAGTTTTGGCTTAGCTAAAAAGCCCCTTCGCACCAGTTCCGCAATTTGGCCCACCCTGCGGGAAGCAAGCTACATCCCCCAGCCCTTTCTCCTAGTAGTGGGAGAAGAGAAGCAAGATTCACAGTTCCTCTCCCAAGCTTGGGAAAGGGACTTAACGTGAGTTATGGATAAGCTGAAGTGCCCATTTTTGCGTGCGCGTTGCGCACGCAAAAATGGGTTTTTCTGAGGCTTGCGCGCCACGCAAACCTCAGAAAAACCCTGAACCGAAACTGACGGGATTTAGGGTGAGAGCTACATAAGGTGGGATGCATCCTAGGCATGGACTTTAAGTAGAGGGAAAGGAGATTAGCCGTGTTTAGGAATGGCCCGTTTGCGATCGCTCGACAGAAACCAGTTGCGTGTTTGCAGTGCCCGAGGATGGATCAGGCGGGCGGTCTCCAGCAGGTATTGAATCGAGTAGTCGCAGGTCATCCACACGGCGCGGAGCAAATTTTGAGTGCTCATGGCGCGGAGCTGCTGTAGAACAGCTGTGTCGCCTCGTCCTGGCTCTAGGGTATCGGCCAAAAACACAATGCAGCTCACTGGGCTCATGTTGGGTTGACCCAGAGTGTGGTTGGCGATCGCCCCCAATACTTCGGGATCTTGCACCCCAAACTCATTGCGGGCAATTACGGCCCCGATGTCGGCATGCAGCAAATGGGGATTCAGCTCATCAACTGGGTCTAGCTCCATCCCTTGGGCCTGGGCCATTTCCAGCAAACGCTTGGGCGAAAAATTTTTGGCTAGGTCGTGCATTAAAGCCGCTTGCGCTGCTTGGCGGGCATCCACGCCATGATGCTCGGCCAGCTCGATCGCCATGGCTTCTACTCGAAGAATGTGCTGCACTCGCGCTGGGGGAACCTCTTGTTCTAGCCACGTCAACACGCGCGATCGCAATGGCTGCTCCACAAACATGTGTTCCAAACGCCTCTTAATTTCGCCACTCTATTTTCTATAGTAGCGAGGTAGTCGCGAGGTATTAGGCGGGGTTTGGTTGGGATGGTGATGTAGACCCCAAACGAATGCTACCGCCGCGTGGCAACCTGTTCTGGAAATTGGGCGATCGCCGCAACTTTGGATTGACGCTGAATCAACCGTGCAAACAAGGCTTCGTATGCATCCAATGCGCGATCGCGAGCATAGTAGTTCAGGGCAAACTGTCGACCCTGCTGCCCTAACTCTGCGGCCCGCTCTGGGTCGTGGTATAAGCCGCGAATGGTTTCGGCAAGCATGCTAGGTTGCTCAGCCGGAACCACCACACCACCGCCACTTTGGGACAGGGCGCGCGCCGCCATCCCGTTGAGCGGCACTGAGGCCACAATCGGGCGACCGCTGGCAAGCAACAGCTGTAGCTTCGATGGCATGTTAAACGACACCACATTGCGTTTCTGCACGACCAATCCCACATCCGCAGCCGCCAACATCTCAGGCAAGTAGTGCCTGGGTTCAAAATCGCACAGCAGTACATTGTGGATATTGTGCGCTTTGCAGTACTGGGCTAGCCGCTGTCGAGCCCGCTCCTCGCCCACAATCACGAACTTAACATTCGGAAGGTCTTGCAACTTGGCGGCTGCATCCAGCACGGTTTCCAACCCTTGGGTTAGGGCTATGTTGCCGGAGTACATCACCACAAACTGATTGTCCAAACCGTAGCGTTCGCGAAAGGGGTTTCCAGCTTTGGGCGTTGGCCGCACAAAGTCGGTATCGACCCAGTTGGGAATACAGGTAATTTTTTCTGGAGGGACTTGCTTGCTCAGCAGATTGTCGATAAACCCTTCAGTAATGACGCTAATGGCCGTGGCTGAACGGTAGGCAAATTGCTCAAGCATTTTGAAGATGCGAATGGCAAATTTGCTTTTGATCAGCCCCAGATGAATGGCCGCCTCTGGCAAAATGTCTTGCAAATTGACCACAACTGGGCAGTTGTAAATCCAGCCCAGCAGAGCTGCAGGCACACACACTGGCAACGGTGGAATGGTGAGCAAAATGATGTCGGGCTGCCAGCCGTTTAGGGCTTGTACAAAACTGGTGAGAACAAAGCTACCGTCCAAAATCATGCGGGCTACTAAGCCTGGTTTGGGACGGATCCACACATAGCAGCGCTGAATATGCACCCCATTGCGGACTTCAGACTGGTAGAGTTTGCCACGGTAGCCTTCGTAAATTTTTCGCTGAGGGTAATTGGGCATCCCTGTGACAACGCGCACTTCGTGACCGCGCTTTACCAAGCCCTCTGCTAGCTCGGTCATTAAGGGCGCAATCCCGATAGGCTCAGGATGGTAGTTGTAGGAGTAAATCAGGATTCGCATGGTGGCAGATGAAGAGGGTGAGCCCGGCGGGGGCTGCCGGAGGGTGGGTAGAGAGCCAAGTAAGGATGATGTCGCCAGACCAGACGAGTGATGAACCGGTGCTGAAAAGCAGAGAGGATGGCCGAGCGGAGGAAATTGGATGGGGCTAGTAAGAATAAGGTGAAAGCTGTAACGGCTGAATTGGGCCTGTCCTGCTGTCCGTTCGGTTGATGGTTTAGGTATAAAGATTGCGTATACAAGTTACGTATACAGAGTGCAGCTCTAAAATCGCGAAAGTTATTCTGAAAATTTACTTAAATTGCTGGCTGAGTTGATGGTGCCATTTCCCGAATAGCGATCGCCAAAGTGACGGTTCATGATTCAGATAACGGTTTACAGAGACACTCCTAAGGCTATCTTTCCCCGATTTGTTCTTAGCTCATAGGTCAAGCATAACGCCGCTTTTCCTGGCTATATCGACCTTACGGCGATCGCTTCAGACAATCTTTAGTCAGAATTTTGACATAGTAAAGATTTGATGAAGTATCAACTGATGCATGCTGTTAGGAATACGGATAACTGGGCCGAAAGGGCGATCGTCCTTGAAGAGCCGAGTTTGTCAGGGTTCCATCCTGCTAAAAAGCCCCTAAATTTTCTGTTGACATCGTTAGAAAGCTCTTTTGCTGATCGAAAAATCAGCAGATTCTAAATGATTTTTGCAAAGAAAATATTAAGTAAGTTAGATCGCTGAGGTCGAGGAAGCGCTGGGTTGGGGTGCCTTCCTGAAGCACCTGCTGGAGCTGCCCATCAAAGCGATCGCAGTAGGAATCATGAGCGCATCCTCGGTCTGGGGTTGTCCGTAGGTTCTGCATTCATCTACATTCATCGGTTTTGCTCCTTGTTAATGAATGACCTGAAACCCTTTGTGGTGTTCAGGTGGCTTGTATTCAACCAGTACTTGATCGACTAGCGCTGTGGGTGGTCCTTGATGGCACCAGCGCAGCATCTCCTCAACGCGATCGCGCGGCCCCTCAAAAATTGCTTCAACTCGACCGTCTCGCAAATTGCGAACCCAGCCGCTGAGCTTAAGCAGCGTTGCCGTATCCCAGGTAGAGGCGCGGTAGCCCACACCCTGTACCCGCCCCAGCACAAAGACATGGGCGCAGATCGTGTTTGGATCAGAAGCCGATTCAGCCATGTGTATGCCTCATTTGCCATGTGAACTGCTGTGTCAACCCAAATATATGGCATCAGCTTAAACCGTCAGCAGGCTCTGGGTAAGGTCACCAATACCGCTATCTATCTATCGGTAGACCCAGGCAAATTTACGCCTTGTTGGGGAGCAAAGTTTACGTCTAGAGAGAGCTAATCAAAGCTGCCGATTTCGCTATTGTTTGGATATGTAGCTCAGTCGGCACTATTACCTGGCCATCGTTATGTCTAACAATCATTTCCCATTTCCCGATCAACTGGGTGCAGCTGTGAGTGATGCTGCGCAATCGGTCGCCAGCACAGCCGACCAGGTTGGAAAGTCGGTTGCTCCTGTTGCCCAAAGTTGGATTGAGCGCACAACCGAAACGGTGGGTCGATTTGTCACACCCATTGCTGACAATCCTCTGGTCAAGATGGCGACCAAGGCCCCTGGCATTAAGTGGCTGATGGCTGCGCTGGGACAGGTGGATGTGGCAACGGTGCACGAAGAAGTGCTGAAGCTCCGGCAAACATACCCAGCCGATTCCAATGAGCAGTTGGCGCAGCGAGTGATTGCCAATGCTGCCACCAAAGCCGCAGGAATTGGCCTAGCTGCTAACGTGGCTCCTCCGCTGGCCTTGAGCTTGCTGGGGTTAGAGCTGGCTGCTATCAATGCCCTTCAGGCGGAGATGGTGTATCACATCGCGGCAATCTATGGATTTGAACCGAATGATCCGACGCGGCGAGGTGAGGTGTTGGCGCTTTGGGGGCTCTCGATGGGTGGCTCGAACGTGCTAAAGGCAGGCTTGAGCGTTGTGGAGCTGGTGCCATTGGTGGGGCCTGCGGTGGGAATTGCCAGCAATGCGGGCTTGCTATATGCCTTGGGCTACGTGGCCTGCCAGTTTTATGAAAACAAGCGAGCGTCGTTCGAGCTAGATGCCCAGCGTCAGCTTAATTCGACTCTGGACGCTGAGCTATAAAACCAAACGATGAGATGGGATAGAGCTTGAGCGAGCTGAGGATTGACGAGTGTCAGTTCGACTGCCCCAATGTTGAGAGGCATGCGCCTGAACATTGGGGCTTTTCGTTTGGGTCTGGACTTACGCATTGGTGTTGTGGGTAGGGTACTTCGCGCCCTACCCACAACACCAACACACCAGATTTAGTGGGCTTGCGTAAGCCCTGTCGGTGATGTTGAGTTTGTTATGGGATGTGAACCAGTGAAAGCTACCGTCTGTAGCTGCAAAAAGTTTGCGTGTGGGATGGTTGAGCAGTTCTGTCGAGGCTAGCTTCCTAGTCGGAGTTTGGTTCTGAATAGAGGGCGATCGCGCGCTACGGCTCCGCTGCGCCACAATTCATGCAGAAGGTCGGAATCTCTGGTTATGGTGCGCCAGTCGATGTACCCAAAAGCGAGCAGTGTTCAAGGCAGGCAGTTCTATCTAAAGACGGATAGCCAGTCGCGCTCGCTGCCAGCTTTTGCCGGATACACTAAGCTTCAGTACAAGTACTGGCTTTTTGCCCCCGACCTTTAGGAGTGCACACCATGACATTTGTCGGTATTGCATCGATGGATTCATCTGCGATCGCCCCCGTAGATGGAGGGGTTTCCCCCTTGTCGCAATTCGTACCAAGTCCACAACCAACCAGCCTCGACTTTAACCAAACCCTAGATGAAGAGATCATTGCAGCGGTGCAGCAAACCAACGGCACGTTAATTTTTGATAATGGCTCTCTCACCAGTAACGTCACATCGCCGTTGGGCGACGTAATTGGTACTTACAACTTGGTGGATCTGCTGGGTCAGCTCAGTGTGGAGTTTCAGGAACTGGACGGTACGTTGACGGTTGAGAACGGTACGATCGCTGGGGATTTATCGACGGGTGACCAATTACTGACCGGATCACTCCAGTTCTCGCAGCTGGTTGGCAGTGCATTGACCGATGTGGTGACCAACCTGTCGGGGACGGTGCCATTTGCAAATGGGGCCTTTGAAGTAGAGATTCCCACAGCGCTGGGTACCGTTAGCGGCACGATTGGCTTTGGTAGCGGTGCACTGGTAACGGACTTGACCACGCCCTTTGGCCCAGTCAACTTTTCGGTTGATTTTGGCGACAATGCCCAAATTCCCTTTTCGATCAACAATGCAGGCAACAATATTGCGGCTGTTCTGGACTTGTCGAACGGGTTCATTTCTTTTGATCTATTGCCAACAAGCACGGGCGGCGAGATTCAAGTCCCGCTGACGTGGCTAGAGGGCAGTATCACCTTTGCCAATGGTCAGGCGGCAATCGCCCTACCTACCGTCTTTGGCGATGTAAATACCACAATCGATTTGGTCGGGTTGGTCGAAACCGAAGTCGTCCCCTTCCTCAACAGCATTGCCGGAACGCTCACGGTCAATGACGGTCTGCTCACCGCCGATTTGACCACTCCCGAAGGTCCGTTTGTGGGAACGATCGATGGCGTAGCGCTGCTGGCCGAGTTGTCGGAAATTGCGGTGGGAACGTCGGGCACCATCATCATTGGCGATGGCCTGATTGTGAGCGATTTGACCACGCCCATTGGGGATTTGGTCGGCACCATCGATTTGTCTCAGGCGTAGCCGTGTTCGGGACATGTCCCTAAACCTGTGGTGCGTTGGCCAAGAGCCGCGTACCCACACTTCTGACTGAGCGATCGCCGCCAACCGAATTATCGAAATCAAAATAGCCCATGGTTATGTGCGCGACTCGCACGCAACCATGGGCACTTTCGTTTATCTATCCTCAGGTTATCGAACGGTGGCGATCGCCCCGGTGCTTTCATTCGCAAGCCGATCAACCGCGCACACGGCATAGGTTCCAGCGGGAGCAGCAAGGGTTGTGGTGGTGCCTGGCAGAATGCGGTACAGGCTCCACTGGTTGCCCGACTGGCGGTAGATGCTCCAGGAGCGAGGGACGGGTGTGGCGTACCAGCTGAGTTTGCCAGAGGCGACCCGCAGTTGCTGAACGGTTGTGGGTGCCTGGTTGCCAAGCCAAGCCATGGTGGGTGGTAGCGTGGGTGGTTTGTAAATGTCGGTTTGTAGGCGATCGCTAAACCCATTGCGATTGGCTGCTAATGATTTCATGCTGTAGAACACGTTGCCCTGTGCCAACCTGGAATGGCGATCGCGGGTAAGGGCAATTTGGCGCTCTAGCTCGGTGGTGTCTTGGTTCGCTTCGACCAACAAAGCCAAATTATTGCCGGGATAGATGTGCCGCTGGCGTGTATTTTGGTCGAGCCACCAATCTAGTAGCGCTGTGTAGCTTTGGGCTGGTGGGTCAATTCGCCAATAGAGTTGGGGCGATAGGTAATCGACCCAGCCCTGCTGCAGCCACAGGCGCGAGTCGGCATAGAGTTGCTCGTAGGCATCGAGCCCTCGAATTTGTGATGGTTGCCCCGGTCGGTAAATGCCAAACGGGCTAATGCCAAATTTGACGTGGGGCTTCGTGGCCTTAATGCCAGCGGCTAGCCGTTGAATCAGCGTGTTGACGTTGTTGCGTCGCCAGTCCGAGAGAGACAGGGTGCCGCCTGCATTGCGATAGGCCTGATATGTGGCTCCATCGGGAAAGGTTTGCCCCGCAATGGGGTAGGGATAAAAGTAGTCATCTAAATGAATGCCATCGACATCGTAGCGGCGTACAACATCCAAAATGACGTTGTAGGTGCGATCCTGCACAACTCTGGCACCGGGGTCCATCCACTGCTGGTTTCCCCAGGTGTACACCACGTCGGGATTGGTGGCGGCAATGTGGGGGCGAACGTGAACCGTTTGGACGGTGGTGCGGGCGCGGTAGGGATTGAACCAGGCATGGAGTTCGAGATTGCGCTGACGGCACTGGGCGATCGCAAATGCCAACGGATCGTAAAAGGGTTCGGGGGCTTTGCCCTGAGTGCCGGTTAGCCAAAAGCTCCACGGCTCCAGCGAAGACTGGTACAGCGCATCGCCCTCGGGCCGCACCTGAAACATTACCGCATTACAGTTCATGGCTTGCAGCTTGTCGAGAATGGCGACCAACTCGGCCTGCTGTTGAGCGGTTGTCAACGTTCGCTGGGAGGGGAAATCGATATTCCAAACGGTGGCTACCCAAGCGGCGCGCAGCTCTCGGCGATGGCTTACGCTGGCTAACCGCATCCACTGCACTACCCATTCCGAGTTGATCGGAGGCACCCGCTCTTGCACTACCAGGCATTGATAAATGAAGGCGGCAATATCGGCACGAGTAGCAGCTTCGAGCGATCGCACCCGATTGCGATTGGGGTGGTTGACTACGATCCCCGCTTCGCTGGCGGCGGCGATCGCCCCTGCTGCCCAGGCCGGAATCTGCGCGGCATCTTGGTAGAGATCGCCCAACGGAATTGCCGTTGAGGCCGATAGTCCCAGCCCATTCACTAGCGCTACCCAAGCCTGCACCCTGGGGATCGATTCCAAGGGGCGAAACTCACTGCCGGGATAGCCAGACAGGAATCCGGTTTCGTAGGCCCAGCGAATGGCCGCCGCCGCCCAATAATCGGGCGAAATATCCACAAATGGCACATAGGGCCGCACCAGAGGCTTGGTAAACGCCGCCCGCAGCAATGCCGCAAACTCGGCCCGACTCATGGGGCGATCGGGCCGAAAGGTACCATCCTCAAAGCCGCGGATGATCCCCCGTTGCGTGAGCCCTTCAATAAACGGCTTGGCCCAATGGGTTTGAATATCGGGAAACGAGGATGTGGAATTGACCATAACAGTACCTGGGTCACGAGAGAGGATGCACCCGGCGATCGCGCCGATAGCCCCTGTTATAGCGCTGCTTGTTCGTTGCTCATGTAATTTCTTCAGGACTTACGCATTTGTGTTGTGGGGGGGGTGTGACCCCCCCCCCCCACAACACAAACACACCAGGTTTAGTGGACTTGCGTAAGTCCATCTATTCTTGAAACTTGAGATGGATGACAGCTTTTAGACGAGGGCCTTGAGTAAGGCTTGCAGCTTGAGCTTGACCTCGGCCAACTCGCGGTCTGGATCAGACCCTGCCACGATCCCGGCACCGGCATATAGGCGGGCTCGGTTGCCCTCGAGTTCGGCTGAGCGAATGCCCACCACAAATTCGGCATTGCCTTGGGCATCGACCCAGCCGAGGGGTGCCGCATAGCGCGATCGCCCAAACGGTTCGTAGCGGCGAATTTCGGCACAGGCCAAGTCGCGCGGCATGCCCGCGACGGCGGGAGTTGGGTGCAGCTCTGCCAACAGATCGAGCGGGTGTAAATGGGCTGGAACTGTTCCCCAAATGGGGGTTTGCAGATGCTGAATGTTGGACAGTTTGAACAGTTGGGGCATGGTGGCAGACTGCGGGGTAATGCCCAAATGCGTGAGGCGATCGCACAAAAAGTCGGCAACAAGCTGGTGTTCGTGGCGTTCTTTTTGGCTACTCAGCAGGCGATCACCATGGTCAGCATCGGCTTCGGGTGTGGAACCACGCGGGGCAGACCCGGCCAATGCTTCAGTTAAAAAGCGACCATTTTGCACTCGAATCAGCCGTTCAGGACTGGCTCCAATAAAGGTTTTTCCGGTGCCATTGTGGGTAGAAAAAATGAAACAGTCGGGATGAGAATGACGCAACTGCTGAAGTGATTGAATCCAATTAAACGGAAGGGGTGATACGACATCAACGGCATGGGAAAGCACAAGTTTGTCCAGCCGTTTCTGCCGCATTGAATCGAGGGCTGAGGCGACGGTTGCTCGAAAGTCATTCACATCGGAAATTTGCCATTGATGAAAGGCTGGATTGAATGCTGTGGGAAAGTGAATCACGCGATGTTTGACGGACTGAATGGATTGAAATTGCTGCCAAACTCGCTGACTAATATCTTCTGTTTTGCTATATGCATGAAGCGTAATGCAGGCGATCGCCCAGGATTGGTCTGCTTGCCGAACCACTTGCCATGCGGGCAAAAATGCCATTGCTGGTGCTGGGTCGTGCTCCGATTGGCTTTCATCTGCAAAGAAAGTAAAGCTGCACAAAAAACGAGGCGAACGTTGGGTTGAAATGCCGCCGGTGTAGACCTCGCAAGATTGGATAAATTCTTGAACTTCGGCAAAGCGAAACTGACCGCTACTGGTGCGAGATTCGACCGTGCCAAATGCAGCGATCGCATCTTGTTCACCGGGTTTTTCTAAATAAAAATGCGCCTCTCCAGGACGCACCATTGTTTGCAATACCGCGAGGGGATCGGTTGGATCTAAATCAAAGGCGATCGCCACGAATTGGGCATCGCGAGTTTCAAGATTTTTGTGTTGAATAGAACGGAGATATTGAGCAAGCGTTTTACAGTCTTGAAAAGAATGAATTGAACTGGGTACGACTGGCATGGGTAAACCGTTAGGGATGCAATCGACAAACTCCGTATCAAGCAGTTCTAGACTTGCTCAAAATCGCTCGAAGCCTTTATAGAAGCCGGATCAGGACGATGGAGTTGTTTACTACAGGTAACATAATTGGCAGGCTCTAGCCACCAAAATCACCCGATGTTAGTCACAACTCTTTACAGTTGTTGCTCGTGGGAAGGCATCAGTGGGTACGCCAGAAGTCCTAGAATTTTAAGGATTACAGCCAAGCAACCTCAAGTTTGAGCGGTGCCGTTCTCCACATCTTCCTTTTGAATTTTCCTTTGAACTTCTTGCCTTGATTCAGCATGACGATCAAACCCCTGCGTTCTTTCGAGTCATCTCATTCTCAAACTGGGCAATCGCCCTCCAAAAAGCTGTGGATGGCGGCCATAAAACCGCCGATGTATAGCGTTGCCATTATGCCGATTGCGGTGGGTACGGCGATCGCCTGGGCCGAAACGCGCACCCTTCACTGGCCTATCTTTCTCACGTTTTTGCTATCTGCCGTGCTGATTTTGGCGTGGGAAAACTTGAGCAACGATGTGTTTGACTCCGAAACGGGCATCGACCAAAACAAGCACCACTCGCTGGTGAACCTGACGGGGAACAAACCCCTCATTTTTTGGATTGGCAACCTGTGCTTGGCGTTGGGCGTGTTGGGAATTGTCGCGATCGCCCTGTGGCAGCGCGACTTTACTGTGCTGGGGCTGATTTTGGCCTGCTGCGGGCTGGGGTACCTGTACCAGGGGCCTCCGTTTCGCTTGGGGTACCACGGCCTCGGCGAGATTTTGTGCTTTTTTGCCTTTGGGCCACTGGCGGTTGAGGCGGCGTACTACAGCCAAACTCAAACCTTTTCGTTGACGGCCCTAGCGGCCTCTGTGGTGGTGGGGATCAGCACAACACTGGTACTGTTTTGCTCGCACTTTCACCAAGTGGCGGATGATATTGCCGCAGGAAAGCGATCGCCCATTGTGCGGTTGGGAACCCAACGTGCCGCAAACTTACTGCCTTGGGCCTGTGGTGGCTTGTTTGGTTTGATTGTGGTTGGAGCGGCGTTGGGCTTTTTTCCGCTGTGGACGCTGATCGCTTTGGCAAGCTTGCCGCCTGCCCTTAGCCTGTGCCGCCATGTGGGGCAGTTTCACAATCACCCCGAGCGAGTGAGCAACAGCAAATTTATTGCGGTGTCGCTGCATTTTTGGAGCGGGGTGCTGTTGTGTTTGGGCTTTGTGGTGTAGCGGGTCGTTCCAAAAAGTGCAGCTTAAATAAGCGCAGATCAAACAAGCGCAAATGAGATGCGCGATCGCCCGAGTGACAAGAGCGATTGTCTCTCAGGTTCACTCAAAACCCCTTGGTTGGCCTGTTGTGCCAACCAAGGGGTTTTGAGTGAACCTGAGTTTTGGATAAGCTGAAGTGCCCATTTTTGCGTGCGCAACGCGCACGCAAAAATGGGCTTTTCTGAAGTTTGCGCGCCGCGCAAACTTCAGAAAAGCCCTTAACCGAAACTGACGTTGAGTAACAACCCAAATCGCCAATTTTCGTGAGTTGGGGATGGAATTGCCAAACTCCGACCTACGACAATTGCTGTGCTTCAGTCTGATCCCTGGATCAAGCCCGCAAGCGAGGGCTAGAGGCTTAAAGCCGTTGAATCAGGGCTTTGAGCTTGTGCTTGCGAGCAGTGGCAGGAAGGACTGACAGCAAATCCCACGCAATGTGAGGCAATGCCAACAGAGAGCCTATATGGGCACGCCACTTGCTCCAGGTACGGAGCGATCGCCCCAGAGGAACATTCCACCAGCGGTTGACCGAGCACACCATGCCCGTTCCAATCGACGTGACCTCGTGCCACCAGCAGGACGGAATAAATAGAATTTCGCCTGCATGCAGCATGACATCGTATCGCTGCGCTAGAGCCTTGCGGTAGCGCGGAAACGCCTCAAAATCGGGGCGATCGGGATAGACCTGGCTGTAAACGGCGCGTCGCCGCAATCCATAAATCAAATGGTTCCACACCGAAAAGGGGTGCAGGTTGTACAGCTGGCTGGGCGGAAACAGAATAATGTGTTTGGTGCCGTAGAGCTGGGTGAGTGTGCCATCTAGGGGGTCGTAGTGGAGGCAACTGGTATGTCCGGCTGGCCCACACCAGAGATTGAGCGGCGTCATGGAACCTTTGAGACCCAGCACCGCTTCGGATTTTTGGAAGACGGGTGCATCGGCCAGGGGTGTACCGCCTAATCCACATCGACCGAGATAAAGGTCTTGCTCGTAGGCTTCGCCGCTGCGAATGAGATCTGCATACTCGGCAAAGGGCATACTGCGCAATGCTACGCCGCTGCCCATGTCTTGCCAGTCGCGTTTGTCTTGCTGGTAGCGATCGCGCCCGTACTTGCGAACTGGGAATGTGCGATCGCCCAAATGCTGAATCAAGAAGTCGAGATCCCAGTTGGGTTCCCCATCCAGTAACCCAGAAATCACCACAGGCCGTCCGGGAATGACATAGGTTTGAAGAAAGGCTTCTGGATGAATTTCGTGAGCTTGTAACCGTGGAACAGACAGAGGCGATTCAGGTTGGAATGCTGTAGAAAGTGTTTCTTGCATGAGTCTAAAGAGATAAATTCACGCCCAGTTCCCCAGCTTATCAACATTTGAAAGCATAGGGTGCTGGAGGGAATTTAGTCTTTCGATCGGCTAAAAACCATATTTTTGAGTACGTTGATGTAATCAGCAGGCTACGGTGTCCTGGGAACCGATGAACCTATAACTCCCTGAGTAAATATTTAGCATAGATAGAAAATTAGGTTGCGGAGAATTTGGGCACGCCAAATTCTCCGCAACCTAATGTGGAGCTGCCCTTCTAACCACACGCATTCACGACTGTGAAATATAGCAATAGCCAGTTTGATTAGGACGTTTTTGGGGGATGGCGTCGCCATCCCCCAAAAAACGTCCTTGTCTCAACTAAGCTGTCGCCAGCTATAGAACCGTGAAGCACAACCGATTTGAGGAAGCTTGGGTGGTAGGGTTAGCCTTTGCTGAGGGCGATCGCGCGTCCATCTTGATGCCGATCGAAGAGGATGCGAGGGGTGATCAGGGCTCGCACCAACAGCAGCAACGAGGCTAGTTCGCCAGGGGTGCGTCGGCTTTGCCATTGCCCTGGACGGCAAAACAGCATTTCAACCAGTTGGCGATGGTCTTGCACCCCCATGGGGTTAAACAAAATGCGCAGGGTGGGTAAGCCATTGCCCATTGCGTGGCGTGTGATGTGCCCAGTCACGGTGATGTTGGCTTCCATGAACGTGAGCTGTACGGTTGGGTGATCTCCCATGGGGTGCGATCGCAACGCCTGAGTAAGCATCACCTCAGCGCCAATTTCCGAAAGCAGGGTGGTATGCCCCCAGTAATCCTGACCATTCACGCGCAACCGCACCGTGCGCTGAATTTCAAACCAGTCGTACAAACTTGGGCGTGGCACATCTAGCAAAATCAACAGACCAATGCCTAGCATGACCAAGTTATAAATGCTCCACAGCCACCCAATTCCCAACCCCTTGCTATTCACCATTTGGTGCGCTTCGGGCGCAAGGGTGCCCATGTGGCCCGCCATCTTGAGGTTGATGATCAGGCTCATGGCCGTTAGGAAAAACAAGATGAGCAACGGCATGCCCAGCTTCCAGTTGAAATGGAAGCGATCGCTCGATAGCCCCTTGGGCGTAACCTTAAACCCGCGCGTAAAGGGGTTGAGCATCGTTTGGATTACGGTGATCGCTAACGGAAAGCACAGCGCAAAGGAGTAAATGTCGGACAAAATAGCCGAGCGCGATCGCTCATTGAGCCAAGAAAAGACCGTTAAGCTGACCACATAGTACGGCACAAAAAAGAACAGTAAATCCTGAGCGGTCGCCCGCAGCGGAATCACCCCCAAAAACGAATAGGCCAGCGGCATGAGCAAAAAACCGACCCGCGAAATGCTGGTAAACCAGTGCAGTAGACCTTCCAAATGGGCCAACCGCTGAATGGGTTTGAGGCCGGGAATTGTGAGCGGATTGGACTGAATAAAGAACGCTTGAAGGGTGCCGCGTGCCCATCGCAAGCGCTGCATGGCGTGGGCGGCAATATTTTCGGCGGCAAGTCCGGCACTGAGCTTTTCGTCTAAATACACCAGACGATAGCCTCGTGCCGAAATGCGAATCCCCGTAAAGTAGTCTTCGCTTAAAGAGTCGGTGACAAAACCACCCGCCTCTTCCAACGCCGATCGCCGCACCACAAACGAGGTGCCCGCGCAAATGACGCTACCTGCCCCATCGCGAATGGGCTGAATTTGACGGTAGAACACTTCTTCTTCGGGCGTGAGCACATGCTCTAGCCCCAGGTTTCGCGCCACGGGATCGGCATTGTAAAAAGTTTGGGGCGTTTGCACGAGCGCCACCTGCGGATCGCTAAAAAAGCCGACGGTGCGGGTCAAAAAGTTTTGGGTGGGCACAAAGTCTGCATCGAAGACCACCACCAATTCGCCAGAGACCTGCTCCAGAGCGTGATTGAGATTTCCGGCTTTGGCGTGGCGATTGTCGGGTCGGGTCAGGTAGTGGCACCCCAACTGGCGGGCCATCGCCTCGATTTCAGGCCGCTGGGTATCATCTAGGACATACACCTGCTTGGTGGGATAGTTCAGCGCCTGACACCCAATGACGGTGCGCCGCACAATAAATTCTGGCTCGTTGTAGGTGGGGATCAGCACATCTACGGTGGGGGTGTAGGCCCCGCTGAGAACCCGCTGAGATAGCCGCTCGGCCTCGGGACGGCGATCGCGCGCTCGCAAAAAGAGGGACAGCATGATGATGTTGCTGACCAAGAGCAGTAGCTCCATGCCAAACAAGCTCAGGCTAAAGATGCCGTTGAGCGGTGTATCGAGATTGAGGGTGGTCAGCGATCGCCACAGCAAATAGCGCACGGTTAGCGCTAGCAAAATGCTCACCACCACCACCCGCGACCATGAGCGAGGCCGGGGCGATACGCGGGTGATTACCAGCACCAGGCTTAACAGCAGGAGCGTGGGCACGGCAAGGTACTTTTGCGTCACCATGGGGGCTTCCAGCCACAAGGGCGGGTTCTCCTGCATGCGGCTTAACCAATCAACCGTGGCCAACACTCCGGCATGGCCCGAAACCCAGGCAATACTTACCGTCAGGGCGATCGCCATTAGTCCCAACACCACCAGCGTGGCGACTTGGGGGCGTCGCAAGGCCCGTTTCCTATGCCCAAGCTTGAAGCGACTTGCTTCCAGTACCATTCGTTTTCTCCCGTGTGAGCCTGAAATCTAGATCGTGAAGCAATGTAACGCTAGGGAACCGTCTTGTAATCTAACGGAGAAACCTTAAATCTTCCTGAGTCGCTAGTTCTAGCTTTGTCTACGATTGATGACATGAGAGGGTGTGCGGGAATATCGGCGGCGATTGGGTCGAACGGCTATCTGCCCTCCCCGCATTGGTTCTACGCCAGGACTGACGCAGTTGAGTAATTTATGGAACGTTTAGTGCTCCATAAATTACTCAACCCCCTGGGTTTTTTGGATGCAGTGAGTCAGTTCGATACGCTTTGCTTGCTTGAGTACCTATGCGCGATCGCTGCGACACAGATTGCTTTGTTCACAGTACGCATCATGCGAGCGAATGGATGCTAGAAAGTTCTCGTCTGCTATATGCCGTGGCTTTTGCCAATGACCCAGTGCCGTCGAAAGTAACGCGACAGGCTAGATTCTTCCAGCATGAGGCAAATGGGGCGACCGTGGGGGCAGGTGCGTGGCTGTTGGGTGGCTTGCCACTGGCCGAGTAGGGTTTGCATCTCGAGCAGGGTGAGTGGCATCCCGTTGCGAATGGCTGTGCGGCAGGCCGTAGCCACCAGCGCTGTTTCCAAATCGCCGCCCAGGCTCAGTTCTACCAGGGCTTCTGCACAGTCGTCGCGCTGGCTTAGGGGTTCTGGCACGGTTCGCGCGGCCCACACCGTTTCACCAAAATCTTCTATCTCGATGCCCAGCCGCTGCAACTGTTCGACTTGGGTGGGGCTGAGCTGCGACAGCAATATCGGCGGATTGAGCGGCACCATCTGCCAGCGATCGCGCAGTTGTTCGTACAGCACGCGCTCATGGGCAATGTGCTGTTCCACTAGCCAAATGCCTGAGGGATGCTCGGCCAGAATGTAGGTGTTGTGGAGTTGGGCGATCGCTTTGAGGGGGGAATGGGGAGTGGGGAGTGGGGAATCGGGAGATGGGATGGTGCGACTGGAGTCATAGACACCTTCCATTTCCGCCGCTTTGATCACCTGCTCGACTCGTTGGCTATAGGCGGAGTCCGCCAGGGTGTTTGCTTGTAGGCTGAGGGTTTGGTGAATGACGTGGGTAATGCGATCGCGCCATTCATCCAGCGATTGCAAGTAAATTTCGGCCTTGGCTGGATGACGGTTCCAGTCAACGGCACCCGGCGGCACCCGCAGCTGTACCAAGCAAACGGGATAGCGATCGCGCGGCAGAGTGCGTCGAAATGCAGACACAATTGTTTGTTCTAGTTCGGGATGGTGCACAATGCGGCCATTGACGCCAACGTTGACCCAGTCGGGACGACGACGATGGCAGCGATCGGGCAACCCTAGCAGCACCTCTACCGAGGCCGCATTGCCATCAAACCGATGCGATCGCACTTGCAAATCCTGCGGCTGCACCTCACGCAACAGTTGGGGGAAAATGTGCTGAGCGCTTGCCCCACCCCAAATGCAAAACCAATCGCGATCGCCCTGCTGCACTTGCCAAGTGACTTGGGGATGACACAACGCCAACCGATATACCGTTAGCTGTACAGCACGCAACTGCTGTGCCAGCGAGGGTAAACTGTGGCGGCGAGGCAGCAAATTACCAAACAAGTTGGAAACCGTGACGATCGTTCCGGGGGCGATCGCCACCACCTCGGCATGGGCTACGCCTCCGCCAGCGGTGTAGCGCATAGACCAACCTTCATCGGCCTCTGCGGTGCGACTGGCAATCTCCAGTTCCGAAAGCTGCACCAAACTATGCAAGGCCTCACCACGAAAGCCCAGACTGTGGATTTGCCACAAGTCCTCTCGCTGATGAATTTTGCTGGTGCTGTGGGGAGTTGCAGCCGCTTGCAAATCGGCATTGCTCATGCCGACCCCATCATCGGCCACGCGTACTCGCCATTGCTGCGGCCAAAGCGCGATGCGAATGTGGGTTGCGCCTGCATCCAGTGCATTTTCGGCCAGCTCGCGTACCACCGCCGCCAGAGAGTCAATGACCTCTCCAGCCGCCATTAAGTGGATAACATCGTCGGGTAGAGCCTGAATTGCAGCCATGAAACCAAGGATACGGGCGAACGGTTCAGCAGAGCGTGAAAACCCGCACGTGCACGCAAAATTCTGTCGTGGTTCAGCCTTGCTCTCGACGAAGCCTTGCAACTTGGTAAGGCACTTACAACCCCTCTAGGCGGCGATACCATTCATTGTCGATCGCATCCTTTCGTTCTAGCTCTTGTTCGGTAAGCTCGCGTTGCGAGTCGTAGGCTAGGTTGTCTTCACCAACAATGCTTTCGGTGGCAAACTGACGGGCAAAATTGAGCTTGTGTTGCAGCGCTGAGTTGGCTTCGTTGAGCAAAATTGCGCGATCTTGGCGTTGTACATTGCGGGCTTCAATCTTCTGGTTTCGGCGCTGAATCCACAAGTAGCGCAGCAGGGGAATGCCGATAAACCCAAGCCCATAGGCCAACAGCAAGCCGTAAATGCCGCCCACAAAGCCAACAATGCCTCCTAGGGACGCCGCAAACCCATCCCGCAGCAAAAAGCCCAGCCACACCGCCCCAACCAAGTTGGCAGCTCCCAGGCTGCCTGCCAAGGTGAGCTGACCCGAGGAGGCTTTGCTAAACTTCCACAAATTTTCTTTGAGGTAGGCCGGCACAGACTTGGCTTGTTGCTGCTTGGCGCTGACTTGCAGTTCGGGAAAGCGGTAGATGAGCTGGCCGTCGTCGCTGACTTCGGGGCTGCCATTAAATCGGGTCAGGATTGGCAGCATGTAGTCTTCGTACTCTTGGCTGGTACTGCCGTCTGCGATATCCAAATAGGGTGCAATTTGCTCGGCAACCACGGCTCCTCGGTTGTTGCGGATGACGGTGGCGATCGCCCCCCAGCGGCGTTCATCCAGGTCTGCATTGGGATTGCCATCCCCAAATAGGAAAGAGAACACAGACTCTAAGAAACTCAGCTCGCCATCTTTGCCCCCGGCTCCCGGCTTGTAGCGTCGGGGCGAGTAGTCGGGCAAGAAAATGTAGTACCAATCCATGCCAAACCAGAGGCGTGGCAAGAATAGGATGCCGCCGTTGCGATCGCCAATGCTGTCGTTATCCCCATCTCGATTGGCTGTCATCAGCGCAATGTAGATAGCAAGAATGGCCAGCACAATCAAAATCAGCGAGGCCACCAGCGCAATCCCAAAGGAGATGCGGATTATGTAAAACAAAACGCGCCAAACCTGATTCCACCAAGCTTGCAACCGTAGCCGAACATACTTGCTTTGCAAAATTGAACGAAACTGACGGGGAAACACAAAAGCGACATCGCCAGATTCGGCAACTTGCATGTGGCCCCCAGCTTCGGAGGCGAGCGCCAGCAAGCCCTGCTCAGCAAGCTTGATATCCAGCCCAACTTTGGCGGCCACGTCTCCGGCGGTAACTCGATATTGGAGTGCTTCGACAGCCCGCATAATTTCGGGATTTGGCGTCATGACTTTGCCTCGTTCGCAGCGTATCTAAGTTTCCCAATCTCCTTTCCAATCTAGGGACATTCGAGGGAAATCGACAACGTAATTTTAGAGAGAATCACCGAACAGAACTTTGGGGTGTTGTCTGGCAAAGAGCCTGGGCGTTTTGAGGTGGGAAGCGCAACAGGGGCAACAGATAGCCCACAAGCGATAGCAATAGGGCGATCGCCACTTTTTCGAGAAAGGAATGGTGCGATCGCGCCGATTGACAGCAACAGCCTGCACCCA
The DNA here is from genome assembly GCF_050565595.1 of Leptolyngbya sp. AN02str. NCBI lineage: Bacteria > Bacillati > Cyanobacteriota > Cyanophyceae > Leptolyngbyales > Leptolyngbyaceae > Leptolyngbya > Leptolyngbya sp. AN02str. The sequence goes on along the minus strand of NZ_JBNXVR010000001.1, from coordinate 367,995 downwards.
CCTCAACCTGCGATCGCTCGGCTGCCGCCTCATGGGGAACTGCGGCCTCAGCGGCAACCCACATGACCGACCCATCGGGGAAAACGACAACATTATCCAGCAGGGTAGGCATGGGCTGTTTCACGTGCGATTCGGCACTGACACCATTCTTAGCAGCAGAGTGAACACTCGCTGGGCGAAATTCGGTGTGATGAGATCCAGGTTGACGAGATTCGGTTGGATCAACCCCACGCTGGATGGACTGAGACGACGACACTAACAAACCTAATTGGTTCATAACGATTCAGGAACTCCGCGACTAGATTTAGTATCGAGGAGTAGCCCAATTTGTCGGGTGATTTGGCAGGGCTACACTGCGTGATATTACGGGCAACCTGGCGTGATGCGATCGCCCCTGTATCCGTGATTGCCCAAGCAGAATGATGTGATAGATGTCACACACTCGTTGCGATCGCCCCTCTGCCTGACCAGCATAATTGACGATGCCGTTTCCTAAATCAACTCATTCTCAATCGGCTTAGCAAAGGTCGGTTTAGCAGATGTAACGATCCAGCAACGGTCTTTCCCAATCTTGGAGAATCGCACCCAAACGACGCTAAAGTAGCTTTAAGATTGTCAACACCAATTGGTAATGATTGGCCTTGATGACTGCCTGTTCTAGGCGCAACCACCCTTTATAAAAACGGTCCTTTATCCTCCCCTTGCTCTATGCCAAGATCGCAGCGCAACGATAACTTTATCGACAAGTCTTTTACGGTCATGGCCGACATCATTTTGAAGATCATGCCCACCAAGCAGCGCGCCAAAGAAGCGTTTGCTTACTACCGGGATGGAATGTCTGCCCAGGCCGATGGTGAGTATGCCGAAGCCATGGCCAACTACGAAGAAGCGCTAACTCTAGAGGATGATCCCTACGATCGCAGCTTTATTTTGTACAATATGGGGCTGATCTACGCCAGCAACGGCGAACACGACAAAGCCTTAGAAAAATATCAAGAAGCGCTAGAGCTCAATCCTCGTATGCCTCAAGCGCTCAACAATATTGCGGTGATTAACCATTACCTGGGCGAGCGAGCCGAAGCTGAAAACGATCGCGCCACTGCCGATGATTACTACGACAAGGCTGCCGAATATTGGCAGCGGGCAATTCGCCTTGCCCCCAACAACTACATCGAAGCCCAAAACTGGCTCAAAACCACAGGCCGCTCCAAAGCCGACATTTTCTTCTAACGCGTTTTTGGGCTACCAACCCAAGCTTCCGGAGTCTCCGGTTTCCCAAAACCATCTCTGGTTTCCCAAAACCCCAAAGGTGGGCATCGCCCACCAGCCTCTCTCTCCTCCCCCGACTCCCCATTCCCGACTCCCCATTCTTGCTCCTAGTCCCTAACTCCTAATCCCTAACCTCTACTTCCTCCCTCTATGTCTATCGATCGCGAACAAGTTCACAAAGTTGCTCATCTTGCCCGTTTGGCACTGACTCCTACCGAAGAAGAGCAGTTCACCACCCAGCTCAGCAGCATTTTGGATTACTTTGAGCAGCTGAGCCAGCTCGATACGAGTGAGGTAGAGCCAACGACCCGCGCCATTGATATGGTGAATGTCACCCGACCCGATGCGCTCCAGCCCGACCCCAACCGAGAGCAAATTTTGGACGGCGCACCCGATCGCGATGGCGAATATTTTCGTGTTCCTCAAATTTTGAACGATTAGCAATTTACAAACTGACTCGGCTAGGAGCATTGGACATGACGGCTTCTCCAACTCCACCCCCTTCGGGCAATACCTGGAAATGGGTTGCGTTTGGCTGTGGAGGAGTTGCGCTTGTCATGATTGGGGCGATCGCTGCTTTGGCATTCTTTGCACAGCGCTATCTCACGCTTGCAGTGGATCCTGAGTCGGCCGCCACCAAAGCTTCCGAAATGATGGACTACGAGATCCCCGGGGGCGCGGTGGGTGTGGTAGCCATTGGCCTTGGGCCGATGCAAATGGCCGGAGTCGCCAGTGCCCAAAAACCTGCCGATACGTCGCTGTTTGTTGGCAAGATGGCGGGCTATGCCGGCCAGGTCGATATCAATGAAATGCAGCGCTCATTTGAGGGTGAGGCAGAAGTGCCGGGTACCACGTTTCGGGTGACGGCTCAGCAAGAAGAGTCGCGTCAGCTCTGTGGACAAGCGGTAACGGTATTGGTTGCAGATGGAGAGCAAACCGACACCAACGCAGCCCCTGGAGAAACGGTGCGCGCTGCCGTGAACATGCAAACGGTGGTGGAGTACGAGGCTGATGTGTTTTTTGTGTCGCTAACGACGGCGGGAGATGGGGCGCGCGATCGCGCCAATCAAGTGTTTGACTCCCTCAACTGTCGATAGCGCTCTGGTTCAGCCCCATTACTTCAACCTCGTGTTAGAGCCTAGGCCGTGCTTTCTGCTGAGTTGGGGATCAGGAACTACCCCATGGACTAGGCGATCGCTCTCCAGGATGGTTTAGGATATTTATCCCAAACAGGACTTACGCACTTGTGTTGTGTGTGGGGTACAAAGCACCCCACACACAACACAAACACACCAGATTTGGTGGACTTGCGTAAGTCCTACCAAACTTAAGCGTGTTTTTTCGGGGTGCCTAATGGTAGAGCCGCAGTGTTCTCCACGGTTTTCGATTGTGGTGCCAATCTATAACGAAGAGGACACCATTCCTGAGCTATATCGGCGAGTGAGTGCCGTTTTAGATATGCTGGATGGCCCATCGGAGCTAATTTTGGTAAATGATGGCAGTCGCGATCGCTCCCTTGCCCTGATGCGGGAACTGCATGAGCGCGATCGCCGCGTGTGCTATCTCAGCTTGGCGCGCAACTTTGGCCACCAAATTGCTGTCACCGCAGGCATGAACTTGGCGCGAGGCGAAGCCGTGGTGGTGATGGATGCCGACCTGCAAGACCCACCCGAGCTGATTTTGGACTTAGTGGAACAGTGGCGACTGGGGTACCACGTGGTGTACGCCCAGCGGGTGCGGCGGCAGCAAGAAGGCTGGCTGAAGCGGCTGTTTGCCTTTGGCTACTATCGGGTGCTGCGCAGCCTTGCCGATGTGGATATTCCCACCGATACGGGCGACTACTGCCTGATGGATCGATCCGTGGTACGAGTGCTCAATGCCATGCCCGAGCGCAATCGCTACATTCGTGGGCTACGGGCCTGGGTAGGCTTTCGGCAAACAGCGGTTCCGTTTGAGCGCGATCCCCGCTATGCTGGCCCGGTCAAATACACGTTTCGCAAGTCGTTGCGCTTGGCTATCAACGGGCTGGTCTCATTTTCCACGGTGCCGCTGCGGCTCTCGACCTATTTGGGATTGATGGCTGCTGCGATCGCCCTCATTATGGCGGTTTTGGTGATTTACTGGCGATTTTTTGAAGTGAATTCGCCTCTGACAGGGTTTGCGGCGATCGCCGTTGCGGTGTTCTTCATTGGCGCCGTACAGCTCATTTGCATCGGTATCTTGGGCGAATACATTGCCCGCATTTACGAAGAAACCCGAGGTCGTCCGCTCTACATTTTGTCGGAAGTCGGCGGATTTGAGACCCTCACCGAACCCAACCTCTAACTCTTTACTCCCGATTCCCTACCCCCTACTCCCGATTCCCTACTCCTACCCCATCTGCTGCAAATAGTCCCGGTATCCCATGTCCTCTAACTTCTGCTGTTTGCCCATCACCATGTCATTCAATCCTTGGGCATAGGCCAAAACTTTGGCTTGCAACTCGGGATCATGGCTAGCCAGAATGCGGATGGCCAGCAATCCGGCATTTTGAGCATTGCCGATCGCCACCGTTGCAACCGGAATTCCGGCAGGCATTTGCACAATGGAGTACAGCGAATCTACGCCCTGTAGCGCTTTTGTGAGGACGGGAACGCCAATCACAGGCAAGGGCGTGAGCGAGGCGACCATTCCGGGCAAATGCGCTGCGCCACCTGCCCCGGCAATAATGACTTGAATGCCGCGCTGGTGGGCAGTTTTGGCATAATCCACCATGCGTTCGGGAGTGCGATGGGCCGAAACGATCGCCACTTCGCAGGGCACACCAAACTGTTCGCAAATGGCGATCGCTCCCTGCATGGTTGGCAAGTCCGAATCGCTGCCCATAATGATGCCAATCACCGGAGAAGACATAAACTAAACCGCTAACCGCTAAATTTGGAAACCTACAGAATAGCCGCTTTGGCTGACCTCAGGCAAACCAAAGCGGCTTCATGGTGTTGGTTAAAAAAAGGTATCTAAGGTTGAACGTTTGTTTTGGTTATCTATAGGGCGATCGCGCAAACCTACTCATCCATCATGCCAAACACAAACGCACAGAACGCAAAAGCGATCATGATAGGCATGGGCGAATGGGCATAAACACTGGCTGCCGCAGAGCAAACCGACACCGACCAAGCGGCCATATTCCAATACTTTTCGTGGCTAGTGAGGCCGCGCTCCAGCTTAATCACTTCTAGCGCTTCGTTGGGAATGGGCAATGGCATTACCGCAAAGGGAGGAAATGCCCAATACTGCTTACTTTCCTGGAAGGGATCTGTCCAGCCATTCTCTTCGCACCATTCTTGAATCCATTCAAAGCAAAACTTATTCATGGCTTGACCACTCAACCTGAAACACCAAGGAACAAACGCTAGGGCGCACTGCAATTGCCTAGCTATTCGCAGCAACCTGCGAACTCATTTGCGATCTGGCTTAAAAATTCCTGATCTCGAACCGAAACCCGTACTCGCAGCATACAAGCAGCCATACGTCGAAGTCATATCACTGCCGAATTACTTTGTAGCCTAACAGACCGAAGCAAAGGCTCATGACTGATGACATTAAACGTTACTTCATACCCTGTTACATCGGCTCAATTGCCCTTGTAGCAAAGGGTTTGGGCGATCGCACTTGGTTTTACCAACTTCGATGGATTGTTTGCAACGATTGCGAACTTGTTGCAATTTGCAATCCCTAAGCGATTTCTGAAACATAATTTCAAACGAGTTCAACCTTTGGATCAATTCCAATTCAGAGATCCTTTGTGAGAGGGATTTCGGCTGGATGAACTGTTACATCTCCATCATCCTGCTTTACATCACGTGGAATAGACAACGCTGAAAAGCGGCGAATAAAAGGAGTGAAAGTCTTTTATGGGGATCAAAGCTTTGCGCTAGAGTTGAGTATGCTTTTACCCCAACGTGGTCAGCGGAGATTTGTTACCATAGGCGTATAGTACGGGCGAACCAAAACCCTCTTTGCGCCATTCATTTGCATCATCAACAGGAGTGTGCAGCGATGAACCAATTTATTGTAATGGCCGACATTATTGAAGAACCGCAGCTGCGCTACACCTCCGATAATCAGTTGCCCATTACCGAAATGTTGGTGCAGTTTTCTGGCATTCGGGAAGATGATCCACCATCCAAGCTCAAGGTTGTGGGCTGGGGCAACTTGGCTCAAGAAATTCAGGAAAACTTTCATGCAGGCGATCGCGTCCTTTTAGAGGGGCGATTGGGCATGGTGTCGTTTGATAACCCCAACGGCTTTAAAGAAAAGCGTGCCGAAATGACTGCCTCGCGTGTTCACAAAGTGGGTGCTGGCGAAATCACCAGCACTCAACCGTCGGCCACCCCCGCCGCCAGTGCGCCCGCCGCCAAAGCCGCTGCCCCCGCCGCCAAAGCCCCGGCCAAAAGCAAGCCCGCTGCCCCGGCTCCTGCCGCTGTAGACTACGACGATATTCCGTTCTAGAGGCGGTTTAGGGCGATCTCGCTCTATACGCCCAACCGTTCAACCAATTCGAGATGGGACAGAGTTCTGATTAAGGATTCTGTCCCGTTGTGCATAGGCCTTACGCACTTCATCCGAAAAACCAGAGGGTTGAATGATTTTTGGGGCGCTTAGCGCCCCAAAAATCATTCAACTGCGTAAGTTTTGGTGTATTTGGGGCTTCTACGGGTTTGCAAATGGATTCTGCGGTCGCCCGTTCAGTAGTGCCGCAAATGTTACAGAATGAGACATAGCGTTATGTGCGACAACACGACTTCGAATGAGCGGATTTAGCAAACTGTGGGTTCAATGGCAACGGTGGGTGTGGACAGGAGCGATCGCGCTGCTGTTGGTACTGGGCTGGGCCAACCCTGCCATGGCCAGCCTGACCGACGATCACTACGATGGCGACATCTTTCCTCTCTATGCTGGAAACGGCTACCTTGTTCCCCCCAAAGTGACCCTGGCTCAAGCCTTTCAGCGCACAAACTATCCCACCGTCCTCAGCTTTTATGTGGATGACAGCAGCGACTGTAAGCAGTTTTCGGCAGTGCTGTCTACGGTCGAAGCCTACTATGGCAAAGTGGTGGATATTTTGCCGATTCGGGTCGATTCCTTGCCGGTAAAAGACCAGTACGATTCCACTGAGCCAGGTTACTACTATTCGGGACAAGTGCCGCAAACCATCATCTTCGACAAAGACAATACGATTCTGTTCAACGAAGTGGGCAATATTCCCTACGAACGGATGGACGATGTGCTGCGCGAAGTGTTTGACCTGCTGCCTCGCGAAGAATCGGTTGAACTCAAGCGTCGTGTCGTCAACGAAATCAACACCGAATTGGTGAAGTAGGTGTCATCGTTTGTGGGACACAGTTTGGCAGGGCTGGCAACCTATGCCATCACTCAACGCATGCAGGCTAGCCCTTCACCAAGGCAAACCCACCTCAGCTGGCGTTGGGCAACCTGGCTGCTGGTGGTCGCATCCCTTCCCGATGTTGACTACCTCGTCCCCGCTCTCATCCTGGAGCAGGCAAACCAGCGGATTAGAACAACCCATTCGTTGTTATTCGCTTTGCTGATACCGGGTTGCACTGTGCTGGTGCTTTGGCTATTGGGCAAACGAGGAACACCGCACAAATGGCAGAGTGTGCAAGTTGTTGGGGTTGGCCTTTCTCATTTGGTGTTGGATTTGCTGACGGGGGTGTTTCCGCTGCCAGTGCTGTACCCGTTCAGCACCCAAACCTTTCGGCTGCCGTTTGGGCTGTTGCCTAGTGCTGGGCGCATTCAGTTCACCAACTATTTTCTCTATCGCAATCTTTTGATTGAGTTAGGAGTCTTGCTGTCTTTAATCCTCAGTCTGTTGGCGCTTACCAAGCGTGCGGTGGGTTTGGGTAAGCGGCTACTGCTCGTTTTGGCCGGATTCACGACTTCTATTGGCTTTATGGTTTGGGTGGCTTCTCTGAGCCGCTGAAGGGCAAGAAGACATCGGTGATGTCCTAGACGTGGGTTGGTGGTTGTGGAAGGGTGCATCGAACCCTTCCACAACCATCAACCACACATTGAAACAAGACCTAGAAACAAGACCTAGGCATCCATGCTCTACCGTGACTCGTTACACTGTGAAAGGACAACAGGAGGTTTAAGCATGACAGGAACAACTGGAGCCGTTACGACGGATGCACGGGTGCTGATGCGGGCGGCTTACGAAAATCGCTACACCTGGGATTCCAACTTTCCGGGCTATACCGCTGATGTGACGCTGACGATGGACGGCAAGGTGCACACGGGCAAGGTGCGCGTGAACCCCGACCTGAAAGCCGAAGTGATGGACGTAGAAGACGAAGCTGCCAAAAAGGCGATCGCCGAGCAAGCTTGGGAAATTGCCATTCACCGGGTCCGCCGCGAGTTTGAAGCGACCCATGCCAACAACCAGTTTGCCCTTGGCGAAACCGACGAAACGGGGGCCGTGGAAATTATTGTTGAAGGCAAGTCTACGGGCGATCGCTACAAAGTTCGCGATAATAAAGTGGTTCTTGTGCACCGTCACATTCATGGCGTGGTTGTCACCATCAATACCTTCACCACCCACGACACCCCTGAGGGCTACCTCTCCCACACCTACGACTCGGTGTACCACGACCCCACCACGGGCGAGCAAAAGGGTGGCGTGAGCCAATTTGACGATCAATACACCAAAGTGGGCGACTACTACGTGTTGACTCAGCGCACCATCACCACCGAGTTCCATGGTAAAAACCATGTGAACGACTTCAATTTCTCCAACATTGCTCTGCTGCAACCAGCCACAGTTTAAGAGCAGTGTAAAGAGCATCGTACAGATTCAATGGCAAGGGTTGGCGGTGTCCAATTATCCCCTCCCATGGTTTCATCGTTCGATCTCTTACAATAGATGTATTGCGAATTGCGATCGCGCTAGGTACCCCTATGTCAACACTGGAACTTACACCTACAAACGTTGAATCTGTTTTAGATGAGTTGCGCCCTTACCTCATTTCGGATGGTGGCAACGTCGAATTGGTCGAGCTAGATGGGCCTGTGGTAAAGCTTCGGCTCCAAGGCGCTTGTGGTTCTTGCCCTAGCTCCACCATGACGTTGCGCATGGGCATTGAGCGCCGTTTGCGTGAGCGCATTCCCGAAATTGCTGAAGTGGAACAGGTTCTCTAACCCCTTCTGAAGATCCGCTCGGGTAAACGGGCTGATAGACTCGAAAGCGGGGAATGCGATCGCGTTCCCCGCTGTTTGGCATTTGGGGCATCCGTCATCAAGCTGTCTTGGTTTAGGATGCTATACCCCTGATTTTGTTCCTCTATCATCGGGTCGCTCCTCTACATAACCTATGACTCATCCGCTCTACGTTGCCTTTGTTTGGCACCAGCACCAACCGTTGTACAAAAGTCGCACAGCGGGGCAATATCGCTTGCCTTGGGTGAGGCTGCACGGCACTAAGGACTATCTCGATTTAGTGCTGTTGCTCGAAAAATATCCCAAGCTGCATCAAACGGTGAACTTGGTTCCCTCGCTGATCATGCAAATTGAGGATTATGTAGAAGGCACCGCGTTTGATCCGTACTTGACGCTGGCGCTGTCTTCCACCGACGAGTTAAGCGAAGAAGATCGACGCTTTATTGTCGAGCACTTTTTTGATGGCAATCACCACACATTGGTGGATCCCCATCCTCGGTATTCTGAGCTATTTCACCAGCGGCAAGACAAAGGTTGGGATTGGTGCATTGATCACTGGAGCCCACAAGATTTTAGCGACCTGCTAGCGTGGCACAACTTGGCTTGGTTTGATCCACTGTTTTGGGATGATTCCGACATTGCAGGTTGGCTCAAGCAGGACCGCAACTTTAGCCTGAGCGATCGCCAGCGCATTTACTCCAAGCAGCGGGAGATCATGAGCCGCATTGTGCCGCAGCACCGCAAAATGCAGGAGTCGGGCCAGCTAGAAGTGACGACGACGCCCTACACCCACCCGATTTTGCCTTTGTTGGCTGATACCGATGCGGGTCGGGTGGCCGTCCCCAACATGGCGTTGCCCCAGCACCGCTTCCAATGGTCGGAAGATCTGCCTCGCCACTTGCAAAAAGCGAAAGACCTGTACCGCGATCGCTTTGGCTGTGAACCTCGGGGATTGTGGCCATCAGAGCAGTCTGTCAGCCCCAGCATCTTGCCCTATATTGCCGCGCAAGGATTCAGCTGGATCATTTCCGATGAGGCGGTACTGGGCTGGACGCTCAAGCACTTCTTCCATCGCGATGGATCGGGAAATGTGCAAGAACCGGAGCTAATGTATCGCCCCTATCGCCTGGAAACGCCCCACGGCGATTTGGCGATTGTCTTTCGGGATCACCGCCTTTCCGATCTGATTGGTTTCACCTACGGCATGATGCAGCCGGAAGAAGCGGCAGCAGATTTGGTGGGCCATTTAGAGGCGATCGCTCACAAACTCGTTTCTCACCAGGCTGAAGGTTCCAGCACTTTGGAACATCCGTGGCTGGTCACCATTGCCCTGGATGGCGAGAACTGCTGGGAATACTATCAGCGCGATGGCGTGCCCTTTTTGGAAAACCTGTACGGCCAGCTCAGCAAGCACGACGGCATTCAGCTCGTCACCGTGTCGGAGTTTCTCGATCAATTTCCACCCACGGCCACCATTCCTGCCGAGAGCCTGCACAGCGGCTCCTGGGTGGATGGCAGCTTCACCACCTGGATTGGCGATCCCGCCAAAAACCGAGCCTGGGATTTGCTCACCCAAGCTCGCATCACCCTGGCCAACCATCCCGAAGCCACCGAAGAGGCCAACCCCGAAGCCTGGGAAGCGCTCTACGCGGCTGAAGGTTCGGACTGGTTCTGGTGGTTTGGTGAAGGCCACAGCTCCAACCAGGATGCCATGTTTGATCAACTCTTTCGAGAGCACCTGGCCGCCATCTACACCGCGCTCAATGAGCCGATCCCACCGGAGGTGCGCCGTCCCGTGGAAGACCATACCCGCCATTGGGACCATGCCCCCACCAGCTTTATCCACCCCATGATTGATGGGCGAGCGGATGAGCAGGATTGGGATAAAGCGGGCCGGATTGAGGTCGGCGGCGCGCGGGGCACCATGCACCGCAGCAGCAAGGTACAGCGCCTCTGGTACGGAGTGGATCACTTGAATTTGTATTTGCGGGTGGATTTTGCCAGCGGCACGCGCCCCGGTATTGATATTCCTCCAGAGCTGCATTTGCTATGGTTCTACCCCGATCGCACGATGCACAACAGTCCGGCTCCGATTGCGGAGCTGCCCGACGAAGCCCCCATGAACTATCACTTCCACCATCATTTGGGGATCAACTTGACCACGGGCGATCGCTGGTTGCAAGAAGCAGGCGAGTATTTCCAGTGGCACTCCTGCCATACCAAAGCGCAAGTTGGGTTTGATACTTGCCTGGAGGTTGCCATTCCTTGGGGAGATCTGCGGGAAATTGGTCCCGACTGGTCGCTACGGCTGGTGGTGATTTTGGCGGAAGACAGCCGCTACGTTAGCTACCTGCCGGAAAATGCGCTGATCCCGGTCAATGTGCCTTAGCGATTAACCCCAATAGTCCTTGCACTCCAACAAACTTATCCTGAACCTAAAGACCCCGCACATAGTGCGGGGTCTTTGGATTGGGCGCGTTGCATCAGTGCGGCTTGATTGGTGCGATCGCCACAGCCGCTTTACTGCGGGGTTTCTTGCAGGTCAGGCCGTTCTTCGGGCACAATGGCCCCTTCGACTGGGCAAACCTGGAGACAAATGCCACAGTCAATACAGGTCGAAAAATCAATCCAATACCAATCCGTGCCCTTGGTATTTTTCTCAGGGCCAGGATGAATGCACGCCACAGGGCAAGCATCGACGCAATCGGCAACTCCTTCACAGGTGTTGGTAACAATGGTGTGCGGCACAGTGTTCTCTTTCTCTCAAATACATCAACAATGACGACAGGACTTGCGTTAAGTCCAGCAAGAGTCAAATTTGACCCTTCATTCACTATAAAAAACTATCAGGATCAAAGCTATCTTGCTTGTGATTCCCTTGATTTTTGGTGTCTCTATGACCCCCTTTGAGCGGCAGCATCAATCCCTGCACCATAACTGAGCGATCTAGTTCCACGTTCCGATGCAGAGTTGTAGGACGATCTCTTTTAATAACCTATTTATTTTTCTTTTGCTGATGTGCTAAGCGCCATGCTAAATGACGATTAATCGCTGTGATTGCATCTTCTATTCGCCAGCGAAATTCAGTTTGACAACGAAGTTCACGTAAAAGAATCGGTTTAAAAAGGTGCTTCTCTAGTCGCTGCTTTGTACGTGCAATGTATGCAAGACCTAAGCAAGCATTAGCCCGTACCTTATCACTTGAATGTTCAGCTAAACGCAAACGTACATCTTGGGCATATTTCCAATCTGGAAAATTCTCGCCCAATGCTAATGGCAAGATTAAAAGATCCTCTATCGATCCACAACGCAATATCCTCTCAATTTCCTTTTTGTCCCTGAGTATAGGTAGATGGCGATAGATGCGTGGTTGTGAACTGGATCCTGAGCTGTTCATTAGTTCAATAAATCAATCAAGCATGGGAGCGCTTGCTAGCAGTCTGACAATAATTCCCTTATCTATGACCTGGCGGCACAATATCAGGTCTCATCCAGAAACATTCACATACGGTCTTGATCCTAAATCTAGCTGCATTAACCCACGTTTTCAAAGAAGAGTTCTAAGCAACATCATTCGAGCTATGTTTGACTCAATCGGAGGGCGATCGCGCCATTTGCTTCAGCGAGCCCAGAGCGGACCAAAATGTTAGCCCTGCATGGATAAACCCCTGCCTAATCAGGAATGTGATAGCATCCGATTAATTTTTTATGCTCTTTGGACTTACGCATTTGTGTTGTGGTGGTGTGGAAGCACGCCACCACAACACGAACCCTCTTAATTTAGTGGGCTTGCGTAAGTCCTGTCCCTAATAAAAAGCAGAGTTATGCAGATCAAAGAGCGCTGGAATCGTTTGAAGCCGTGGCATCGCGGTCTGGTGTTCAGCGGGCTCATATTGCTGGCTGGGTTGGGATTTTTGTACTGGCGCTTTCAACGCGCCATCACCCCGATTGCTCCCTCTGCGTTTTATACGCCACCAAACCTGTTGCCAGCAGGCACTCCGGGCACGATTCTGCGCCAAGAGCCTCTCCTGGCAGATCTGCCCGAAGGAGCCGTAGCGTGGCGCATTATGTACCTTTCTACTGGCATGAATGGTCAGCCGATCGCCGTTACGGGTACGGTCGTCGCGCCCAAAGATGCAGGTAACTCACCGCTTCCGGTGGTGGCATGGGCGCACGGCACCATTGGCGTGTTGCCAGAGTGCGGAGTGAGCCACACCGCAGACCCCTACAAGCAAACGCCGGTTGTGGATTTGATGGTGCAGCAGGGCTTTGTTGTTGTGGCAACCGATTATCCCGGTTTGGGAACACCCGGCATTCACCCCTATTTAGTCGGCAGTGTGTCAGCTCACTCCATCCTCGATTCTGTGCGGGCAGCGCAGCAGTTGGGGGTAAATGCGGGCGATCGCTTTGTGGTGTGGGGTGCCTCGCAGGGGGGACAGGCGGCCATGTGGGCAGCACAGTCGGCTGCGACCTATGCTCCAGAGCTAACCTTGGTGGCGGCAGCGGCGGCGGCTCCGGCCATTAACTTAGCTGGCATTATCGAAGCCAAAACCGATGACCAGGGTGGTGGTGTGTTTATTGGAGAAGCGCTGTATGCCTGGAGCCACACCTATCCCAATGCCAATCTAGACGACATCATCCGACCAGAGCATCGGCAGCAGTTTGAGCGAATGGCGACGACCTGTGTGTCTACGCCTGCCGCATTTTTAACGCTGGGCACGTTGCTCAAGCCATCGGAGTATTTGAGCGTTGATTTAATGGCGACTGAGCCATGGCGCACCATTATTGATCAAAACACGCCACGCGATCCCATTCCGGTGCCGCTGTTGATTACCCATGGCACGGCAGATCCGCTGATTCCGCTGGAGCTAAGCGAGGCGGAGGTTGCGCGCCGCTGTGCCGCTGGAGAAGATGTTGAGTTGGTTCGCCTGCCTGGGGTGGGCCACGATGCGCGAAATGAGTCTGGCATTGTGACGGTGGGCTGGATTCAAGATCGCTTTGCTCAACGACCCACTGGCTCTAACTGTGAGGCAATGCCAAGCCAGGGCTAGGGGTGTACTGCAGATTTTCGAAACTCGGCTGGGCAACGGTTTTCCCAAAAAGCCCATGACTCATCTGCGCCATGAGGGTAATGGCAGAGAGCGATCGCACCCAATGCCAAAAATAATTCAAACAATCTTGTGAAGTTAAACCAACACTCCATTCGGACGATGTTTTTTATGTTTGTATAGCTTAAAGACTTTTTGTTCCTGTGCGATTTAAGGAATACCGTCTTTTTCTACACTTCAAGAACTCTAAGTCATTTCCAGGGTGCGTTTATGACCAAACAGATACTGCGGTTTACGCGTGATTCGTTCCTTAAGCGGCGTCCAGAGCATTTGGGGCACTTGCCCGAGCATGAAAAATACCCGGTCAAAGCTGGGACAGAATACGAGATTGCTTCCTACGCATGGGCTGATTCTTCTGGCGATTTTGACGAACACATCAAATTTGCCCTCAAAGAGCAGGCTATCAACGGTTTCAACACATGGTTTGTGTTTAATCGCTCTGCAGAAGTCGTGTTTGACGGTGCGATCGTTTATCCCCTAGAAGAGCAATCTGCGGTTCAAATTCTCAGAATTACGCACCCTACCATCCTTAAGCGGCGGCCGGTCTTTGCCTCGGAACTATCGCCTGAGGAAATGGCTGAAGTTTCTGTTGGCACTACCTTTGACCTGCATTCCTATGCCTATTCTGATGTGGCAGGCAGCTTTAACGATCACATTCGCTTTGCCATTAATCAGCCTGAGGACTACATTCGCGGATTGAGTACGTGGTACGTATACAAGTTTCATGCTCAAGTTGAGTTTGACAATGCCGTGGTGTATCCCCTGCCGGATGTTGATCCGCTGGTTGCGCCGATCTCGGCTCCAAGGCCAGCGGCGGCTCCCCAACCGATGCCTCAACCAGTGGCTGTGCCTCAACCGGTGGCTGCAGGACGGGTGGAGCAGCCTCCTGCATCTAGTAAACCACCTGCCTACAGTGGCCCAACCATAACGCTACCGGGCAAAGGCAAGGTCTTTTTGTGTGAACCGATCATTCCGGGAGGTAGCTTTAGCTGGGCGGAGGCCACCCATGGCGGTAGCCGTATTCCCAAAACCGTCCAGGAAGTTGAGAACATTGTTGCGCTGGCCCAACCGCTCCAGCGTGCGCGTGAGCAGTTGGGATGCCCCTTTAAGGTAACCTCTTGGTATCGACCTGAGCCGTTTAATCGACGTGCAGGAGGTGTGCGCAACAGCCAGCACCTAGGCGGCAAGGCGGCAGATTTGGTTGTGGCGGGTATGAGCGGTCGTCAGGTTGCAAATGCTGTTATGAGCTGGTGGCCAGGTGGCATCGGCATTTACCCCGGCAATCGCAAGCACATTGTGCATTTGGATGTGGGTTCTCGCCGTTCATGGGGGTTCTAGCGTCTCTTGGTGCGATCGCCATGTGAGGTCCAACAATCCCTGAACGCTAAGCCATGAACCGCAACTGGCGTTATCAGGTAAAAAGCAAAGAGACCCTGCTGTTCTAGGGTCTCTTCTTCCATCTAGGCTGCTGCTCAGCAATCAGCAGCAGTAACAAGAATTAAGTTAGGAGCCGATCGCTTCTACACTAACGGTTCCATCCACATCCACCCAGGCCAGTTGAGGAATGCCGCGATCGCGCGCATAGTCTCGAATGGTGTCGGGTGTTTGCTGAACGCCAAGCTCTAGCTCAACCCGTACCAGGCTGGTGGAGGTACGAATCGTTTGAGCATGGGCAAAGGCTGCAGCATAGGCCTGGGGCGATCGCGGTACTACCAACCAGTCGGCACTGGGAGTTTGCGTTGGTAGATGGCCGCTAGGTAGTAGCGTTTGGTGCAAATCTTCGATATTGAACACAAAGCCAACACCGGGCGACGCCTTGCCTTGGGGGTGGTAAAGCCCTAACAGTTGGTCGTAGCGTCCACCCTGTCCCAGCACCCGCCGACCCGAGGCGCGATCGCTCACAATTTCAAAGACAATTCCCGTGTAATAGTCAAAGGTTTGGATCAAGCTTAGATCCAATACCAACGTTGGCGACGAGGTTCCCGCCTGAGCAAGGCTTTCCTGCAACAGGTCGATCAATGCTTTGAGATTATGAACAATGCTTTGCTGCTGTGGCGTGAGGTCGAGACTGGTGACTCGCTGCAACACATCTTGAGGCCGACCCCGCAAATCTAGCAGCAGCAAGGCGCGATCGCGCAACTCGTCCGACAAGGGCAGCGATTCTAAGCCAATGCGATCTAACCGGGCGATCGCCCCCCGTACCTCATCCCGAATCGACTCAGGGAAGCTAGAAAAGAGCGATCGGGTCAGTCCGGCTTCAGCTAAAACTAAATGACAATTCTGCAAATGGAGGGTCTTCAAGCAATCGGCTACCAGAAGCAGCACCTCAGCATCTGCCGCAACGCCCCCTGCACCCAATAGTTCAATTCCCGCTTGAAAGAACTCCTGCTGCCGATCAAAAGCGCTACTGCCCAACCGTCGAAACACATTCGACGTGTAATATAGGCGCAGCGGCAAGGTCGCCCCCGCCATCCGAGTAACTGCTGCACGGGCGATGGAAGCTGTGAGTTCCGGACGCAATCCCAACTCTTCGTTTTGCCCATCTTGCAGTTGCAGCACGGTCGAACGCTGCACAGCCCCCCCAGCCATCAGCGTATCCATGCGCTCAAGCGTCGAGGTAATGATGCGGTGATACCCCCAGCGGTGAAAGACTTGCTGCAAGCGATCCTCAATCCATCGCTTTTGTGCAACATCCAGCGGAAACAGATCCCGCGCACCAACAGGGGGTTGATAAATCATTTCTTTTTCCCACCAAACAAACCAAACAAACCACCACCTTGAGACTTACCATTTTTTGGGGGCGTTTTGGCTGCTTTAGCATCGGGTTTCTTGGGATTGGCTGCGGCTTTTTGGCCGGGGGCGCTGGCAGCGGCACCATCAATTCGGCGCATTCCCTCTTGGGCAATAGTGTCTTCGGGGTTTAGCTCTAGCGCCTTACGGAAATGAATTTTGGCCATGGTGAGCTGCTTGGATTTGTAATAAATCAATCCCAAACGGCTGTGAACGGTCGCATTGGTTGGGGCCATTTGCAGCGCATCTCGTAATTCTTTGATGGCGCTGGTAAAGTCGTTTTTCTTTTCAAACTCTTGCGATCGCCTCATATACGCTGCCACAATCGCATCTTTCGTTTGTGGAGGCTTGGGAGCGGCGGCAGGTCGTCCGGGGGCAGGAGGTGCTGTGGTGCGGTTCTCTCCCGATGCAGGCATCTGAGTCGTTGGAGCAGCAGGGCTAGGCGACAAAAAGTCGCTCTTGCCAGACTTCCGCATGACGTACACCAAATTCAACTCGCTGATTTGACCCGTCACGTCTATCGTTTTGTCGAGGTGATGATACTGCTCTTCTGCCAGCTTTTTGACAGCCATTCGATAGGCATAATCCAGCTCGCCCCGCTCTTCTGCGAGCTTGCGCGACACCTCTCCCGTCAGCACGACGGTTTCTTGTTGCCGCAGGGCCTGTTGCCCCTTCAGCTTGAGCAAAACTTGATGCTCAACCAGGCTCTTTTCATTCGACAAAATTTCGTAGGCCGGGTTCACCAGCTTTGACAAAAACTCAGCCGCGCGCTGGCGATCTTCCTCGCTCTCCTTCGCGCAGCTATCGGGATGCAGTCGCCTAGCTAGCTTGAGATAGTACTTGCGGATCTCTTTGGCATCGGCATCGACCGGTGCACCTAGCACAGCATGATGATCGGTAAATTCAAAACCAAACAAGCCTTGGTCAATCTTTAGCGACATGCAAACCCTCTTCCAACCTGCCCAAGTTCCCTCTAGTGTACTTCGCTTATCCTCGCTGTGGAGGTTAGGTTTGAGCGAATTCTGACAAAGGTTGAATCTGTTGCAGTGTGGCGCTCAGTTCTTGGTGGATTTTGCCGTTGGTTGCCAAAATGCGCCCCGATTTGATGTCGTAGGGGCTGCCATCATAGGCTGTCACTTGTCCGCCTGCTTCTCGAATGAGCACAATGCCCGCCGCCATATCCCAAGGAGAGAGGCCGCGCTCCCAAAATCCATCAACCCGGCCACAGGCTACAAAGGCTAGATCTAACGATGCGGCCCCTCCGCGACGTACCCCTTGGGTAAGGTGGGTGAGATGGCAAAACTCAGCATAGTTATTGTCGGGAGTGGAGCAGCGATCATAGGCAAAACCAGTGGTTAGCAGGCTGTGTTCTAAATCAGCGGTGGTGGAGACGTGGATGGGCTGACGGTTGCGGGTAGCTCCCAGACCCTTGGCAGCGCGAAATAGCTCGTTGTAGTAGGGGTTGTAAATTACCCCTACTTGGGGCTCTCCGTGGATCAGCAAGCCGATGGATACCGCAAAAAAAGGAAACCCATGGGCGTAGTTGGTGGTGCCATCTAAAGGATCGACGGCCCACAGGTACTCACTAGAGTCGAGCCCCGAGGCTCCGGTTTCTTCGGCTAAGATGGCATGTTCGGGAAAGTGTCGCCGCAGTCGGCTGAGCACTTCGGCTTCGGCAGCGTGGTCGGCTTCGGTGACCAAATTGCCCGATCGCCCCTTTTCTTCAATGGCTTCTAGATTTCCGTAATGTTGCAAAATCACGCTGCCAGCTGCGAGTGCGGCCTCGGTTGCAATATCGAGAAAAATATGGAGCTGATCGGGAGTGGTCATGAAAGCCAGGGGAAATGAAATTGCTGAACGGACAGGATAGATGGCACGCTCTCAATAAGAGCGCGACTGCGCACTGGAGCCAGATAACACTGGGGAAGGGTTGGGTTAGAGGCGCGATCGCCTATTCCTCATCCAGGGGGAGACCCCGCTTGACCTTGCCCCGACCAAAGTAGCGTCCAAACTGCTGCTCGTATACTTCATCTTCATCCTGAGTTTCCACTTCCAGGTCACTCAAAGGATAGCTGACACACAGCAGGGCGTAACCTTTGGCCCGCAGCTCTGGCGACAGACCCATGGCTTCGGGCTGATACAGCTCTCCCGACAATACTCGTACGGCACAGGCGGTGCAGGCTCCATTCCGGCACGAAAACGGCAGCTCAGCTCCGTCGTGCTCGGCAGTGTGCAAAATGTAGCGATCTTCGGGCACAACAACCGAATGGGTTGTGTTGGTTTGTCGGTTGTGGATGCGAACGGTATAGGAACGGGTCATGCTGGGTTGAACAACATTAACTGGGCAGTGCTTTGATCATACGGCTTTCTGTGCCTGGTATGGGGCCGTTGATGGTTTGGGCGATCGCTCACTCTCAGGACTGACGCAGTTGAATAATGTTTGGGGCACTTAGCGCCCTAAACATTATTCAACCCCTGGTTTTTTTTGACGAAGTGCATAAGTCCTCACTCTTTCGGGTCTCGGGCTCTTGCAAGCTTGAGCAAGCGCTCGTTTGGGAAAAACTCATGAATCGAACGGAGAGATTTCACTCATTCCGGCGCAAGTTCTGATACGATGATTATTTGTGACCAGATTGACGTGCTCATGCAGCATGGCCTAAATCAGAAGTCGCACGATACAACTGCATACCCCCCTGGAGAGATGGCCGAGTGGTTGAAGGCGCAGCACTGGAAATGCTGTTTAGGGGTAACTCTAACGAGGGTTCGAATCCCTCTCTCTCCGTTGAAAAAAGCTAAATCCTCAATGCATTGATTTAGCTTGGCTCAAGCAATGTTTAATCGATAGGCAGTCACTCCACACGACGGGGTGGCTGCTTTTTTGCGGTGGCTGCGGTTCGGGAGTTTGGCCGCGTTCTGTCACCGATGTCTGGCTTCCTATAATCTTAAGAAAATCTTTAATCAATACTCATAACGACTACTGATTTAGGTGGGCAAGTGTAGCTCATATTACAACGGTTTTTTTTAAAAACCTGTTCACTGATTCAGTCATTCACGTTTTTACACATCATCAATCACTAAAAATGAAACTGCTAAAGCGTATGAGAAAGTCGCAGTCCTTTGGTTCTCCAAAGCGGCTGTGGCCCGTGTTGAGTGGGGTTGGGGTTTGTTTGCTGTTGGTGACGGTTTGGGCCTCTTGGTTTTCTCCTGCCGTAGCGGAACATGAAGTTTATGAGGTGAAATCAACTCCTGAGAATGTGATCTGGGGAGAGCTATTTAAGCCAGATAGCGCGCCTATCCTGACGGTGAAGTCGGGCGATCGCATTCGTATGGAAACGGTTTCCCATGAAGGCATCCTGGCCGATCAGGGTGATACCGTTGCCTTTTTGACGGGTGCGGGTATCAAAGAGTCTGAAATTTTGCCAGACCAGCTCACGATTAAAGGTCAAGTGCCAAAATCTGGCCCTGGCCCCCACGTTGTAACTGGCCCCATTTATGTAGAAGGGGCTGAGCCCGGCGATGTATTAGAAATTAAAACCATCGATATCGATTACCGCGCTCCCTATGGCGTGATCTCCAATCGTCATAATCGTGGAGCCCTACCGGGTGAGTATCCTGAAAATGGTGCGCCAATTTATACCAAGGTAATTCCTATCGATGCCAAGGATGAAATTGGTATCTTTAAGCCTTCGAATGGCTTGCCCGAGTTGGAAATTGAACTCAAGCCCTTTATGGGATTGATGGGGGTGGTGCCTGCCAATCCTGAAGAGGCAGTGAACTCCGTACCTCCAGGGCTGTATGGTGGCAACGTGGATATTAAATACCTGGGGCGCGGCAGCAGCTTGTACTTGCCTGTGCAGGTTCCGGGTGCGCTGTTCTACTCGGGCGATCCGCACTGTGCCCAAGGCAATGGTGAGGTGGCGCTAACGGCGATCGAATGTTCGCTGACGCCTATCTTTGAACTGGTCGTTCACAAGAACATGGACTTGCCTGCACCCATGGGTGAAACCGAGGATGCCTGGATTGCCGTGGGCCTAGATACCGACCTCGACGAAGCCATGAAGAAGTCAGTGCGTGAGTATCTTCGGATTATGAACGACAAGTACGGGCTCACCAAGGCCGATGCCTTCCTGTATGCCAGTGCCGACATCGATTTTGAAGTGTCTCAGGTGGTAGACATTGTGAAGGGAATTCATGGTGTAATCCCCAAAGACAAATTCAAGGCACTTGAGCCGTAATTTTTGCGTCACTGCCTATTGAGGGCTTATCGAGTTGAATGGTGGGTGATGGGTTTTGCCTATTGCCCACCATCCAAACTTCCTCACTTGAGTTAGCGGTGAGTAAACCCTGCTGAAAGCGGTTGGAGAGCTGAAGCGGCTTGTTTGGCGCTCCTGCTCCACCCCGGGGAATTATGCTGATAGTAGACTCATCCTTGTGGTGTTGGTATGTTCGTTCATTCGGTGGAATGTCGCTGTGTAGAGCACACTCAGGTTAACAGTCTACAAAAGGCTCGCCTGTTATGGATAGCGCTAGGGCTGATTGGTGGATTTTCGGCAATTGAGCTGGCGGTGAGTGTGTCGAGCGGCAGCTTGGCGCTGTTGGCTGAGGCTGGACACATGGTGTCAGACTGTACGGCTCTGGCGATCGCCCTGTTGGCAACCTGGATTGCCCGTTGGCCGAAGTCGGAGCAGGCTCCGTTTGGCTATCGTCGAGTTGAGATTGTGGCGGCGCTGGTGAATGGGCTGGGTTTGGTGGCGATCGCCCTGTGGATTGCCTGGGAAGCGGTGGAGCGGCTGCAAGCCCCTGCGACCGAGATTGTGGCCTTGCCCATGTTGATGACGGCCGTACTGGGCTTGGTGGTAAATGGCATCAACATTTCGCTGTTGCATGGCCACAGCCATACGGATTTGAATTTGAAGGGCGCGTTTTTGCACATGGTGGCCGACGCCATTGGCTCGGTTGGGGTGATTGTGGCGGCGATCGCCGTCTATGCATTTGGCTGGTACTGGGCCGATAGCGTGATCAGCCTGATGGTGGCGGCCGTGATTGTGGCGGGGGCGGTGCCTTTAATTCACCAAAGTTTTGGAATTTTGCTAGAGCAAACGCCTGGTTATTTGGATGCGAATGCAGTAAAAGCGCGGCTAGAAAGCTTTGACGGCATCCTGCGGGTCGAAAATTTTCGCTTGTGGGCGATCGCACCTGGCCAAGAAATGCTGCTGGCTCATTGTGTGGTAGATGTGGCCGATGGGGCTGTGCGCGATCGGCTGTTGCGCGATGCCCAAAGCGTTTTGATGGACGAGTTTGGGCTGGCAGATGTCTGCCTACAAATGAGCGCTCCGGTCTTGTCCCGCGTTGTGAATTTGTCGCAGCACCATGTTTTAGAGTTGCTGGCTGCGCAATCGACTCAACTGAATGATTGATGCCGTTTGAATGCTAGGGGATGGAGCCGCTGTTGGCGACAATACCGAGCAGAAGAGTCTCTAGACCCTACAATCAGCTCAGGATGGATGCAAGCTTGCCCCATGTAGCGTGTTTGCATGATTTCTGAAGCGTTTCATTGCGTTGGCTGGGGTCGGTTATGCTCCGTCAGGTGAGTCGTTTAAGAGGCCGACTGTTAAGAGGCCGACTTTGGCTGTTGGCGATGGTGTTGGCGATCGCGATTGGCAGTTGTGCCCTGGGGAATCGGGCAGTAACTGAACCAAGCTTACTGACTGACCCATTCTTGCAATTACCAACGGCATCGTCGGTGCGAGTGGTGTGGTTTACCGAGTTTGAAGGCCGGGAGCACGTTCTGGAATATGGTGAAGGATTCCAGTCCCGAGCGATCGCCACGAGCATTCCACTCTCCCACGTGCGAGAAGATCAACAGTCCCGGGTCGGTCGTCAAACGAAAGACGGCCAGGTTTACCGCCAGCTAACTCCTCGCCCAATTTGGCGACATGAAGCCGAGGCTGTTAATTTGCCGCCCAATCAGCGCATTCCTTACCATGTGCAGAGCCAAGATGACCAGGGTCGTGAGGTGACTAGCCGCACCTTCACACTGGCCCCGGCCCCGTCTCCCGGCACTCCCCTCAAAATCTTGCTCACATCTGACCACCAAAGCAAAGGAATGACGGCGGCTAACTTGCAGAAGGTCGCAGAAACCGTCGGCCAGCTCGATGCTGTTTGGATGGCGGGCGATCTAGTCAACATTCCCGATCGCGCTTCGGAATGGTTTGATGACAATCGGGGCAATGCCTTTTTTCCTTGCCTGCAAGGACGAGCCGAGTTTGTGCTGAAGGCGAGTCCCGATGCAGCCACTGGCACCCGCTATGTAGGCGGTGAAATTATTCAGCATGCGCCACTGTTTAGCGCGCTGGGTAACCATGAAGTGATGGGGCGCTCCGGTCGCCTTGGCAGCTTAAATGAAGAGTTTGAGGATGCCATTTCCCGAGAGGTGGCGCTGCAACTGTACGGTGAGGAGAACCTCAAGGCCAATTCTTACAACAGCGACACTTACGAAGAAATCTTGACTCTGCCTCAGAGCCTGGACGGTGGCGAGCGCTACTATGCCGTGACCTTTGGCGATGTGCGGTTGCTTTCTCTGTATGCTACGAATTTGTGGCGTCGTCCTAGCCTGGACCCCAGCGACAAAAGCCGCTTTCGGGAGCCGGAAGGGGAGGAGAATAACCGCGAAGCTTGGGGCTACGGGCAACTCCTGTTTGAGGCGATCGCTCAGGGAAGCCCCCAATACAACTGGCTCAAGCAAGAACTCAGCAGCCCCGAGTTTCGGCTGGCCCGCTACAAGGTGGTGATGCTGCACCATCCCATGCATAGTTTGGGGGAGAACGTGATTCCCCCCTACACTAGCCCGGTGCGGGTAGTAGAGCGGAATGGAGCGGGGGCGATCGCCGCAATCCGCTACGACTACCCCAGGGAAGATGACTACCTGCTGCGGGATGTGATGCCCCTCTTAGAAGCCGCCAATGTGCAACTGGTTCTCTATGGCCACTCCCATGTGTGGAACCGCTTTCGCACACTCACAGGCATTGATTTGCTAGAAACCTCAAACGTTGGCAATACCTACGGTGCAGCCTGGGGAAGCAACGCGCGCAATCTGCCCGACCTACCCTCTGAGTTCTACAATCTGCAAAACTACACCACCATTGGTGATCCGGGTGGGCTGGAGCCGATTGTGCCAACGTTGGCCCCCCTCACGGATGAAGCCGGTCAACCGCTGCCGTACATCGCAAGCAACGACATCACGGTTTTCAGCATTTTTGACACGGGTACGGGCATCATCAGCAGCTATCGATTCGATACCCGCGACCCCGACTCCGCCGTCGTCAAGTTTGATGAGTTCCAGCTTAGCTTTGGGTAAGCGGGCTGCTGTGCCAATATCCCACTGCGGCTGCAACCGCTAGGGATATTCGGCCACAAGATATTTCTATACATCAACGCGCCTGATGCTATGAAATCCGTTTCTCTGGCCGGGTGGGCTGAAACGATAAGGCCGTCGAACTGCCGTATTACACTAGCTAGAGTTCTCTCAATCGCACGGGTGGATGAAAGTCGCAACTTGGAATGTTAACTCGGTCCGCACTCGGCTGGAGCATGTGACCAACTGGCTCACAGACAACCCAGTGGATGTGCTGTGTTTGCAAGAAACGAAGGTCGTGGATGATGATTTTCCGCGATCGCCCTTTGCCGAGTTGGGCTACCAAACCTACATCTATGGCCAAAAATCCTATAACGGTGTGGCTTTGGTGAGCCGCACTCCCTTGGAAGAGGTGAACTATGGCTTTGGCGGCATTTTGGGAGATGCGATCGGGGCTGAGTGGGATGCCCAAAAGCGCGTGATTTCGGCGGTGCTGGACGGCGTGCGGATTGTGAACCTGTATGTACCCAACGGTTCCTCGGTGAGCAGCGACAAATACACCTATAAGCTCGGTTGGCTCAACATTCTGCGGGAGTACTTAAAGACTCTGCTAGAGCAGCATGCAGAAGTTTTAGTATGTGGCGATTTCAATATTGCGCTGGAGGATCGGGATATTCACGATCCCAAAGGCCGCGAAAAAGAAGTGATGGCCACCGATGCCGAACGCAATGCCCTAAAAGCGATCCTGGAACTTGGCTTTGCCGATGCCTTTCGCAAGTTCAACCAGGAGGATGGGCAGTTTAGCTGGTGGGATTACCGGGCTGCTGCCTTTCGGCGCAACTTGGGCTGGCGAATTGATCACCACTATCTGTCTCCCAGGCTGTACGATCGTGCGCTGGATTGCCTCATCGACAAAACCCCTCGCAAGTTAGAGAAACCCAGCGACCACGCCCCCGTTATCGTAGAAATTGGAAGCGCAACCTGAGCGTAGCGCGATCGCCACGAACGGGAGGGCACCATGTGCGGACGATATACCCAAACTGCCTCTGGACAGCGGCTGGCCGAGACATTTCGGCTGGCAGATGAGCCAGATATGCCAGCTCGCTACAACATTGCCCCAACTCAAACCATTGCCGTGGTGCGAATGTTGGCAGAGGAGCCCGCGCCCCAGTTAGCCTTCATGCACTGGGGACTGATTCCCTCCTGGAGCAAAGATCCCAAAATGGGGGCACGGTTGTTTAACGCACGATCCGAAACCGTGGAAGAAAAGCCGTCGTTTCGGACGGCGTTTAAGCGGCGACGCTGCCTCATTCCGGCAGATGGCTTTTACGAATGGCAGAAGATGGAGGATGGCAAGCAGCCCTACTTTTTCTACCTTCCTGGGAAGGAGGGCGATCGCCAGCCTTTTGGGTTTGCGGGGCTGTGGGAGCATTGGGAAGCGGGCGATGGCTCGGTGATGGAGTCTTGCACCATCCTGACCACTGAGGCAAATGCTGATATGGAAGACATTCACGATCGCATGCCAGTGATTGTGAAACCCGAAGACTACGACCGCTGGCTGAACCCATTGCAGGAAGGGCGATCGCTGCACGATATCCTTCAGCCGTTTGGGGAGGGGGCGATCGCTCGCTATCCCGTTGGCAAAGTGGTGAACAACGCCCGCAATGACTCGCCAGAGTGTATGGAGCCAGCTGCCTGACCCCGCATTGAGTCAATAATGTTGCGCGAAAGCAATAACCTCACGCTAAAACTAAGGGAACGATTTGGGGCCAATCCTACGGCGTGTCATCAATCCCCTGCGCCCTGTGCTCCGTGTCAGGGTTCTTGCGTCCAGCATTCCTCTAGCAACACCGTTGCTTGAGCATCCCCCGTTTGCTGGGTTATGGCCCGAGTTCACCCGGTTTTATCACGATTCATGGATGATTCTCTGCTGGCGGCGTTGGTGCAGTGGTGGCGGCGTGCGGTGAAGGCGGCACCGGGGAGTGACGCAGTGGCGGTGGACATTTGGATAGCTCAGGTGCGATCGCTCCTGCTGACGAGTGTGGCGTTGCGATGGTGTGAGGTGCGTGGACTAATCGTCTCTACAGAAGATGGACTGGGCCGTATCGGCAGATCAGACTGGTCTGAGGCGTTTGACGAGGCAGGCTGGAGAGCCTGGACGGATACCGCCTGTCACAATGTGCGCCATGGTTGGAATGTGTGCTTGCCGATTGGAACATTGCCACCGCCAGCGCACATTTCTCCGAATTTGGTGAAAGATTTGTGGACGCTGCTGATGGCTCAGTCTGCGATCGCCATTGAGCTGTTGGGGCAGGTATACGAGGCGACCTTGTCTGCTACTCGGCGTAAGGGTCAGGGCTCGTTTTATACCCCAGAGCCTTTGGTTCAATACATGGTTTCTACCCTGTTGTATCACTGGTTTCAGCGCCACGACGCGCTGCCGAAAGTGCTCGATCCGGCCTGTGGAGGCGGCGCATTTTTGGTGGCGGTCTTTCGGGTTGGGTTGCAGCGGGGGCAGTCTGTTGGGCTAACCGATTGGCTGCACTGCTTGTATGGGGTGGATGTTGATGCTCAGGCGGTTGCCATTACTCGCCTGTCGTTGCAGATGGCCTATCACGAAGCCCATGGCTGCGATCAAGTACCAACTCCGCTGCCGGATTGCGACACGACGATTCGCTGGGCCAATACATTGACCGATTCTCTCCCGGCAACGGTACCTGCTCGCTACGATGTTGTGCTGGGCAACCCGCCCTACATGGATTCGCAATGGATGAGTGTGCATCAGCCAGATTTGCGGGCGTTTTGCAACCAGCGCTATCAGGTCGCCCAGGGAAATTGGGACTTGTTTTGTGTGTTTATTGAGCGATCGCTGGAATTGTGTAATCCCGGCGGTTTTCATAGCTTTGTCGTGCCCAATAAGCTGCTGTGTGTGCCTTATGCGGCGGCGGCGCGATCGCTCTTAGCCTCGCATCGGTTGCTGCAATTACGGGACTATGCCAGGGTTCCAGCGTTTGCGGCGGCGGTTTACCCGCTGGTATATGCCGTACAGGTCAACTCAACCGAAGGGTCGGTCGATCGGGTGGTGTGCGATCGCATGCTGGATCTGCATCGGATTGAGCAGTCTGGTTGGTTAACCCGCGACAGGTTTGAGCGATCGCCCTGGCGGTTGTTTCCTGTATCGGCAAAAGGCGGCGGATGGGACAGTCTGCCAACTTTGGGGCATTTGGCAACTGTGCATGGGGCTGCCAGTGTTAGCGATGCCTATGTGATTCACCCGCTGATTCAGGAGGGAAGCCCCACGACCCCTGGTTTGCGCGTGGTTAATAGCGGCACGCTCGACTGTTATCAACTGCTGTGGGGTATTAAGCCCATGCGGTACTTGGGCGATCGCTTCCACTATCCGGTGATTCCGCCAGAGCTAGAGTCTTGTTTACCCAAGCGACGATCGCACCAAGCTCGCCAACCCAAGCTCATTGTTGCCAGCATGACCAAGACATTGGAATGTGCGATAGATGCAACTGGAGCAATTCTGGCCGGAAAGTCTACAAGCATCATTCAACCGACCCATGCGGCAGTAGATATCTATTACTTATTGGGGCTACTGAACAGCACGGTGGTGCAGCGCTGGTTTTGCAATATGTTTGGTGGCAATGCGCTCCAGGGTGGGTATTTGCGCATTGGGCCTGCCCAACTCCGAGCCATTCCCATTCCATTGGTTGAGCCTGCTGGGCGCGATCGCCTAATTGGTCTGGTGCGCGATCGCCTCCGGCTCATGTGCCCCAAAGCTCAAGCCGATTGCGATCGCCAGATTGATCAGCAAGTAGCCATGCTCTATGGCGATCGCAGCCTGGATTAACCTCAAGTTAAGATCAACGGTGTGCCGCTCTTAAACCAAGGGTGGGCTCGATTCAGCTAACTGACCTGAGTTTTGGATAAGCTGAAAAACCCATTTTGGCGTGCGCGTCGTGCACACTAAAATGGGTTTTTCTGAGGTGTGCGCGTCGCGCACACCTCAGAAAAACCCTTAATCGGAACTGACGTTACTATGCTTGGATGACGATATCGCTTGCCGTGAGCGATGGAGCATTACTCAGCACTGCAAATAGCCCACCACTGCCAAATCCAGCATTGGCTTTGTTGGGGTTGTAGTACAGTTCGCCAGTGCTGGAGTTGTACAAAATGTGGGCTTCGCTGATAGCAGCAGCGGCCTCACTCGCCACAATGGCAAAGTCGGTGGTACCCGCTAAGGTTTGCCCTGGCATGGTGACTAATGCTGCAAAGGTTGTTTTACTCAACGCAACTTTATCCAGCCCAACCACAAAATCGGTAATGGTATCCACTCCAAGCCCAGCTGTGCTAAAAGGATTTCCCGTATTAAAGGTAAAGCTGTCTGCACCAGCTCCACCCGTCAGCACATCATTATCAACTCCACCAATGATGATGTCATTACCGTTTCCACCGTTAATAGAATCGTTACCAATGCCACCTCGCAAAAAGTCGTTGCCGTCTCCGCCCAGCAGCGTGTCGTTACCGCTGCCGCCCCGCAGCACATCGTCGCCGCTCAGCCCCTCCAGCAGATCGTTACCATCCAACCCGTTGATCACATCGTTGGATTGATCAAAGCCGCGGATGGAGTTGTTTAACCCGTTGAGAAATGTGGTGCTGTTGCGGTTAAAGATGGCAGCTGGATTACTGAAGTTGTCGAGGACATCGAAACTATCCTGAATAGTCGTTTCGTTGGAAAACAGAATATTGCCGATGTTGACATTTGCGCCGGTTCGCTGCAGCAGGTTATCAATCAGATCGAGCTGCATGTTTTCCAGCACGATAGTGGTATTAGCTACCCCATCAAATGTAATCTGCAGATTGTTGCCAACCTGTGCCAGCAGCAAGTTGCGAGCGGTTAACCCATCCCCTACCAACCTCAGGGTATCGACTTCGGCGATCTGAGCGGTTGAGAGCTGAGTGCCCCGACCCACACCACCAAAGTCGCGGATGGTGGTGGTGCCGCTTCCCGCTGCAATGGTGAACTGCTTTTGGCCTCCTAGCCCCGATAGTACCTCGCCCGCCTCATCGTCATTAAGAATCGTGATGGTGGCGTTGGCATTGCCCAGCACAGCGTTAGTAGCGCCCGTAAGCCGTAGACCAAAGGTTTCGTTGGGCTCAACGGTGGTGTCGCCCGTTACCGCAACAGTGATGATTTGGCTGTTGGCACCGCCTGGTAAAAAGGTGAGTGTGCCGCTTCCAGGGGCAAAGTCGTTATCGGTTGCTGTTGCTGTGCCATCTTCGGTTACAAACGACACAACGACGGGCTGGGTTGCCGAACCCGATAGGGCCACAGTAAAGGTGAGTTCTGTAACGCCACTGTTTCCTTCCAAAACACTGATGGTTGCTGGTGTGAGCGTCACGGTGGGAAGAACGATCTCTGCATCGTCGTTGAGGATGAGCCCGGTGGCAGTTCCAGTGCCCAGCACAGCCCCTGAAACCACGGTGAGATCGATCGTAAAGGCTTCATCTGGCTCGATGATGGTGTCGCCGTTGATGAGGACGGTAATTTCCTTGAGGACTTCACCAGGGGCAAAGGTAAGGGTTCCGGAGATAGGCACATAGTCGCCATTGGCGGCGGTGGCGGTTCCATCTACGGTAGTGAAAGATACAACCACTGGCTCTGTGCTGGGGGCCGATAGCGATACGTCAAAGCTGTAGGGAGCGGTGCTGCTGTTGCCTTCGGGCTGGCTGACGGCTTTGGGGGCGATCGCCACGTTGGGTATCAGCGCAACATCATCATTCACAATGGTGAACGTGGTGGTCGTTTGGGTTCCCAAAGTGGCACCCGTCGTCGGGTTTTGCAGCACCAGTTGCAACGTCTCATCGGCTTCGACAATGGTATCGCCCACAATCACCAACTCAATCTGCTTGGTGGTTTCACCATCGGCAAAGGTAACCGTGAGCGGTAGCGAGTTGAGAAAGTCGCTGTCTGGGGTTGCACTTCCACCTGCCGCCAGCACAACCTCGACCGAGACAACACCATCGCTGCCGCCCGTACGCTGCAAGGTCGCTACCACCACGGATGCAGTGCCGCTGTTGCCTTCTAAAACACTGCCGCTGTCGGTCGTGAAGGAAATTGTGCCGGGAATGGGTGCAACATCATCATTCACAATGGTGAACGTGGTGGTGCTTTGGTTGCCCAAGGTTGCTCCCCCCGTTGGGTTGCTCAGCACCAGTTCCAGCGTTTCATCGGGTTCAAAAACGGTATCTCCAACGATAGGAATTTCGATTTGCTTTTGCGTTTCGCCAGGGGCAAAGGTCACAGTAATGGGAAAGCCATCGGTAAAGTCGCTGCCTGGTGTGGCGGTGCCCCCTGCACGTGTAACGACGACGGTGACCGTGCCATCGCTGCCTCCTGAACGGGCGATCGTGGCAATTACGGTGTTGGGGGTGTCGCTGTTGCCCTCGGGTGCGCTGTAGGTTGCCGAGGTAAAGGCCAATGTTCCCGGAACAGGTTCTGGATCGTCGTTGACGATCGTAAAGGTACTGGTGGATTGGCCACCGAGGGTGGCCCCGCCTGTGGGATTGCCCAGGGTGAGTCCAATGGTTTCGTTAGGCTCAAAACCGGTGTCTCCCACAATGGGAATGATGACCTGTTTGGAGGTTTCGCCAGGGGCAAAGCTGACGGTAATGGGAGAGATGGCTGTGTAGTCTTCTCCGGCGGTGGCGGTTCCGTTGGCGATCGCCACTTGAACGGTCACAGCCCCTTCGCTACCGCCTTGCCGCTGTACCACTGCGATGATCGCATTCACCGGCCCATTGTTTCCCTCAATGGCACTGTAGGTTGCGCTCGTAAAAGTTAGAATGCCGGGCTGCCGCTCAACTGCGCCAATATCGACTGTGCCCCCCGAAATGCGAGTGCTTCCCCGTTGATCGGTGATTGCTCCTGCCGGAATGAGGGCATTACTGCCAGCATTAACCGCAGGGCTGTTTGGTAGCAGGGCATGGGTTTGAGTTAGGCCACCATTGTTAGCCAATGCCCCTAACCCTGGATTGGTCACACCGCTTTGATCACCGGCTCCTGTAAAGGCAGATGCGGCCCCTCCCCGACCAACGAGGTTGAACCCATTGCTGATGATTGATTGCACGACACCACCAATTACAAAATCGGTGTCGAGATCCACATCGGTGTTCACATTTCCTGCAACGATAGTGTTGCCAAGCACCGTGCGCGTAACCGCATTGCCCGTGCTAGCAATGCCGCTACCCCCATTGTTAACCGCCTGATTGTTGGTAATCGTGCTGTTGAGAATGGTTGTTTGGCCGCTGTTGTTATAAAGACCCCCACCCTTAGCGCTTGCCGTATTGCCCGAAATCGTGGAGTTAATGATGCGAGTTTGGGTGGTGGTGAAATTGGCACTGGTGTTGCTAATTAGGCCACCGCCGTAGCTTGAACTGTTGTTGCTGATAGTGCTGCGGGTAATGGTGAGATTACCATTGTTGGAAATGCCGCCGCCATCAAAGTTTGCGCTGTTATTGCTGATGGTGCTGTTGGTAATGGTGAGATTGCCATTGTTGTGGATGCCACCACTGCTGAAACTGGCTTGGTTGTTAGTGATGGTGCTGTTGGTAATGGCCAATGTACCGTTGTTGAGGATCCCGCCTCCGTCGGCGTTGCTGCTTCCGCCTGTAATGGTGACATCGTTAAGAACGGCATTGGCACCGGAAGCGATACGAAAGACTCGGGTGCCATCACTGCTGTTGTTAATGATGATGGGAGCTGCCACGCTATTGCCATCAATGGTGGTGGCGGCGCTATCCGACAGAACAAGCTCACCCCGCGTCAAGGTGAAGGTGTAGGCGGTGCTGCCGTTGAAGACGGTGCTATCAAAGCGAATGGTGTCTTGGCCTGGGTTGGCATTGGCTGCGTTGATGGCTTCGCGCAACGACACACCACCAACGCCGATGCCATTATTTTCATCGGCTAAGGTATTAACTGTATAAATTGCCATAGGACGTTCAGGAGGGGGAATGGGCTAGTGGGTGAATGGTGGCTAAGATGCCGTTTTTAAAACAATGGTGAGAGCGCACAACCTGAAAAATATGGAAATCTGCTGATGGAGTCGCGGTGAATATTCGTTTCAGTAGGTTCGGTTATTACTGAGAATTTGCTGTGCAAATTGCTGCTTTTCAAAGCCTACAAGGATGCTTTAAACCCTGAGAGAAAGATCAGAAACTTGTAAGCTTTGAGGTCTCTGAGCCTGATTGTGCAAGGAATTTATTTTCTGTAAAGGCGATCGCCCACTAAAATATTCAAGGAATAAATTTTTGGTTACCTTGATATTGCAGCGAAAGTTACGTAACAGTACTGAGTTTCTTTTGAAACTTCATAGCGTCTTTGTAAATATGAACTTCTCTTGAAGTTCTGGTTAAAAATCCTGGTTGGCGATCGCAGGATTTGCATGAGTCGTGAAACGCTACCCTGTTGCTCAGTTCAGTGCGATCGCTGCATGGGTTGAGTGTGCATTAGCTCTGGACAAGCCGAAGCACCGATTTTTTCACATTGCGCACACAAAAATCAAAAAATCAGCTTTTCTAAGCGTGGTACGCTGCGCCACGCTTAGAAAAGCGCTTAGCTGCAACTGATGGTTCCTTCAGTAAGGGCTTTTCCACACAAGATATCCAAACCCATCGAAGGGTTGGATCGGGAATCAGGATTCGGGCATGGGATGTAGACGCCGCACTTCTGCATGGGCCTGAAGTTGATACCAAAAGTCTTGGTTTTGCGCTTCGATGGCTTTGAGTTCGTCCAATCGCTCAAAAATGCGGTTGGTAAAGTCATCTACATCGGGTAGTTGCTCGCCCAAATTAGACGCATCGAGTTCGATATCGATCATGCCGATCGCTTGCAAGTATTGCTCGCTGAGCTTGTGATTGTGGTCGATCCGCTGATGCAACAGTCGAGTTGCGGTTTCAATACTGTTGACCCGCGAGGCATAAAGGCTGGCGTTGAAGCGCATCATTTTGTTTCGCAGCGCTTGCAGTTGCCGAATGAGGTGGTGCTGCTCCTCAGATTCTTGGCGCAGTTCTTCGATCCGTTGATGGAGAGCGGCTTTTTGTTGAACGAGCTTGAGTTCGCTTAATAGACGCGCTTCTTCAGGGCGATCGCTATCAAACGGTGGAGTTGTCAGTTCGGCAATGTGGGTCATGCGGCTGCTCAGAGCGATCGCCATGCTGCCCAAAGCCACCAGCCCTAAATCGACCCCACCAAACAAAGCTCCAACGGCGATCGCCGCCGATAGTCCTCCGGTTTGCCACAGCGATCGCTTCCCTGCGATGGGTTGGGGCAGTTGGTACAGCTTACCCAAGGAGTGATTGTGAATGGCCAACAGCCGATCGAGGGCATGACCTTTTGTGGAATAGATGACAGCGATGCGATCGCCCTGACGCACAGGAACTATGGCCTGATCGTTGGGGGTCGAAAAACTGAGCTGCTTGAGCTGGCGACCAGGTGTTGCAATGCGCAACTCGTAGCGTCGTCGGTAGTATTTGGGTAACTGTTCAGACAGGTACAGCAGGGGCTCGCGCTTGGCCATATGGTGCGACAATCGGCCAAATATGCCTTCATACTTAGCGTTGCAGCTGGGGCAACTTGCCTGAAACAGTCCATCGGCGGTAAAGCGCCCCAGCGAGCGGGCACATGTGGGACAACTAACCAGTGGAGGCATGAAGTATGTAGGAGATGCGAAACACCTAAAATCCCCTCTTTAGCTGTTATGCATGTTTTTTCTAGGCATGGGAAGGGGTCGTGCAACGGAACTTAACAAGAACATGACCTTGGTCATGGGTGCACGGTTTTTCATTCAAAAATAGAATTTGATGACAGAATGCTTACAGCAGGCTGCCAGCAATCATGCCCACCAGCAGCACAAACCCCAGCCACACATTTTGCCGAAAAATTTTGCCATAAATGGAGCCAGGGGGACGCTGCGGTCGGAGTTGGGTATATTGCCATGCCCAGCCTCCGGTGGCGATCGCCAGTGTTACCCAATAGCTTCCGCTTAATTGCATGACTCCACCGAGTGCGGCCAATAACGCCACCGCTCCCCCAAAGAACAGTCCAACCGCCAAGGATGCGCGATCGCCAAAAAAGAGCGCACTGGAGTTTACCCCAATGCGGCGATCGTCTTCGCGATCGGCCATGGCATAGACCGTGTCAAATCCAAGCGTCCACAATACGGTTGCGCCCCACAGCAACCAAGTGGGTTGTTCCAATGTGCCCGTCACCGCCGACCAGCTAATGAGAACCGCAAACCCCCAGGCAATTGACAGCACCAACTGCGGTACCGGAAACACCCGCTTGGCACTGGGATACAGCACAATGACCGGAACGGCAGCTACACTCAGCCAAAAGCTCAACGGTGTTAAATAGAACGTGAGCCCATAGGCGCACAACATACCCACCAGCGCCACCACAAACCCCGTTTGCACCGTGAGCGATCGCGCGGCCAGAGGCCGATTTTTCGTGCGCTGCACGCGTGGGTCAATATCTCGATCCCACAGGTCATTAATCACGCAGCCTGCCCCGCTTGTTGCTAGCGTTCCCAGCACAATCACTCCAATCAGCGGCAGTGGCGGCACACCTCGCGCCGCCAGCACCACCGCCCATAGCGCCGGAATCATCAAAATCAACCGTCCGGCAGGCTTATCCCACCGCAACAACCGAACGATAGTAAGCCAGGTGGGTTCGTGCTTGGTTGGATCGGTCAGCATAGGTGAGGGAGTTGGAAAGGGCTAGGGGCTAGGATTTAGGGGTTAGGGAGGCGGGAGGAGGGGAGGGGCTAGGATTTAGGGGTTAGGGAGGCGGGAGGAGGGGAGGGGCTAGGATTTTGGGGTTAGGGAGGAGCAGGTAGAACCAGAAGTCTGGAATGAAAAGGGTGCAAGAGAGTACAGCTAATAGTCATAGTCCCAAATTCTGCTCTCTTGGTGTCCGCAGGCCACTCAATTGCTCGAGCAACCAGCAGAGATTCATGTTAATTTCCCGACTCCCGCTTCCCCCTATCCCCTAGTCCCTAACTCCTAACCCCTCTAAAGTAAGGTTACAGGAGGGACAGTGACCTACGGTAGCGCATGATCATTACGGTGGCGAGTTTTAAGGGTGGGGTGGGCAAGACGACGACGGCAATTCACTTGGCAGCATTTTTGCAAACGCAAGGGGAAACGTTGTTGATTGATGCCGATCCCAACCGTTCGGCGACGGGGTGGGCCAGCCGGGGAATGCTGCCGTTTGAGGTGGTGGATGAGTGGCGATCGCCCCAGCGGATGCGACGAGTTGACCATGTGGTGATTGATACACGGGCTCGTCCGGCACACGATGATTTGGCTTTGTTAACCGATGGGTGCGATTTGTTGGTGTTGCCTACGACTCCGGATGTGATGGCGCTGGATGCGTTGGCCTTAACGCTGGAATATTTGCACGAAGTGGGCGCGAATCGTTATCGAATTTTGCTGACCATCATTCCGCCAAAGCCCAGCCGCGAGGGCGATCAGGTGCGGGTTATGCTTCAAGAAACGGGAATGCCCATCTTTCAGACGGGCATTCGACGGCTGGCTGTGTACCAAAAGGCTGCAAAGCAGGGCGTCCCTGTGTATGAAGTGAAAGACCCGCGTGCGGCGGAAGCTTGGGAGGACTATGCGCAAGTGGGAGCCGAAATTTTTCACAAAATCTGATGGCCCCAAGACTACTCGCAAATGCTGGGCTGAGCTGAGTTTCCAGGATCAGGGTCTTGCGGCCTGTTGTTAGAGGATGTCTGAGAAGTCACAAAATAGGCCCTCATCCCCCAACCCCTTCTCCCAACATTGGGAGAAGGGGGGCTGCAAACCCTTTTCCCTCTCCCAATTTTGGGAGGGGAAACACAAGGGGAGAGGGCAATACACGAAGCTTTAGGCACTTTTCAGACGTCCTCTTACTCCATCTTTTCCCCACTTAGGATAAAGATGGGATCGAGTGCGGCAAACACTTGGCTGGTGCCCCGTCGTTCCAATCGGTTGAGGGCGGATTGCACAACTTCAATGTTGCGGGTTTGGAGTTCTGCCAAGCTTTCGGAAATGGTGTACAGCCCTTCAAAGTTGGTGGCAGTGGCCACAATTCGACCGCCAGGTTTGAGGCGGCTCCAGGCAGTGGCAATGATGTCTTTGGGCGATCGCCCGCCTTCGATGCATACGCAGTCTGGGGCTTCGGTCAAGGGCTTGAGACATTCTGGAGCACTGCCCTCGATCACTTCTACATTAGTGACCGAGAAGCGATCGCAGTTGCGCCGAATCAGGCTGGCGACCTCTTCATCGCGCTCAATGGCGTAGATCTTCCCCTGCGGGCACAGCAGCCCCACCTCAATGGGAATTGTGCCCGTTCCCGCGCCAATATCCCACAGCACAGCATTGGCCTGGAGCCGCAGTTGGGCCACCAGCAATACGCGAATTTCGCGCTTGGTGAGCGGAATACCAGGCAACTGCTCAAACAGCTCATCGGGAATGCCAGGAGTGGTGTAAGGCCAAAGAGGTGAAGTCATCGCGAGGCATTGGCTAGGGGCTGATCGGTCAAACGGTCGGCTTGGCCTCATTCTAGGCGACTTCCGATAAAGCGATCGCAGGGCAATGTAAACGCTAGGTGAACTTTTTCCCTGAGGAACTTAGCGGAGGAAACCCTGCTACTTTTGCTGCCAGATCACCAAAATTACCCCCGCAATGATGCATCCCAGCCCAACCAGGCGTGCCGGGGGAATCGTTTCCTTGAACACAAAATAGCCGAGCAGCACTGCAAACACATAGCTGAGCGCCACAGACGGGCCAACAATGCTGAGCTTGACGCGAGTGAGCACCAAAATGTAAGCGATCGAGGCAAGGCCATAGCACGCTAGGCCAAACAGCAACTCAGGGGTAATCGCAATTTTGAGAATGTGGCTAATTGCGTTGGTGGCTTCGACTCGCCCTAGCTTCAGCGCTCCAGCTTTCAGAAAAAACTGCCCTGCGACTCCAATCAAAATGGAGGACAGTAAAAGAAGAAATTCGTTGAGCGCCACCGCAACCTCCTACCGTTAACCGTTCTTAGTGTACCGCCCGCACGAGGGCGAATCGGTTGCTTGCTCCAGAATTTCGCAACCACCCAGACTGACGCATCTGGTTGGAATCTGAACGCTGTGGCCTGGTGGGTCGGGGGCCACGCGCACCACTAACCCACCATCTGCCTGTGACAGCCTTTGCCAAAAACAAGACTAGTTTTCTCAAGAGTTCGGATATGCTCTGGCTAGGATCGATGCAGCACGTTTAGATAGGGATTGGGTACCACTTGCAACTGTTAACCTCATGTCGTAATTGCCATGACTGAAACGATTCGATCTCCTTATTCAGAGGAGCAGGTGTCTGTGTGGCTTCAGGGATTGCTGGCGATCGCCTGGGCCGATGGTCATTTCGATGAGCCAGAAAAGGCCATGATTGCCAGTTTGACCGAACTGGAGCTTGCCCCTCAGCTCGATTTAAACACTCGAAGCACGGTGACACCGCAGGATGTGGTTCGCGTGCTTGGTGCCGATCCGCATGCTTCGGAAAACTTTTTGCGAACCGCGGTCATGGTGGCGATCGCCGATGGGGTGTACTCACCGGACGAAGATGCGCTGTTGCACCAATACTGCACCGGGCTAGGCATGAAGGCTGACATTTTGGACTCGCTGCGAGCGACCCTGGCCCAAGTTCGCTCTGCCACAGAAACCGGGATGAGCGCACCCGCAGGGAACAGCCAAGGGTTTGACGCACCCGCCGAGCACTACGTGCCTGTGTTGGCCCCCGTGCAGGAATGGCTCGATGGCCTCGAAATCCATGACCCACGGTTGGCCCGCTTCCTGTGCAAAATGATTCCGCCGCAGTGCCCGTTTGAGCGGGATGTCGTGTTATTTGGCAAAAAAGTGGTGCACATTCCTGCCATGTGCAAGCTCAACCCGCTCTACGAACAACTTGTGGGCCTGCGGTTTCGATCGCTCTCATACCTGGCCGATGAGTGTGGAGAAGATGTCTCCCCCTATGTCTAACGTGAGTGATGGATAAGCTGAAGCGTCCATGTTTGCGTGGGCGTTGCACATGCAAACATGGGCTTTTCTGGGGTTTGCGCAACGCGCAAACCCCAGAAAAGCCCTTCACCGAAACTGACTTTATGTCTAGGGCGATTAGGGATAGGGCGATTAGGGATACTAGCTCACACTACGTTCACTACGCTCAAGCCTGAGTATGCAGGCCATGTAGGCGCACCTGAGCAGCCTACATGGCCACCTGCTTAACGTGGTCTAGCATTTGCAGTCCATGCACCAGCGATGCCCCTCCCCGAATCGCCGTTGCCACATGAATGGCCTCGGTCATTTGCTCTAGGTCGGCTCCCTGTTGCAAGCTTTCGTTGCTATAGGCATCGATGCAGTAGGGACACTGCACCGTATGGGCCACGGCGAGCGCAATGAGCGCCTTTTCCCGGGCTGACAAGGCCCCCTCGGCAAACACCGCACCGTAGTAGTCAAAAAACTTTTTGGCCAGTTCGGGGCTGCCTTCGCCAATGTTGCCAAACTGGGCCAAGTGTTCGGGCTTGTAGTACTGTTCCATAAGTAATGGTTGCGTTTGCGCTAAGCGGGAGTAGACGCTACCTACTCTAGCGCTATTGCTCGGTGGGTCAAGTCCCGTGCATTTGTTGCCATGCCAACTCTGCGCGTTCGGCCTGTTGGGCATTGCAAGCCCAGCATGTTACGTAACATTGCTGATACGTCAGCCGACCATTTTGCGCTCCAATCAAGGTCATATTTCCCGAATGTCGAGTCATGCTCGACTCCATGGGCATAATGAATGGGTGTTTTGTTTTTGCCCATATCGTTTTACGCAGTTGGAATGGTTTTAGCCAACTGAATCATCAGCATTCTTCCAGGTTTTTCTGCCTTAAAAGCTTTGAACTAAAAGATCAACTTGAGGTTTGCTTCCTCGCTCTTCGGGCATTTGCGCCAGCCAGAGAGGAACAGGCGCACAAATTTTCGTGATGGCCATCAAATAAGGGAATTGCATCGTGGCAGCGTCGTTTGAAGATGTAATTGATGAGTTTGCTCAAGATTCCAGCCTGCGAATCAAGAAGCTGCTCGTTTACGCCTGCAAAAACTATTGGGAAAGTGAGCCTTACCGCCTCGACTATTTTGATCTGTCGAGTTTGGTGTTGGAGTTGATGCAGCTTTTGCCAACGTCCGCCCAACTTGAGGCGCACTTAATCAAAGTTGCTGGAACGCTGAGCAAGGCGGCGGAATATACATTAGTGGCCAATATGATTGTTCATCACCTCAAGCCGCTGTATCCAGATGAGGTCATGACCGAGGGTGCGATCGCCCTGTCTGACGAAATCTTATCTGTTGCCACCGCATTGGATCATGAGCCAGAGCAGCATCGCATCAAGAAACTGTTGTACTGTGCCTGCCGACAGGTTTGGGAAAATGACCCGGTGGTACTTCAGCACGTAACATTGGGCGAGCTAGTGGCGGAATTGGTGGCGATCGCCCCCGATCTCCAAATTTTGCGCGATGGATTAGTCAGCATTGTGGCCACGCTCAATCGCCGGAATGAGTACATGCTCATTGCCCAAACGGTGATGCAAACCATGGCTGTGCTGTATACCTCAACGCCTGAAGGAGCCGTGACCGAGGCCAGCCCAATGATGACGCAACCCATGCATGAACCCATGCCCAGGGGAATGATGAGTCCACCCATGGTGCCCATGCCTGCGCCGCCGCCGCCACCGCCGCCCTTTGTGGTTCAGCCTGCAATTGTTTCATCCCGCCCTGACCCATCGGATGAGGATGAGCCAACGACTGCGGCAACCCCATCCACCCGCATGATTCCAACCGATCAGCGGACCTGGGTTGATCTGCGGCTGGAAATTATGAACTATTGCAATCCCCTCCGGGCAAAGGTGCTGCTGTACTCAGCTCTGTATGAACCGGTGGGGGCGGAAGCGGATATATGGACAGTGCTGCGATCGCACACCTTAGATGGCTTGGTGCAGCAACTCGTTGCCCGGTGCGATCGCCTGCAAGATGCCAAACATTTGCTGCGGCAACCATTGGCCCATCTCGAATCGCCCGATCAATATCGCCAAGTGGCAAGCGCTATCCTGCGGGCAATTCGGGTTCTGTACCCTAACGATGATCCCTTCACTATGGATAGCATCTCGGCTGCTGATATTGCTGGCGATCGCTCGGCCTATCAGCGGGTTATCCCTCATGATGATGAAGCCACCTCCCCAGATTTGCGATCGCACTCCTCTTAATCCCACCTCCTTACTCTTCTCATTCCCCCCATGAACGCCCAGGAAATTTTGCGCCAGTATGCCGCCGACCAAATCAACTTTCAAGGCGCGAGCCTGAATGGCATTAACCTGGCCGAAGCCGACCTGATCGGCATTAACCTGAGCCAAGCCGACCTGCGCAACGCCACCCTTTCCCTGGCCTACCTCAATCGGGCCAACCTCAGCCAAGCCAGTTTGGTTCGGGCCAACATGGCTGGTATCAACCTCAGTCAAGCCAATCTAATTCGGGCCAACCTGCGCGATGCCGACCTGCATGGAGCCATTTTGCGCGGAGCCGACCTGCGCGGAGCTGACCTATCCCTGGCCAACCTGTGCGATGCCAACCTGTGCGATGCCGACCTACGTAATGCTGAATTGGGGGGAGCGAATCTCACCGGAGCCTGCCTGCGCGGAGCCAACCTACGCGAAGAAAATCGAAAATACATCGCTAACCTGCGCGGCGCAAATTTGAGTCAAGCCGACCTGCGTGGAGCGAACCTGACCGGAGCCGACCTCGCCCGCGTCAGCCTGCGCGGAGCCGACCTGAGTGAAGCCATGCTGCGCAACGCCGACTTGCAAGGTGCCGACCTTACAGAAGTCAACCTGACGGGAGCCTTTTTGACCGAGGCCAACCTGCTGCAAGCCAGTCTTTACCAAGCCACCCTTCGCAATGCCAAGCTAGAGCGGGCCGATATGCGTGAGGTCGATCTCACCGAAGCTGACTTGACCCGCGCTATTTTGCCCGATGCCAAACTTTCCAAAGCTCGCCTCAAGCGGGCGATTCTCTCTTTTGCCCAAATGAGCCGAGTTGACCTGAGCCGAGCCAACTTGAGGGGTGCCCAGCTCAACGCTGCCCACCTGACCGATGCGTATTTGGCTCGGGCCGACTTTACCGAAGCCGACCTCACAGAAGCCAACCTTGTTCGCGCCGAACTCAGCACCACCAACCTGATTGGAGCCATCCTTCAAGGCGCCACCATGCCCAACGGTGAAATTCATGAGTAGTGGCACAACTTACGCACGTCATCCGAAAAACCAGGGGGGTGAATGATGTTTGGAGCGGTAAGCGCTCCAAACATCATTCGACTGCGTAAGTCCTGACAGAATCGAACAGATTTTAGGATGATTGGGCGTGCGTCAAGTTCATGAATGCGGCCAAAGCCAAGATACAACAAGAACCTAGCGTTTCGCCCATGCCGCTGAATTCCTTTACCCCACGGCTTCCCCACTTCTCAATTTCCTACTCCCCACCTCTTAACGCTAGAATTTGTGCATTCTGGCTGATATTCAATTCCTCCAATTACATGAGCAATACCGTACTGGATGTTCGTAACCTCAGTGTTGAGTTTCGGACGGATAACCGCGTTGTGAAAGCGGTAGATGGGGTCTCGTTTGAGCTAAAGCGTGGACAAACGCTCGGAATTGTGGGGGAATCGGGATCGGGAAAGTCTGTAACGGCGCTGTCTCTGATGGGACTGGTGCCCAATCCGCCAGGGCAAATTTCGGGTGGTGAAATTTGGTTTCGGGGTGAAGATCAGCCGTCGATTGATTTGGTTGGCTTGCCCCCAGAGCGGTTGCGCGAGTTTCGCGGTGGCCAAATTTCGATGATTTTTCAGGAGCCGATGAGTTCGCTAAACCCGGTGTATACCGTTGGGTTTCAGCTTACGGAGGCAATCTTGCAGCATGAAAGCATTTCTGCGCCAGAGGCGCGGCGGCGGGCGGTGAATTTGCTGCAAGAGGTGAAGCTGCTGCTGGCAGATGAGGAGCTAGAGGAGCAGTTTCTTCAGGAATGGTATGAAATGCGGCTCACGAGTAGCTTTCAACAGGTAGAGCCACCCCCCCAGCGAGAAATTCAGCAGGCGGTGAATCGGCGCAAGCTTTCGATTTTGGATCGCTACCCCCATGAGCTGTCGGGTGGGCAAATTCAGCGGGTGATGATTGCCATGGCGATCGCCTGTAATCCATCGGTGCTAATTGCAGACGAGCCTACGACGGCTTTGGATGTGACGGTGCAGGCGCGAATTTTGGATTTGTTGAGGGAGCTGCGCGATCGCCGTCAAATGTCGATTGTGTTTATTACCCACGACCTGGGCATCATTGCCGAAATTGCCGACGTGGTAGCCGTCATGTACCAAGGCAAGATTGTAGAGTATGGCACCATTCTGGATATCTTTTCCAATCCACAACATCCCTATACCAAGGGGTTACTGACCTGTCGCCCCCAGCCTGATCGGCGGCTGCGGTATCTGCCTACCGTCTTGGACTTTATGGAAGTGGTGACAACGCCAGAGGGTCTCGAAGTTCGCGAGAAGCCCATGGCGATGGCCCAGGCGCTGCGGCTAAACACCGAAATTAGCGAAGTTGAAAGCCAGGAACGCTTGCAAGCCCTCCAAGCCAACCCTCCCTTAATGCAAGTCACCAACTTGCAGGTGGGTTTTCCGATTCGGGGAACGTTTGGGCAGGCTCAGCGCTATGTCATGGCAGTCAATGGCGTATCGTTTGATGTGTTTCCAGGGGAAACGTTGGGGCTGGTGGGTGAGTCGGGCTGTGGCAAATCGACCCTAGCGCGGACGTTGCTACGGCTGATTAAGCCGATGGGCGGTTCCATTCTGTTTGATGGGGCCGATTTGGCCAAAGTGGATGGTCAGCACTTGCGAAATCTACGACGCGAGATGCAGATTATTTTCCAAAACCCTTTCGGCTCCCTCGATCCGCGCATGAGCATTCGTGCGGCGGTGATGGAGCCGTTGAAAATTCACGGCGTTGGCAAGTCAAAACGCAACCTTGAGGAGCGCGTGGCATACCTGCTGGAGCGAGTAGGACTCAACCCGGCCTGGGGCGATCGCTTTCCGCATGAGTTTTCGGGTGGGCAGCGGCAGCGGGTCTGTATTGCCAGAGCCCTGGCGCTCAACCCCAAGTTTATTATTTGTGATGAGTCAGTTTCGGCTCTGGATGTATCTGTGCAGGCCCAAGTGCTGAACCTGCTGAAAGAATTGCAAGATGAGTTCAAACTCACCTACATTTTCATCTCTCATGACTTGAGTGTGGTGAAGTTCATGAGCGATCGCATTATGGTGATGAACCGCGGCAAGGTTGAAGAGATCGGC
This sequence comes from Leptolyngbya sp. AN02str, assembly GCF_050565595.1. Taxonomy (NCBI): domain Bacteria; kingdom Bacillati; phylum Cyanobacteriota; class Cyanophyceae; order Leptolyngbyales; family Leptolyngbyaceae; genus Leptolyngbya; species Leptolyngbya sp. AN02str. The sequence goes on along the minus strand of NZ_JBNXVR010000001.1, from coordinate 324,807 downwards.
CCCGCTGAGCACATTTACCGCAATCCCCAATCCGCCTACACAAAACAGCTGATTTCGGCCATTCCCAAAGGCAGTATTGAAGCAATTCGCGATCGCCAAGCCAGTAGGAGCAGGGACTAGGGATTGGGAGTTAGGGACTAGGAGAAATGCGACATTCGCTTGTCAATGCTCGCAAATGCCATATCCCCAAACCCAGCGCTCGCCTACTCCCTACTCCCTAACCCATACTCCTTACACCGGCTGCACCACAGGTGGAATCGGCTTTTCTTCCTGTGGTACGGTGGGTTGCCGAGTTTTGAGATTGAACCGGAAGCCATGGGGCAAGATGTGCAGCTTCACATTGTGAACTGCCAGGTGCTCATCGGCCAACAGGTGTTCCACGTTGTTGTACGTGGCACCCGATTCATCCACGACTGTGACAGAGCCACTGCCCACCACCTCTAGCTCATCCTCATTGACGATGATGGCGGTGTCTTCGTCGATGCCAAAGCCCAAGTTGGCGGGCTGTTGCACCAAGGCAGACACCAGGCGTCCCAAGCGGCCTCGCTGGGCAAAGTGCTGGTCAATCACAATCCCTGGCAGAAATCCCATCCCTGGGCCCATGTCCACCACATCCACCCGAGGGCTAGCTTTCGATTCACCCTCAATGATCATGATGTCGGGCATCATGGCGGCTCCTGCGCTAGTGCCACCAACTACGACACCCGCCGCATGGCGTTGGCGAATCGCTTTGTCGAGGGTGGTTTCCTTAATGAGCTCAATAATGCGAGCCTGATCTCCTCCGGTAAAAAAGATGCCGCTTGCTTGTTGGACATCTTCGATGAAGTGGGGCTTGTCAGCATCGTCGCGAATCTCGGTGTCGATAATGCGAACATCTTCAACGCCTAGTCGCTCAAATACTCGGGTGTAGTCATCGCCAGCTTCGCGGGGCATGCTGGTTGCTGCGGTAAGCACCACAATGCGCGCTTTGGTGCCGCCAGCCAATCGAACAAATTCTCGCAATACGGTGCAGTTTCCTTCTTTGTCTTCTGCTCCACCAATAATGATGAGTGGGCCCTGTGGCGTGCGATCGCCCATAGGTGGGTGGCCTCCTATTGCCATGTGAAGATCCTCAGTGTGTCATTTTGATCACCTTTCTTGCCTGATCCCCTGGATAGAACTTGTAGTAAGGCGATCGCTCTATCTCACCCCTTGGGTTGGATCTATGGAGCTGAAAACTCATCTCCTATTCCTGGGAACTCTAAACAACGTAGGACTTACGCTCTTCATCTGAAAAAATCAATGGGTTGAATGATGGTTGGAGCGCTTATCGTCCCACCCATCATTCAACTGCGTAAGGCCTGTAACGGTGAGAGAATCCTTGGGAAGGGTAGATATGAAGCGTCGGCATCGTTTTACTTCCTGGGTGCTGATGGCGGTTTTGGGTTGGAGTTTGGTGTGGTTCGTTGGTGCGTGTCGCCAAGGGCCTCAGCTTGTCAAGGTTGATGGAAGTTCAGCAAAAGACTTGGTGCAGCTCGCCCAGGTCGATCGCACTCCAACACCGACCCGTGCGAATATGCCAAGCGAGCAAGGAGCCGCATCCGAGGCCGACTACATTTGGTGGGAAGCCGAAACGCCCCTTGCAAGCAACTTTCCATCCCAGAATCCCTTTGCGCCTGCCAATGCCGCCGAAGCCCGCGCCCTATCGGCTGGAGCCTGGATTGGACAAGACCGAGGAGCGATCGCCCCCGACTTCCAACCGCGCTTCTTGGACTATGAGGTGACGGTGCCTGTCGCTGGACGCTACCACTTCTACACGCGCAAGTTTTGGAAACATGGAGCCTTTCGCTGGCGCTGGGATGATCAATCCTGGCAGTCGGTGAGTCGGTTGGTGTACCTCATGGATGCGGTGCTGGTGCGATCGCAGGTGGTGGTGAACTGGGTGCCCCTAGGAGATGTGGAGCTAACCCAAGGTCGGCATACGTTGCGCATTGAGCTGACCCAGAGTGGAGATGTGGCGGCATTTGATTGTTTTGTGCTGACTCGGCAACCGCTGCGTGCCCGCGGCACCCTCAAACCCGACGAAGAATATGCCCGAGCGCGCCCCGGTTGGTCAGTGTTTGACCCCATGCCCGATGAGTTTTTGCCCAGCCCTATTGATTGGCGATCGCTCAACGAAGCCTTTGCAGGCGAGCAGGGCCGCATCCAGGCCAGGGGAGAAGATCTGGTACACGAACGCTCTGGCGAAACCGTGCGATTTTGGGGGGTGAACTTGGGGCTTGATGCGCTGGGCATGGATGAAGCCACCATGGCGCGCATGGCTCGGTTTTTGGCCAAGCGCGGGGTGAATTTGGTGCGGTTTCATGGCAACTTGCTCACTCGCGATTTGCAGGTGGATGCCGAAAAGCGCGATCGCCTCTTTGCCCTGGTCGAAGCGCTCAAAGCCGAAGGCATTTACACAGCGCTTTCCATCTATTTCCCGATCTGGATAAAGCCCATGGATTGGTTGGGCTACAGCGGCCAGCATCCCTTTGGGCTGATATTTTTTAGCGATGAGTTTCAGCAGCGCTACTACAGTTGGTGGCGCGAGCTGCTAACCACGATTAACCCAAAAACTGGGCGATCGCTTCGGGATGATCCGGCTATTGCCCTGGTGGAATTGGTCAACGAAGATTCCGTTTTCTTTTGGACGTTTAAGCCATACGAGACGATTCCCATTTCCCAATCCATTTTGCTAGAGCAACGGTTTGGTGCCTGGCTTACCCAGCGCTACGGTTCAATTGATGCGGCCCTTACCACCTGGAACGACCCGTCAGAAAATCTGCATCCCACGCCCGATCGGGTGGCGGTGCAGGCGGCGGCGGTCATCTCCTCGGAGCGGCGTACCCCTCGTGCCCAGGATACGGCTCGATTTTTGGCTGACCTACAGCAGCAATTTTTTGAAACGGCGATCGCCTATCTGCATACCGACTTGGGCTATCCCGGCTTGGTGTCGGCTTCCAACTGGGTCACCGCCAATCCCCGCATTTTGGGGCCATTGGATAAAGCGACAAATACCGTGGCCGATGTGATGGATCGCCATGGCTACTTTAGCGGCCTTCATCGGGGAGATGCGGCTGGTTATACCCTCGCCGCTGGCCAGGAATACCGCGATCGCACCGCCCTGTATTTGCTGGATAAAGACGAACAGGCCGAAGACGCAAACCTGCCCATTGTGGGAGTGACCTACAACGGCAAGCCCGCCATGGTGAGCGAACTCAACTGGGCCATGCCCAATCGCTACCGGACTGAGTTTCCGTTACTGGCGGCCGCCTATGGACTGTTGCAAGGTAATGATGCCTTTTGCTTGTTTGCCATGGATTACGATGGGTGGGCTCCCATTCTAGAAAAGTCGGCGATCGCCACGCCCAGCATTATGGGTCAGTTTCCGGCGGGTGCCTTTTTGTACCGCCAGGGTTTGCTGCAACCCGGAGCCAATGTTGCCGATATCACTCTTAGCCTGGAAGAGGTGCGATCGCTGGCCGGAGCGCCGATTTCCGCACCCCAAAGCCTGGACACCTTTCGCGCTGCCGATATTCCCCCCGGTGGCGAACTGCTGAGTATGACGGCTTCCGAGCTCGATCCCCTGGCGATGTTGGTGGGGCAGGTCAATCTCCGCTTTGCCACCACGGCCACCGCCCGCATTCAAGACCTATCGCCCTATGTCAACCGTCAGGCCAAAACCGTGCAAAGCTCGACCCAAGAGCTGCTATGGAATTATGGGAACGGCTTAGTAACGGTCAATGCGCCCCAGGCTCAGGGGGCAATCGGTTTTTTGCGGCAAGCAGGCTCTATCCAACTCGATACCCTAATCCTTTCCAGCACCTTGGATTATGGTTCTGTGATGCTGGTGGCGCTGGATGGCAAACCCCTGGCGCGATCGCACAAGATGCTGCTGCAGGCCATGTCTGTCGATGAAAACGACGGCTGGAAAGCCAGCGGCGACCCCATCAAAGTGATTGAATCGGTTGGGTCTGCGCCGCTCATGGTGCAAAACCTATCGGGGCAGATGGCCCTGAATCGCCCCGATGCGCGATCGCTCTCCGTCACTGCATTGGATGCCAACGGGTATCCCATCCGGCAAATTGACCAGGGCGATCGCTGGGAACTGTTGCCCGATGCCTTCTACTACCTCATCGAAAAAAATTAGATCTCCAGTGGAAATTGATACGAGAATGAAGCGTGCGATCGCCCCTGCCGATTGAATCGCTTCGAAGCGATTCGAATCGCTTCCTACCGAACAGCCCAACCAAAATGATTCCCGTAAACTAAAAACCGACCGCAAACGTGTGGTGTGGTTATTGTTGTTTTGTGCTTGTAAATCTCGCTATGACCAACTCCTATCCCCGTGACCTCATTGGCTACGGCCGCACTCCTCCCCATCCCCAATGGCCCAACGATGCCCGCATTGCCGTGCAGTTTGTCATCAACTACGAAGAAGGCAGCGAAAACTGCATCCTGCATGGAGATGCCGCCTCCGAAGCGTTTCTCTCCGAAAGCATTGGCGCAGCTCCTTTGCTAGGGGTTCGCAATTTGAATATGGAATCTTTCTATGAATACGGTAGCCGAGCTGGCTTTTGGCGGCTGTGGCGGCTGTTTACCCAACGTGGAATTCCCGTGACGGTGTACGGGGTTGCCATGGCTTTGGAGCGCAACCCCGATGCCGTGGCCGCTATGCAAGAAGCCAGTTGGGAAATTGCTAGCCACGGCTACCGCTGGATCGACTACCAATACATGGGTGAAGCCATGGAGCGAGAGCATATTCAACAGGCGATCGCCATTCACACCCGCGCCACGGGGAGTCGCCCCCTCGGCTTTTATCAGGGGCGTGTCAGCCCTAACACGCTCCGCCTGGTGGTCGAAGAAGGGGGCTTTCTCTACAGCGCAGACAGCTACGCCGACGACCTGCCCTACTGGAACGACGACTACGGCAAACCGCAGCTCATCATTCCTTACACCCTCGACAATAACGACATGCGCTTCGCCACCGCTCAAGGGTTCAACTCTGGCGATCAGTTTTTTGCCTACCTGCGCGATGCCTTTGATGTGCTGTACGCCGAAGGGGCCGACGCTCCCAAAATGATGAGCATTGGCCTGCACTGCCGTTTGGTGGGGCGTCCGGGGCGTGCTGCTGCGCTGGCTCGCTTTTTGGACTATGTGCAGCAGCATGAACAGGTGTGGCTATGCCGCCGCATTGATATTGCCCACCACTGGCACCAACACCATCCTCCCCGGCGGGCAGGCTAGCCAGACCAGAACCCACCAACCCGACTGCCAGCGATCGCACCCTGCCCCTCTAAAATGGAGAACAGGGCTGAGATACCTTGTGCATCAATCCCAAAAAAGTTGGGAGATTTTGAGCTGGCAAGCCCGCCCAAAACCTCCCAACTCTTTCAGTCCTATGAGGAAATGTAATCGGGTAACGCGCGATCGCCAGGCTTTGTTCTACAGTACAGATCAGCAATTCGCTTACCCCAACCCTCTCGATTCATTCGCAACGTTTAGTAGGAGAAGATTTTGGCTACTTCGACCTCTTTGAAAACCACACGATCAGAAGAAATTTTTGCCGCCGCTCAAAAGCTCATGCCCGGTGGAGTTAGCTCTCCTGTGCGCGCCTTCAAATCGGTCGGCGGCCAGCCCGTCGTATTTGACCGAGTGAAGGGAGCTTACGCTTGGGATGTGGATGGCAACCAGTACATCGACTACATCGGAACTTGGGGGCCTGCGATTTGTGGCCATGCCCACCCCGACGTGATCAAGGCCATTCAAGAAGCCGCCGAAAAGGGGACTAGCTTTGGTGCCCCCTGCTACAACGAAAACGTGCTGGCCGAAATGGTCATTGATGCTGTGCCCAGCATTGAAATGGTGCGCTTTGTGAACTCCGGCACCGAAGCTTGTATGGCTGTGCTGCGCCTCATGCGGGCCTACACGGGTCGCGAAAAGGTCATCAAGTTTGAAGGCTGCTACCACGGTCACGCTGACATGTTTTTGGTCAAGGCCGGTTCGGGTGTGGCGACGCTGGGCCTGCCCGATTCGCCGGGTGTACCCAAAACCACCACTGCCAACACCCTGACCGCACCCTACAACGACCTAGAAGCCGTTAAAGCCCTGTTCGCAGAAAATCCTGGCGAAATCTGCGGTGTCATCTTGGAACCCGTGGTGGGCAATGCTGGCTTCATTCCTCCCGATGCGGGCTTTTTGGCTGGGCTGCGCGAAATTACCCGCGAAAATGATGCGCTGCTCGTATTTGATGAAGTGATGACCGGCTTCCGCATTTCCTATGGCGGTGCCCAAGAAAAATTTGGCATCACTCCCGACCTCACAACCCTGGGTAAAGTGATTGGCGGTGGTTTGCCTGTGGGGGCCTACGGTGGCCGCAGAGACATCATGCAAATGGTGGCTCCTGCTGGTCCCATGTACCAGGCCGGAACCCTATCTGGAAACCCGCTGGCGATGATGGCAGGAATCAAAACCCTCGAAATTTTGCAGCGACCCGGCTCCTACGAGTACCTGGAGCAAATTACCAAGCAGCTGGCAGATGGTTTGCTAGAAGTGGCCAAGGAAACCGGACATGAAGCCTGTGGTGGCTCCATCAGTGCGATGTTTGGCTTTTTCTTTAATCCTGGCCCTGTGCACAACTACGAAGATGCCAAGAAGTCTGATCTACAGAAGTTTGGCCGCTTCCATCGGGGAATGTTGGAGCATGGTGTGTATTTGGCCCCGTCTCAGTTCGAGGCAGGCTTTACCTCCATGGCTCACACTGAAGAGGACGTGAAGCGTACCTTGGAAGCTGCTCGTTCTGTCATGTCGGCACTGTAATCTTCAATCTGCCGCAGGGTCTTTTCCCGATAAGTCGTAAAAATCCCAGAGCGCCACTGCCAGTGCTCTGGGATTTTTGATGGGAGGGAATGAACGCAAGACTGATGCATGGATGCTGTGTGGCGGGTGCTTCATACCTGCCATACAACCCAAACACATGACATGGGGCGGACTTGCATCCGTTTTGAACCTAGTTGAAGCGAGTTCAGCGATCGCCCAGAGTCGTATCCCGCTTGGGTTAGCAGGTGCAGCCCTTGTGTCCACAGTCGCCATGGCCGTCGGGGTGACCATTGGCACACGCTTCGCTGCAATAGTGTTTGCCATCTTTTTGAATGGCTTGCTCTAAATACACAATGCAAAGGCACGGCTCGCAGGCGCATTTCATTTGAGTGACAGCCGACATGTTGAAATTCCTCAATCAACGATCAATGCTGCAATCAGCATAACACCTGAACAGTTATTCAGATATTGAAATCTGTAAAGCTGAGGGATGAGATTTAGATAATGGGCAATGTCTTGGGTAATGGTTTGAGTAATGGTTTGGAGTTGTAAAACCTTGACCGAGAAGCGATCGCACGGATTTAGGCAGGTAGCCACAACACGACTATCGAACCAAAGAGAGCGGCTCGGTGCGCGGTAGGGCATCTCGCTTGCCCGTGAGCAGATACACCACCATCGATCCTTTGCCCTTAATGGGAATGGCACCGCGAGACTCGAAGCGATAGCGATGCTTCAATCGTTGAAATACGGCCTCTGTGACCTGAATACCGCCTGCTACGCCGTGCGACTCCATACGGCTTGCCGTATTGACGGTGTCTCCCCACAGGTCGTAAATAAATTTTTTGACTCCAATCACTCCTGCAACGACGGGTCCAGTATTGATCCCAATTCTCATTTGAAAAGGGCGCGAATGGCTGGCACTGAATTGGGCGATCGCCCACTGCATATCCAAGGCCATATCCGCGATCGCCTCTAAATGATCGATCCGCTCTGTCGGTAGCCCGCCCACCACCATGTAGGAATCCCCAATCGTCTTAATTTTTTCGAGCCCATGCCGCTCCGCCAGGTAATCAAATGTCGAAAAAATTTGGTTCAGCAGCGTGACCATTTCCTCCGGCGGTGAACTCGAAGACAACTCTGTGAAGCCAACGATATCGGCAAACAGGACTGATGCCTCGGCAAAATTTTCGGCGATCGTCCGGTGCTCTTGCTTGAGTTGTCGCGCCACAGCCTCGGGCAAAATGTTCAGCAGCAGTCGTTCCGATTTTTCCCGTTCCGATTCTAGCTCCGCCAACGCCTGAAACTCTGCCTGCTGCAGCCGTTCGTACATCAGCACCGACAAGTTGCAAATCACGCAAAACCAAAACAAGTACAACCACAGCGACTCATCCCACAGAGCTGCTTGCTCTTGCTCTAGCCCCAAAACTGAGTTCACGCCAAAAAAGTAGGCCAACACTCCCACTTGGGAGAGTAAATGGATGGGCCAGCGAACGGGAATGAGCGCAGCCTGCGCCAAAAACACAAGCGTCCAAGCAAAGATGCCAGGAAAGGCGAACCCGCGCCAGGTTGCCCAAATTTGCTCAATTAGCGTGATGGACCAGGAACAGCCCAGCAGCACCAAAGCCGGATGGCGTTTGCCAAAGCGGGAATGATGCAGCACCAAGCAACCTGCCAAGCTGAGCCAAACGGCGATCGCCATTCTGAGCCAGCTGGGATCTAGCGAACCTGGATTGATGCTGCCCATGAACAGCCGCAGCATGATAAACGTTGCATAAGCCACAATCCCAATTTGAAGGGCAATTTGCAGTCGCCGCCGCATAAAAGACTGCCGCCACGCCAAGTACCGTTTCAGGTCATTGGCTGACAAGCTGGGATAGAGAACTTGCCAATACTTCTGGATGTGTGAAACGAACGCACGCTTGTTCACGGGGCTACTGGGGTAAGGTGAACCTGAACAAAATCGAGGTTATGAAAGAATGAATAATACCTACCAAAACTTACCCATTTTGCGCAAAAAAAATGAGAACAAGGTGATACCTTAGCTACCTCTAATGTAAAGTTTCACGGCGTGGAGCGCGGGCAACGAGTGGTTTAAACCGTCCGTAGCATAACCTTACTCGTCCATTGCAGCTAGTTTGAGCGATCGCTGTAGCTCAATCACCTCATCACGGTGCGCTTTAACTAGCACCAAATTCCGAGGAGTTTCGGAATCGCTCTCCAGCGCCTCAACCTGAAGCGTAACCGACTCTTGCCGTCCGGCCTTCTTCCAGTAAAAGATGCCCGCCAAAGGCGCTAGCAGCGTTAAAAACGGAAATACCGTGGCATACCTTGGATTTGCCATTGAGAGCACAAGCGACAGGCAAAGAATGCCCACCGCTGCCAAGCCCGACAAAAACACCGCCAAAAAACCGCTAGGGCGCACCATCCCCTCAAACCGAACCTGATTTTTTTCGGCATCCACAGCCGCAATACGATAGGCACGCTCCATAAAGTAGCGCTGCAAATCTTCTAGCAAGGAAACTTGAGGCTGCTCAGCAACAAATTTGGCAACCTCCGTTCGATCTTTTACCGAAGCTCGAATGAAGAAAAATAACCCAATACCCAGCAGCAACGTGAGAAAAACAGTCGAAGAAAGAACAGGCAGGTGCATAGACCACACAATTAAAAACGCACAACCACCATTAAGGCGCTAATACTATGGTGCCTCAGATAGTGCCTGAGCACGTGTATCAAACTTGCGAACCCTGATTTTTATCGTTAACACTATCGTCAAGACTATCGTTGGGACTTGCGCAGTTGAACGATGGTTGGGACGCTAAGCGCCCTCACCATCGTTCAACCCCCGGTTTTTGGGATGAAGGGCAGAAGTCCTAAAAGTATGTTCTTCTCTGGGTGCAAATGGAGGTTGTTGAGCGTGGTGTGTAACCTAAGTTCCCAAAAAACAGAGGGATTCTGCCATGGCAGAATCCCTCTGTTTTTCCAATTCGCTCAACATTTAGAGCAGTTCAGTGATCAAGTACATTCCTGCTCGGCAAAGAAACCTAAGATGAAGGTGCTTGAACTGGAGAGCGTAATCAGCAGCCATCTGATGAACGAATGGACTCCATTATCGAGCAGCGATCGCTTCTGGCACTTGACTATCGGCATAATCGCTCCACAAACGAGAGAGATCTTCTGCCTTTTTGCGCCACTCTGGAGTGATTTGATACATGCGACGAGGTCGCCCTCGGCCCTCAACTTTCTTCCAATATCCTGAGATCGCATGAGTATCTTCCAAAAACTTGAGCGCACTATAGAGCACCGTATCGGAAAGTCGATAGCTCGGATGCTCTGCCTCTAGAAGCTGAATGAGTTCTGTTCCATAGGAATCGTGGCGCAGCAACACATCCAGCACATAACAAACAGCAAGCTCTTTGTTTAGGTAGTTAGGCGGAGGGTTCTGGAAGAATTGGTAAATCTGATCAAGTGTGGTCATACGGCTTGTCCAAGATGGCTCTTTCAGTACTGGCAATCCCTAAAGTGGGGGGCTTTTGGACAGAGGGATTAGAGATTTAACCGACAGATAAAGAATGATAAGAATCTTAAGTCTATTGTCGGCTATTTAACCAGATCAGCTTGACTTTTAGCGTAGCTGGTCGAACTACGGTGGCTAAGGTCGCTTAACCGAAGCCTACGCGGTGAAACAAAACTCAATTGAAGTATGAGAGCACCGTTACGAAAAGCTGGCGATCGCCAGTACCCAACGCATAGTGCTATCAGTCACCAGATTGAAGCTTTGTTTGGCTGGGAAAGTTGGCGATCGCCAACCTTGTTGAGAACTGTTCTCAAATAATCCCAAAGCCCAAATGACGAACTTGGCGTCATGTTTTGATGGATATGTCGATTCTAGACACTACACCAATATTCATCACTCAAACCTAAGAGAGATTTCCTCTAACCACTCTATAAATGGAGAGAGAATCCCCTAGCAAGACGACCAGTCTGTTTTCAGAGTTCCCGTTATTGAAAGTAAAAAACGACCTTACCACACAAAAATCAATGATGAAGATTGATTTTTGTCTAGGTTTAAAGGGTTGGTCACTGGTGCAATTGCCTCCAGGCACGACAGATAAGGGGGTGAGTCGCTGAGTGATGGAAGGTAAAATTTGAATCCATCAAAGTTCTTAAAATTCATGCCTGGAGAAGGCTTGAGGAAATTTAGAGCCCATCAAATCGAGGATGGCTGTAGCGCCCTTCCCACCCGATTCATCAAGGAAATACGACTGATAATTTTCTGTTGAATCAGCGATGAACCAGCGGCGTGAACAAGGTGTAGCGAATTTTTAGGGTAAGTTCAGTAGTTTTACGGAATGCTGAATTGTTTGCTTAAACGAGTCCCGATCTCAGTGCAACCACTGCCGCTTGAACTCGATCATCAACCGCCAGCTTGTTCATGATGCCGCGCACATGGGTTTTGACAGTATTGGGGCTCAAGTAAAGCGCCTGGGCAATTTCGGGATTGCTGCGTCCTTCAACCATGAGCTTGAGCACTTCTATCTCGCGTTGAGAGAGTAACCCCACTGCGGCTGCATCTGCTGCATTCGTTGGCGTTTTTAGATGATCCATGACTTGGCGAGCCACCAGCGGATCGAGATAGCTGGCCCCTTCGCGGGCCGCATCGATTGCCGCAAGCAGGCGCTCAACGGTTGTACCTTTGACGCAATAGGCATCAGCTCCAGCCGAGAGTGCTGCAATGACTTCATTTTCGGTCGTGTGCGAGGTCAGCATCACAATGCGGACTTGCGGTAAGGCTTCCTTAATTTTCGCGGTAGCGGCAATCCCATCCATGCGGGGTAGCCCAATGTCCATCACGATAATGTCGGGCTTGAGTTTTGTGGCTTCTTCGACTGCGAGATAACCATCGTCGGCTCGTCCTACAACTTCAATATCAGGCTGGTTGCTCAACGATTGCTCCAGTCCTAGCTGCATCATGGGGTCATCTTCAACAATTAAGACCCTGGCAATTGCAGGTTCAGAAGCTTCGCTCATGGTGGACTCCTTCGATGACATACGGGCGGTTAGGTAAAACCCTGTAAAGACAGATTAACCTGTCTTTGCTGGAAGAGATAAGACTGGAAAATTTCGGATGGTACTACTAAATGTAGTACTACAGAAAGATAATGAATCCCTAAAGGGATGAGCTGATTTTTGAATGGCTAGATTTGGTCGTGTTTCAAATGTGTGGTTATTGGTTGTGGAAGGGGTGCATCGCACCCCTTCCACAACCAATAACCACACGTCTAGAACATCACCCTAGATTTCAAGTTCTGGCTTCTAAAAATTAGATAGGGCTTACGCAGTTGAATGATATCTGGGGCGCGAAGGCCCAAACATCATTCAACCTATAGTTCTTCGTATGAAGTGCGTAAATCCTCAAGCTGACTAGGGGCTGACTGCGATCGCCAACCAAAACATGAGTGGGGCAATAAGAGGTGCGGGCAAAAACGGAGCCACGCGAACGTTGCCAATGTCGAGCAGCATGAGCCCGATGGCAAAGACCATGAGGCCACCAACCCCGGTAACCAGCATGACAACGGGAGAGTTGGCGGGATCGGGCAAGGATTGGGCCAAGGACCCGGCTGCTAATGACAGAATGCCCTGGTAGATGAGGATAGATAAGGCTGAAAACCCGACGCCCATGCCATAACTGCTGGTGAGGGCGATCGCCGCTAGCCCGTCCATGGTGGCTTTGAGCGTGAGCAGGGTGTTATCGCCAATGAGGCCATTATTGAGGCTGCCAATGAGTGCCATGGGGCCAATGCAGAATAATAGACTGGCAGCAACAAACCCTTCGGTAAACTTGCCTTTGCCCTTAAACCGATGTTTTAGCCAATCTCCAACAATGGTGAGTTTGTCTTCAAGCTTGAGCCACTCGCCGAGCAATCCGCCCAGCACCAGGGTGAGTAATCCGAGAATGATGCCATCAACAACCCCTGCGCCAGCCCTGGTCAGGCTATTAGCCATGTTGAGCCCAATTAGCAATGTGGTGAGGCCCACTCCGTGGGTGATGATGCGCTGCATACGCGGCGGCAGGCGATCGCGAAATAAAAGCCCCAGTGTGGTGCCCAAAACGATTGTGCCAACGTTGATCCAGGTTCCGCTGGTTCGAGCCCACAGATCCAATAACATGCGATCGCCATCAAAAGTTGATAAAGTTGCCCACGCATCTTAAAGACATAGCGGCTGCAATGCTTCCTCCAAACAGGCGATCTTGGCGCTGCCCTTGACCTGAACTATCGGACAGGCAGCGCTATAGATGGAGACCTGCTGCACAAATGGCTGTTTGGAGCGTGAAACATTGCGCAGTGGTGCCGCGCAATGTTTCATGCAAGAGGTCTATTGAGTAGAAGAGAGTTAACGAGCGGGCTTGGCGGGCTTATTTTGCATGATCATTCGCTCAAAGCTTAGGCCAATCACACCCAGCGTTACCAGCAAAATGCCCATAATTTGAACGGTTTTGAGGGCAGTGATCGGCCCAGGAGTAATTAAGAAGGCCAGCAGTGCCGTTAGCACAGGACCGCTTGAAGCAATGATTGAAGCTCGGGCTGCCCCTAGCCGCTGGACGCCCAGATTATTTAACAAATAGCCAATCAGGGTTAGCGTGCCCAACACCAAACCGCCGAGCAGCAGACCCGCCAGGTTGCGCGGCGGTTGCTGGACTCCAAAGGGAATGAGCATCAGGTTGGCCAGCACAAAAATGGTGACAAACTGAATAAAGCTGACGGGGACGGGATGCAGCTTTTTGAAGCTGATCTGCATGGAGATGAGGTATAGCGCAAAGAAGACGCCGGAAAAAATGGCGGCAACGATGCCACTGACAGAAACGGTGGTGGTGCCTGCTAGCCGAGGCAGTGCCGTTAGCACAACGCCGCAGAGAATGGCAAACATGACGATCCATCGCAGAAAGGTGGGGCGATCGCCAAACAAAAACCATGCCAGCGGGACGGTAATCAACGGATACATGAACAGGATGGTGACGGCCACTCCAGGACTAATGGCGGCGATCGCCAGATAGATCAGCACTTGTGAGCTGAATAAGAAGAGACCGCTCCCAATCACCGTCAAAATAGGGCGTAAATCTCGCGATAGGAAAAATGTCTTCACATCCCGCCATACGGGAGGATACAGCCATCGGGCGACAAACCACATGACTGGAACCACCACCACCATCCTCAGCCACAAAATCAGCAGCGAATCGGAGAAGGAATCCAACTCCAGCGAGACTGGAAAGCTAAAAACCCCAAACAGCCGCGTTTCCCAGCCAATCATGCCGACCACAACGTTATGCAGCGATAGCGCCAGAGTGGACAGCAAAATTAGAATCAAGCCCAACTGAGCTGGGGTGCGTTTGGCTGAGACTGCAGGCTTGCCAGATTCGGGCTGGCTGGCTCGGCTTGCGGCAGCGCGAGAAGCCCGAGACGCAGAAACGGGAGCCGTTGGAATATTTGATGCGGATGGGGTATCTGGTTGAGCCGCAGAGGGGGTTCCTTGTAGGAGACCCTGAGTTGAGCCAAGCGATCGCCCTGAAGGCACGCCACTTGCGGATTGGGCCTGTTGGAGTTGAGGATAGCTGCCGGTGGGAAATGGACTGGCCTCGGCAGGGTTTTTGGCGAGTTCAACTTGAAGGCGATCGCTCAGGCGGCTCACCAACTCATCCAATAACGCCTCGCCCTGTTTTTCTAAACCCTGCATGCGTTCTAGCCGTTGGGCTAGGGCTTGCTCATAGGTACTTAGATCTTGCTGCAAAGCCACCAACGCCTGGTTAATGGTGTTATCTAGCGCCATCATGGCTTGGTTGGTGCCTTGCTGTTGCCCATCCGTTAAGGAAGGTAGCTGGCCAGAGGCTTGCATATGGGAGGTCTCATTTTGCTTGAGCCGCTGCGACAGGATGGCGTAGAGCTGACTGGCCAACGCTTGGGCGAGTTGCTTTGCCCATACTTTTTGCTGGGCAAGCTGCTGCTGACTCAGCAAAATCTGATGCTCAGACTGAAGTGCGTGGTTCTGAGCTTGCAGTTTCTCGATGTCGTTGAGCAAGCGCGATCGCTCGGCCTGTAGCCGCGAGATGTCCTGCCCCATTTGGGTCACAACCTCTTGCTGCAATGAGCGCAGGTCTTGCGTAACCGCCTTCAAAATTTGCTCTGTTGCATTGGATGGTTGAGGATCCATTGCATCCGCGTTGTTGGGTTGGTGATTCACGTTTCCCATGCAGCCCTATGTGTGTTGGCGCTAATGTTTGGAATCGGCGTAGGCCCGATGGCTGAAATGCGTGGTTCGAAGTGGCACAACCGCTTTGCAGCAACCGATTGAGGTCGGCATAGGTTGGCTTTACATCGAGTTCAAGCCCCGATCGATCCTCCAAAGTGTACCCAATGCAATGAGATCCCAACCAAATTCGCAGGAAAATTTGTGCGAGTGAGCCTCGATAATAAGGCTGGACTGCATTATCTTCTCCGCCATGACCCAGCCCAAAATCATTGTGCTTGATGATGATCCCACCGGATCTCAAACTGTTCACAGCTGTTTATTGCTGATGCAGTGGGATGTTGAGACGTTGCGCTTGGGGTTGGCGGATGCGTCGCCCATCATGTTTGTGCTGACCAATACGCGCGCCATGACCCCCGAAGCCGCCGATGCCCGAACCCGTGAGGTGTGTCGCAATCTTAAACAGGCGATCGCCCAAGAGCAGGTTCAGGATTTTTTGGTGGTCAGCCGATCGGACTCTACCTTGCGGGGCCACTATCCCGTCGAAACCGATGCGATCGCCGAGGAGCTTGGCCCGTTTGATGCTCACTTCCTCACGCCCGCCTTTTTTGAAGGAGGCCGTATCACCCGCGACAGCATTCACTATCTCATGATTGACGGGGTGCCCACGCCGGTTCACGAAACCGAATTTGCGCGGGATTCGGTCTTTGCCTATCGTCACAGCTACCTGCCCGACTACGTGGCCGAAAAAACCGCTGGGCGCATTCCTGCCGATCAGGTCGAGCGGTTTGTGTTGAGCGATATTCGCGCAGGGGTGCTGGAACGGTTGCAGCACTTGCACAACAACCAATGTGTTGCTGTCGATGCCGAAACGCAAGCGGATCTGAACCAGTTTGCTCAGGATGTGTTGACTGCGGCATCTCAGGGCAAGCGGTTTCTCTTCCGCAGTGCGGCCAGTTTGCTCACAGCCCTGGCTCACCTGCCGCCCCAGCCCGTTCCTGCCGAGGCCATGCGCCAATACACCCGCAACGGCAAGCCCGGAGCCGTGATTGTAGGCTCCCATGTCAAAAAAACGACCGAGCAGCTTCAGCAATTGCTGGAAACTCCCGGCATTGTGCCGATTGAGGTGGATGTGACCCACTTGCTAGAAGATTCGCCTGTGCAACGCGAGGAATTGCTGAGCCAGATTCTCGATCAGGTGCATCAGGCGCACCAGCAGGGTAAGACATCGGTGGTCTTTACCAGTCGGCAAGAACTTACCTTTGCCGATGCCCAAACGCGGCTGGATTTTGGGGTGGCGGTGTCGCGCCTGCTTATGGATGTTGAGCGGGGGTTGCCCGCAGAGATTGGGTTTTTGATCAGTAAGGGGGGCATTACCTCCAACGATACGCTGAGCGACGGGCTGGCGCTACGGACAGCGCGCCTGCTAGGGCAAATTTTGCCGGGTGTGTCGATGGTGTGCACCCCTGCCGAGCATCCCCAATTTCCCAACTTGCCGGTGGTGCTCTTTCCCGGAAATGTGGGCGATCGCACCTCTCTGGCTGAAGCCTATCGCCGCCTGAGCGCCTCCTGATTGCGGGGTTGAAATCCATTCAGTTCTTCACAGAAGGGCTAAATTTTTCCAACTATTTCCCGTTTTGATTGGCGATCGGACGACTAAGATGGATAGTTACATTCCCGCAAACTCATTCGCTCAACCTGAATTCACGTCAAAACGGCTCCCTCATGAATTCTGAGTCTTCTTCCCCAATTTCCTTGTCTGCTCTGCCTCAGGCGGTTCCCGAATCCAGCCTCAACTTGCAAGTACGCCTTAAAAGTGAAGGCGGCCGGCTGTTGCTGCTGTTGCCGCCCGAGGTCGAGCCCAGCAGCACCGCCCCCACCTGGACCGATATTTGGCAACAGTTCAAGCATCGGCTCAATGCGGGAGAGCGCTTTTGGCAGCCCAATACCTCGGTGCATCTCATCGCGCGCGATCGCCTACTGGATGTGCGCCAACTTCAATCCATTGACGACGCGCTCAACGATGTGCAGCTACGGCTCAAGCGGGTGTACACCAGCCGCCGCCAAACGGCTGTCGCAGCGGCCACCACGGGCCTATCTGTTGAGCAACAGCCCTCTGTAAGCCAGCTGGCTCCTGCCACCGAAACCAGCCAAACCCTCGAAGAACCGCTATACCTGCAAACCACCGTGCGATCGGGCATGGATCTGCGTCATCCCGGCTCCATCATCATTTTTGGAGACGTGAATCCTGGCAGCACCATCACAGCCGATGGCGATATTCTGGTATGGGGTTATTTGAGAGGAGTTGCTCACGCTGGGGCATCAGGCAACAACCGCTGTGTCATTATGGCGTTGCGGCTAGAGCCAACCCAACTCCGTATTGGAGACATGGTGGCTCGTGCACCCGAAACCCCGCCAAATGAGTATCAGCCCGAGGTCGTTTACGTTGCCACCGACGGCATTCGCATCGCAAAAGCTGCTGATTTTTCAAAACTTCGTTTGCAAAACTAAAAGGACATATCAAGAGGATTTTCATGAGCCGCGTCATCGTCATTACATCGGGTAAAGGAGGAGTTGGCAAAACCACAACAACTGCCAACCTGGGCATGGCTTTAGCCCAACGGGGACGCAAGGTAGCCGTGGTCGATGCAGACTTTGGTCTGCGAAATCTCGATTTGCTGCTGGGCTTGGAGAATCGCATCGTGTTTACAGCGGTCGAAGTCTTGGCAGGAGAGTGCCGGTTAGAACAAGCCCTTGTGAAAGACAAGCGCCAGCCCAATTTGTCGTTGCTGCCCGCAGCCCAAAACCGCACCAAAGATGCTGTCAATCCCCAACAAATGAAAAAGTTGGTGAATGCACTGGCTCGCGTCAATGACTATGTGCTGATTGACAGCCCTGCCGGAATTGAGATGGGATTCCAAAACTCAATTGTGGCTGCGACCGAAGCCTTGATTGTGACAACGCCAGAAATCGCGGCGGTTCGCGATGCCGATCGCGTTGTGGGTTTGCTAGAGGCCAACGACATCAAAAAGCAACACCTGATTGTGAACCGTCTCAAGCCGGCTATGGTGCAAGAAGACCTGATGATGTCGGTCAAGGATGTGCAAGAGATTTTAGCTATTCCGTTGATTGGTGTGATTCCAGATGACGAGCGCGTGATTGTTTCCACCAACCGAGGCGAGCCGCTGGTGTTGGGGCAAAAACTTACCCTGGCTGGATTGGCTTATGAAAACATTGCCCGCCGTGTCGAAGGTGAAAAGGTTCCCTTTTTGGATTTAACTGCGGCTCATGACGACTTGTTCTCGCGCATTCGTCGCTTGTTCCGTGGGTCTTCTCGCTAATCGTTTCGGTTGCCTTCCTCTATATCCCTCACCCGTTCGCCCCATGCTGATTGAATTGCTTGAACGCATCTTTCCACGACACCCCGAGGTGAGCACAAGCCGAGAGACCGTGAAGCGCCGCTTGCAGCTTGTGCTTGCCCATGACCGATCCGATCTATCGCCTGCCACGATCGAAAAAATGCGGCAGGAAATTCTTGAAGTTGTATCGCGCTATGTTGAGATTGACCAAGACTCGACGGAGTTTATGCTGGAAAACAGCCAGCGGTCAACGGCTTTGATTGCCAATTTGCCCATTCGTCGAGTCAAGCCCGATTCTCAAGATTCGGGTTCGATGCTCAATGCTGAGTAGGTCTTTTCTGCTTTGGGGTTGGATGCGAAGCGGTGTGGGCTTTTGTATGGGTCGGGGTTGCTGCGAATTGACCGATGCGGCCAGGCTGATGGTGCGATTGCGGAATCGTCGTTGAGTATAGGTAACCCAGTGGAAACGACGAACTTTTTGGCGTGGGTTTTGCTAATTGGGGGTGTGGGAACCTTTGGCTTATGGGTGATGCTGTGGGCCTATCGCGGTAGTGGTAGCCGTGCGGTCGTGTTTGGCGACCCGATTGATCTGCCGCCGCCAACGGTAGAAACAGAAGAATACGAAACGCTAAAGGCTGGACTGGTACGGTTTCGCGAGGGAGCCTTTTCTCAAGCGATCGCCCAATTCTCCAAAGCGATTCTGCTAGATACTCAGTTTGCCGAGGCTTATCATAACCAGGGGCTCACCCAAGCCAACCTTCGACAGGATGGAGATGCTGTGCGCAGTTTGGTAAAAGCAGGTGAGTTGTACTTAGAGCAGGGCAATCCAGCTGGCTATGAGCGAGTGAAAGCCGACTTGCAGCAACTCAAATCTGCAAGAAGCACCGAATCTTCGCCTAAATCTTCGTGAGTAAAAGACTCGCTTTTGCCGACCTTGAGCCAATTTGGATGGCAAAACGGGCTTGTGAAACGGCTTGGAAAAACCTCAAAGCTCAAGAGCCCAGCGTTGAACATGTAAGGAAGCAGCCATCATTCACCAGAAAACCCTAGAACTCTATGCCGTCCGCACAGAGTTCTAGGGTTTGAATTTTAGGGTGTCCAGCTATTTGGAATCGACATGTCGATTCCAAGATAAAGCTACCGAGTTCCGTTGGCTTCCTTTTTTCCCAAGCGATCGCTAATGCCTTGCAGCCTTTGGGTAGAGGGAACTGGCGATCGCGGTGCAGGCAGGTCTGTATCGGGCCAGTTGGGAAGATCGGTACAGGGACACGACATGTCTGCCCGTAGCCCCAAGTCGAGCATCGGTACTGGCATGTCACAGCGGGCACAGGAGGTAATAATCCACGCAGAAGATAACAGATTCGCAATCGTCTGGGTTGTGCCTTCTAAGTACGCATCGTGAGCGTGGTGACTCTGCACCTCTTCCCAAAGCGCCTCAAAGTCATCGCTGTAGCGATCGCCCTGCACAATATTGTGAGGCGACGCAAGGGGCTGCGCATTGTGGATTAGAATACGCTTGCCTAGTTGAAACCAATAAGCCAGGTACTGTTTAACCTGTTCTTTGGATGCCATAGAACCTTATACTCAACAAAAAAATTGTGCGATCGCCTCATGGCCATAGCGTCAACCTGCTGCGATTGTTGCCAACGCCCTATCAACCAAAGTTAACCAACACAGTTAACCAACGAACATCCGAATGGCCTTGATTGAACGGCATTGCATCATAACGGCATGATCAAAAGAGCGATCGCCCGTTGCTTCCTAACTTCCTGCCATTTGAGCGTTCGGTGCATTAGCCTTAACTCTTGCATCACCCAAGCTGCACCCCACATCAGTTTGATCTTCAGTTAGATCTTCATGTATCAACACCAGATGCCGCTCAGTGATGAATGCCGCTAGGCGAAAGAATCTCGCTCAACTTCTGCACCTTTCGCTTTTGCAAAAACGTTTCTATATTTTGTCGTGACTTCATGCTTTATGCTATCCGGCACAAGGTAGAAATATCCGTCCGAAAGCCAAAGGTTCCATTAAGCTTTTTGGAAATTTCTTGGCCGATAGACCTGGAACAACATCCCCTAAATCTCACGGCCCGGATGCTGAGGGAGTGGTGTGCCCAATCTGCTGAGGTTGAGCACATGACCCCCGGTGACTAAATACACGACGGTAGCGATCGCGCCCAGGTGTCGGGTGATGCTGCCCAGGCGATCGCGAAACTGCCGCCCGACAGGATAGGCCGGAACCACACCCCAGCCTGTTTCCTCTGCCACGACAATCACCTCGGCTGAGGTTTGCTCCACAGCCTTGAGCAGCTCGCCCATGGTCGCTTCCCAATCGGCTTCATCTTGCTCCAGCAGGTTTGCCAGCCAAGTCCCCAGCGAATCGATCAACAAACAATCTTGGTCGGAACTGGTGTGAATCAAATCGGTGAGCGCGATGGGAACTTCTTGGGTATGCCATGTTGCAGGGCGGCGATCGCGGTGTTGTTCGATGCGCGATCGCCACTCGTCATCCTCAGCATTCAGCACCGCTGTCGCAACATAGGTGACTGCTTTTTGGGATTGGCTGGCCAGCAGTTCAGCCCACTCGCTTTTGCCTGAACGTGCTGGGCCTGTCACCAAGGTCAATGCCATCTCGTTTCTGTTCCTAATGACGCACTTCGTCCAGAATCTTATAAGGCTTTGAAGCACGTTTCGTGAGCAAAACCGACGACGTATCCTCCATCTGAGTCGGGTCTGCCCCTCGTTCGCCGTGAATTGACCCTGCTGCGGTAGTGAAGTAGTTTGTCAAAATTGCTGAGTTTATCGGATTTCCTCGTAAAATTTACAAAGCATCCGCAAAAAATTAAGCATTTTTGAGGCGCTCAACGGGTTACCAATCCTCAAAAATCGTGGGGCATCCAAATCGTCATGAACTAAATCAACCGACATTGCTGGGAACGTGGGCGAACCGCTGTATGGTTTGAGTCCTGCTATTTTCAATTCGTTCCTGCATTCAGCAATGCCAACCAATGTGTATGGGCTAAGGCAAATTGCTATGAAACCAGAATTGCAGCGTATTGAGGCAATGCTCAGCCAGCTGAAGCAAGTGCAAGATGCTCAAGCATCAATGCATGACGCTACTCAGGGTGATTCTGGCTCAGTGCCGCCCAACGCTGGCACCCTGCCTGCAAAGAAAATGCTGACGGTCCCTCAGCTCGATCCAGAACAGGTGCAGCCGTTGCCTGCCCAAGCGTTGGCAAAATCCCTTGACTTGCCCATGGCTGACCCTTCCCATGCGGCACCGCGCAGCACCACCAACCCTACGCTCGCTTTGGGGTTGTTAAGAGAACTCCAGACGATGGTGTTGAACTGGCAGCAAGAGTTGCAGAGCCTCATGCTTACGATTCAAGACTTGTACCTTGAGGGGCCGGTTGTGGATGGGTGGCTAGAATCGGAACCGATTGATGGGGATACCTCTCCAGCTTCGTTTTTGAGCAATGCCGACTTCAGCCACCTAACGCGATATGTACAATCGCTGTATGACACGCTACCCGATACGTCGCATCACAACTCGGTTGAACCCTCATCAGAGGCGGTGCGGGCGGGATATCGCCTGTGTGGGTTGGATGCGGATGGCAATTTGTGGTGGCATCCGTGCCCAGTCGATCAGGTGCCACAGGTTAGCTTGGCGATCGCCCGACATCAAAAGCTGCGTCAGTTCCTCAGTCGAAAGCAGTACCTTGAGGTGCGCTTGAGCCAACTTTCTGAAGCGCTCATTTCGGTTCACAGCCAGTTGAAAGAGTAGCGCTCAATCGACTTCCGCACTTTGGGAAGCCCTATGGAAATGGATTGAGCGAGCTTAATTGAACGGATGTTGATCAAAGAAACTGTAAATCTTTTTATCTGGCCGTCGCGAATGACGTTTTGTTGTGAATTCATGGCTCAGACGATTAAAAAATAATAATCTTCGTTCAAGAACTCCAGTTGATTCGGCATAAAAAAGAGAAGGGTTTGAGCCGCGATCGTGGTCGTATCACCCTGTACATTCCATTCCGTGTTCACATCTGTGCGTTTCTGTGTGATGGAGTTCGGTGCTAGTTCTTCTGCAGAGCGCATCTACCTGCCCCGCCCGCATGGGTGACTCTGCTTGCCTTGTCTCCATCATTGCCCTATGGCTATTCCCCAAGTTTCAGCCATCATTTGCACCTATAATCGTGCCCACGACCTGGATGGGGCGCTGCGCAGCCTGCTCGATCAGCAGTTTTCGGGCCGGTACGAAATTATTGTGGTTGACAATGCCTCAAACGATCGCACCGCTGCGGTGGTGCAGGCATGGCAAGTGCAGGCAGGCAATCGGGTGCCAATTCGCTATCTTTACGAAGCCACGTTGGGGCTGTCCGTCGCGCGTAACACAGGAGCCGCCGCCGCTCGGGCTGAAATTTTGGCGTATTTAGATGATGATGCGATCGCTCATCCAACCTGGCTTGTAAGCTTGTGGCAGGTTTTTCAAGCGCATTCCGCAGTGGCGATTGCGGGTGGTAAGGTACAGTTACAGTGGCCCGATTCCATGTCGCCACCGCCCTGGTTGTCGGCAGGGTTGAGGAGCAGTTTGGGAGCTTATGATTTAGGCGATCGCCTGCAATTGATTGATTGTCCAGGGCAGACGCCGCGTGGAGTGAACTACGCAATTCGGCGTTCCTTTTGGCAGTCGGTGGGGGGCTTTGATGTCCAACTTGGACGAGTCGGCGGGAATCTTCTGTCCAATGAAGAGCTGTATATGACCCAGCTCGCCATCCATGCAGGGCAGCAGGTGGCTTATGTGCCGCAGGCTCTGGTGCTTCACAAGGTCTCGCCAAATCGTCTGCGCATAGCATGGTTTTTCCGTCGTAGCTGGTGGCAGGGCATTAGCGAATACCATCGCGAGCGACAGATCGGATCACGGTTTCGGGTGCAGCTTCAACAGGGAACAGACCGCTTGTTACGTGGCCTTTACCACGCCTTGCGACCCCATCAAGATCTAGCTCAACGGTTAGATCATGTGGTGTATGCCTACGGCCAACTTGGCTACTTGGCGATCGTCTTGAAAGAGGGACTCACCCAAAAGGTGGGACACAGGCTAGTTCGCAGTGTCGTAAGCTAAGATTGCGAGTCTATGAAACCGATGCGCCCCAAAGTTCCAGTTTCTGTGCTCATTCCTGCTAAGAATGAGGAACTCAATTTGCCTGCGTGCTTGGCCAGTTTGGCTTGCGCGGATGAGGTGTTTGTGGTGGATTCTCAAAGTGGCGATCGCACCACCCAAATTGCCCAAGATGCAGGGGCCACGGTGGTGCAGTTTCATTTTGATGGACGCTATCCCAAAAAGAAAAATTGGGCACTCGATACCCTGCCGTTTCGCAACGAGTGGGTGCTGATTGTGGATTGCGATGAACGCATTACCCCTGAACTGTGGGATGAGATTGCGATCGCCATCCAACACCCCAGTTATGCGGGCTACTATCTCAATCGTCGCGTTTACTTTTTGGGGCGTTGGCTCCGCCATGGTGGCAAATATCCCGACTGGAATCTTCGTCTATTGCGCCATGAGCTGGGGCGCTACGAGCACTTGGGGACTGAAGGAGTGCCCAACACAGGCGACAACGAAGTGCATGAGCATGTCATTCTCAAGGGTCAAGCGGGCTATCTCAAAGCGGATATGCTGCATATCGATTCACGCGATATTTATCACTGGCTAGAGCGCCACAACCGTTATTCCAATTGGGAAGCGCGGGTGTACTACAACTTGCTGAAGGGCATGGGCGATCGCGGCACAATTGGTGCCAACTTGTTGGGGTCTGTGGTGCAGCGCAAGCGTTTTCTCAAAAAAATATGGGTAAACCTGCCTTGTCGCCCAATGTTGCGATTTCTGGTGTTTTATGTTCTGCGGTTGGGCTTTTTGGATGGCCGACCGGGCTACATCTATGCTCGACTGCTCAGCCAGTACGAGTATCAAATTGAGGTTAAGCTTTACGAGCTGCTCAAAATGGATGGCCATATTAACCAGGTAGAGCAGCATTACGGCTCAGGCGATCTGCCGGCTCGAACAGCGGCTAAGCTCATGCGGGATGGACGCTACAAGAGTCCGTCGAGTACGGCTGAGGGTGCATCTATCCACTAACTGCCTTTTTTTTTGGGTGTGCTGTGGGATGGGGAAGTCTGCATTGTGCGCCTGTATGATGGTGTACCGATATTGTTGTGTGTTTGTGTTCTGAAGTGGGGGATCATGAGTTTGTTGCCCAATCGCGATCGCCCTTCCCCAGCCGACCCTTTTTTGGGCGTTCCAGTTTCTGAAGATAATTGCTCCCCTGACTCGGCTCGTCCCGCCATTGATGCACCATCGTTGGTTGACCTCCAACGCTACAACCAATCGGGGTTTGATCGGGGCCGACCCGGATGGTTGATTGTGCTGTGGTGGCTGGTGCAGGCGATCGCCTTTCCACTCACGCTGCATTCCATGAACCAACTGCGTTGTGGCTTGTTGCGCTTATTTGGTGCCAAGATTGGCAAACGAGTCATCATTCGTCCTACGGCTCGATTTACCTATCCCTGGAAGGTCAGTATTGGAGACAATAGCTGGGTGGGCGACGATGTCGTGTTTTACAGCCTCGACCAGATTTCTGTTGGCACACATTGCGTCATTTCCCAAAAATCTTACCTATGCACTGGTACCCACGATATTCATGATCCAGCCTTTGGGCTTATGACCGGGGCGATCGCAATTGGCAATGGCGCGTGGATCGCAACCGACTGCTTCATTTCCCCAGGAGTGTACATTGGAGCCAATGCTGTCATAGGTGCACGGAGTATGGTGTTGACCGACATGCCCGAACAGCAGGTGTGTTGGGGGTCGCCTTGCCGCCCACGCTATGCCCGCACTATGAAACATGACTGATATAGACCTAACAACGCCCGTTGTGTCGAACTCTACGAGACTGGGATGATGGGCCATGGCTAAGTGGCCCACAGCATCTAAACATCCTGAGTTTTGGATAAGCAGAAAAGCTCTTGACCGAAACTGACATTGGCTAGATAAGTTCCAGAGTAGTGAGCAAGATTTACGTCTCTTGGGGGTTGAACTGTGGGTCTACCTAGGAAGTTTCAGTCGATTTCCTTATCATGAAAGCGACTGCCAATATTTGCATTCTTGCCTGAGGGCGCACTGTGGTGCGCCCTTCTCAATACCAACCACGGCCTTAGCTCCTGAACCGTTGAAGAGCGACCCTCGCTTTTGAAGTCTTTGCTCCATAGAGACCGCAAAAGGCCCAACCATCAATCGGTGTTCAGGTACTCCCGGTTCAAGATGCGATCGCCGTGATTTGTCCCCTTCTTGTGATGGAGATTTATGCTGGAAACTTGGCAAGCAAGTGTGGCCGCCATTGTATTTATTTCCGTCATTGCGCTGATCATGACGGAATGGGTCCATTTAACGATCGCGGCCTTTTTGGGAGCGTTGATTTTGGTGTTTGCCAATGTGCTGTCGCTGAATGAGGCGATCGCCTACATCGGCAGCAGCTACTCAACCCTCGCCTTGTTCTTTGGTGTCATGGTATTGGTGCGATCGTTCGAACCCACCAAAATTTTTGAGTATCTCGCAACGCAAATGGTGCTGCTGGCCCGTGGAAAAGGCAAATTGCTATTACTTGGCATTGTGGGCGTCACAACGGTCGTGTGCGCGTTTTTGCCCAATGCCACCACCGTTATGCTGCTTGCACCGCTCATTCCACCTATGGCCGCTGAAGTGGGGGTCGATTTTGTACCGCTGCTGATTTTGATGGTACTAGTCTCCAACAGTGCTGGGTTACTAACGTTGGTGGGCGATCCAGCCACGTTTATTGTGGGCGACGCGATTAACGTTAGTTTTCTCGACTATTTGCTGCGGCTTAGTTTGGGAGGAGCGATCGCACTCCTCGTCATTCTGCTGCTCTTGCCAATCCTGTTCCGAAAAATTTGGAATCGAGAACTCAACAACCTAGATCATTTGCCCACCCCGCAAATCAACCACCCTCGGGTATTAGCGGTAGGTGCCATCATTGTTGGGTTTGTGCTGGTCTTTTTCGTAGTTGGTGAAACCTTGCCCATTCCCGTTACACCCGCGGCGGTTGCGCTCATGGGCGCGGCCCTGGCACTGTTGCTCGCTCACCACAGCAAAATTGATACCCTCAACAACATCCTGCGCGATGTCGATTGGAGCACGCTCATCTTCTTTATGAGCATCTTTGTCTTGATTGGCGGCTTGCAAAAGACTGGAATTATTGCGGGATTATCTAACGTCTTGGCCCTTATTTTGGGACAAAATGTAGCGGGCGCTTCTCTGTTACTCCTCGTTTTGGTGGGAGCTGCCTCAAGTGTTGTGCCCAACATTCCCCTTGTGGTAGCGATGGTGCCCCTGCTCAAGCAGTATTTGCTCAACGTAGGGTTGGTCGGGCCTGAAGTACTTAATCCAAACTTTGGGGGCGATTTCCCACCAGAGGTGTTGCCGCTATTTTACGCCATGATGTATGGAGCAACCCTGGGCGGAAATGCCACCCTAGTAGGCGCTTCGGCCAATATCGTAGCGGCAGGCATCTCGGAGCTGCATGGTCGCCAAATTACCTTTCGACGATTTTTGCACTATGGGCTACCTGTTGCGGTGGCTCAGCTGGTGGCTGCCAGCCTGTATATGCTGTTTCGCTTTTTGCTCTAGTCGCGTTGTGCTATGCTCTCAGCCCCAAGTTTTGAAACGCTGCTGCGTTCAAGCTGATGAGCTTGAAGATCATGAGGTTCTCCTCGGTTAGCGTGCAAACACAGTTAGTGGTCAAATAAGTTTTGATATTGCAGCAGATCCAGCGTGGCAAAGGTGGGTAGACAAGCAAAGCACTCGTAAGCGAGCTCTAGCCGTTCTTCGCGTTCTAGCATGGCGGTTAGCTTTTGGCGCGCATTGAGTAGGTAGCGCACATCGTTGGCGGCGTACTTTAATTGCTCTTCGCTGAGATTAGCGGCGTTGCCCCAGTCCGAAGTTTGGGAGGTTTTGTCGAGTTCAACTTTTTCCAACTCAAAAATCAGATCTTTGAGGCCGTGCCTGGGGGTATAGGTGCGGGCTAGTTTGCTAGCAACCTTGGTACAAAAGATTGGGGTTGTATAAATTTCCAAGTTGTAACGCAGGGTTGCAATATCGAACCGAGCAAAGTGAAAGACCTTGACGATGGATTCGTCTTCAAACAGGGCTTTGAGATTGGGGGCTTCGGTTTGGCCTTTGGCAATGCGCACGACGATGACATGGCCGCTGGAATCGCACAGCTGCACTAAGCACAGGCGATCGCGCCAGGGCAATAAGCCCATGGTTTCGGTATCTACGGCGATCGCCTCGGACTGTTGAAATGCCGCCAGCATTTCGGCAGAGATGTCTTGTTCACACACTTGAAAATCTTGCAGCGCCATAGGTGGAAAATGTGAGGAGTTTGCATTATGTCAAAAGTTTGGCGGGCAGCATTGCCACCCGCCAAAATCATGCCACGTTTGGGCTCGTTCGGTTGAGTTTGTCAGCGATCGCGCTGATTAGCGCTGTTTAATAAACACCTGCGTGAAGTAATACGAACCGTCGCTCGCCTGCGTGACACCAATGCCAATTAAATCAAAGTCCCCTTCTAAGTTGGCGCGATGGCCAGGACTGTTGATCCATCCCTCTACCGCTTGGGTCGCTGGATTGGTATAGCCTCGGTTAAAGGCCACATTTTCGCCAGCCCGACGGTAACGAATCGATTGGGCGATCGCCGCCACTCGCTGTTCAAATCCATCATGGCTGAGCTGTTTTTGCTGAGACATGGCCTCGCTGTGTAGCCGAGCCTGTTGGGTAATCACTGCACTGGGCGCTAGAGATGAGAGACCTCGCTCCTGGCGATAGGCATTGGTTTGCTCCAAAATTTGCTGCTCTAGCGATGTCAGCTCAGGAGCTTCAATCACTGTTGGCGATGGGTTCAGACCGAGGGTCGGTAACCCCGATACTTGAGGCAGTTCCACCCCCAACCCTGACAGACTAGCAATGAGCAGTCCGCTGCCCAACGCAATTCGAAGAAATCGTGACATGAGAATTTCGCGCCTTAAGCGCCCAAATTAAGGTGTTTTGCGGCAGTTTGCACGTCCTTGTCTCCCCGGCCCGAGCAGTTGATCACAATTCGGGGAGAGCCCTCAAGCTGAGGACACAGGGTTTTCAAAAAGGCGATCGCATGGGAAGTTTCCAATGCAGGAATAATGCCCTCCAGCCTGGATAGCTGCTGAAAGCCTTCCAGCGCTTCGGCATCCGTGATGCTGTAGTACTCGGCGCGGCCTACATCCTTCAGGTAGCTGTGCTCTGGCCCCACACCGGGATAATCTAAACCAGCGCTAATGGAGTAAGGCTCAATCACCTGCCCATCAGTATCTTGCAACAGGTAGCTCATCGCTCCATGCAGTACCCCAACTCGGCCTCGAGTTAGCGTTGCGGCGTGCTTCTCAGAATCCACACCCTCGCCACCCGCCTCAATGCCAATCATGCGCACGTTGGCATCTTTGACAAATTCATAGAACAATCCCATCGCATTGGAACCGCCACCTACACAGGCCAGCAGAATGTCAGGTAAACCGCCCCACATCTCCAAGCACTGCTGCCGTGTTTCTTTGCCAATGATGGACTGAAAATCGCGAACCAGCATGGGATAAGGATGCGGCCCCGCCACAGAACCTAAAATGTAGTGAGTGGTTTCTACATTGGTTACCCAGTCGCGAATCGCTTCGGAGGTGGCATCTTTGAGGGTGCCCGTGCCCGACTCCACCGGACGCACCTCTGCCCCCATCAGCCGCATCCGAAATACGTTGAGCGACTGACGCTCCATATCGTGTACACCCATATAAATGATGCACTGTAAGCCAAACCGAGCACACACCGTCGCGGTTGCGACCCCATGTTGTCCGGCTCCGGTTTCGGCAATGATGCGCTGTTTGCCCATGCGCTTGGCCAATAGCACTTGGCCCAACGCGTTGTTAATTTTGTGAGCGCCTGTGTGGTTGAGGTCTTCGCGTTTGAGATAAATTTGGGCACCAGAGCCATCGGGCCGAGCGAAGTGCTGCGTCAACCTCTCGGCAAAGTACAACGGTGTGGCGCGACCCACGTAGTCCTTCAGCAGGCCCTGAAACTCTGCCTGAAACTCGGCATCATCCCGATAGCGATAGAGTGCCGCTTCGAGTTCGGCCAAGGCGGGCATGAGCGTTTCGGGAACATATTTGCCGCCAAACTTGCCAAAGCGCCCCTGAGCATCGGGCACTTGGGTGGACTGGGGTTGGGTGCTGGAAGGAGAGATTGGGGTAAACGTCACGGCTGTTGCTGGATAGATGTAGGTCTACAGCCTCCATTATACGAGGCACCTATGGCAGTTTCGGAGATAGGGTTTTGGGCGATTTGGCAGAGGGGGAGACGCCGCATCGGAGGTGGGTGGCGATCGCTTGCATTGGCCTGCCTTGGAATAGACGATCGCTGGGTTGCTGGGTTCCTGCTTCGCCTGAGATAATTTGAATTGACCTGTTGGGTGTGAACTGCGATGGCTAGCTCAAAGCGATCTGACAAGGCGAAGTCTGGGGGCGATCGCACGGTTTGGCGAGAATTTGGTGGTGATGATAGTGCCGCATTGGAGCGTCCGGTGCCAGAGTTACCGCCCAATCAACAGCAAATCCGGGTGCAGGCTAGCCGCAAAGGGCGTGGTGGCAAAACCGTAACGGTGATTACGGGATTTCAGCTCAAGCCCGAAACGCTCCATGCGCTGATGAAGCAGCTAAAAGCGCAGTGTGGCGCGGGAGGTACCGTTAAGGATGACACGATCGAAATTCAAGGCGACCACGCGCAAAACCTGGTGCAGCTTTTGGTGAAGCAGGGGTATCAGGCCAAGGTCAGCGGTGGCAAAGGCTAACGATGGCTACGCATTGTTCCGGTCGGTCGGTTAGCTGTTGATTTGGCTATTGATGTGATCGAGTCCTGCTTGCACCGCCTGCCGAAAGCGGTCAGTGAGCTGTTCTGTGGTAGAGGTGCGATCGCGTTGGTAGGCTTCCAAATAATCCGCCAAATTCACAGCCTCGCCAACGTGGACAATGACCTCGCAATCGCCTTTGGGAGCGGGCTGATCGATATTGAAAATGGCCCGTTCTAGCCGAATTAGCGTGTCCAAAAACCGTTCTGGCGTGGGTTGATCGGCAACATACCCGTAATACAAGGCATCGAAGTTAAGCAGGCGGTTGGTGGCAATGCGGATTTTGGCGCTGAGGTCGGTGCTAATGCTGGCGGCAGCTTCTGCGGTGGAGTCGAGCGATCGCTGCACCCGATATACCCGCTCTCGCAAGGGATCATTGGGTTTGGGGTCTAGCCCCAAGCTGGCCTCGCAAAACGCCAAGACCTGCTGCCGAATAGCCTGGATGCGCTGGTTGCGATCTAGCGCACTGGTTTGTTCAAGGGTGAGTGCATATTCATGCTCAAACTGAAGCATGGCCCGATCTGCAACAGCCAACAGGCGATCGTAAAAGTCGGTCGTGGTAGTCGGAATCTGAAGCGATCGCTCTAATCTTGTCAGCGTGTCGTCAATTATCGGTGCCATATCGTTGAGGTAACGATACTTCAGGCTGACAGGCAAAACGTAAAGGTCTGCCTGCTCGTCTTGTTTGGCCACTTTGCTCATGGCTTGAAGCGCAATCTGAACCGCACCCGACCGAAATGGCATCACTGTATCGTTCTGAAAGGAGTAGCCACCTTCCGGGAAAATAATCAACCGACAACTGGGCTGAGTCAAAATCTCCAGCGTTTTGGCAATACTAGGGCGATCGCCCATTCCACGCCGAACTGAGTATACTCCAACTCGCTGCATGAGCCAGCCTGTTGCCCCCTTGAACTGCTCTTGCGCCGCCAAAATATTGAATGCATGGCCAACTCGTCCCGATAGCAGAAACACGGCTAGCCAGTCGAAATGGGTTGGATGGTTGGGCAATAGCAACAGCCGTTGAGTTGCCAAAGCCCGAATTCTTTCAACCGACTGGGGTTCCAGATTGAGGCGCATTTGGTAACGCCATTGGGCAACGGGAGGTGCGATCGCCTGAAGCGACTTCACTAGCCAGGGATTAAGCAACGGTGGGTAAAAATTGGCCATACGGTTGGGGTGTGTGCGATCGCGAGTAAACCTGAGCTTCACTCTGGTCAAAATTGGTAGATGCCGCAGTCGGGTCATGGTTCGTGAGCCTTGCCTAAGGCAGTCCCTCAAAACCCTCAAAACTCGACACGAAACGCATCGATTTTGACTGGATTCTCCCATTCACAAAAGGATGGGTTTGCAAATCATAATAAAAAGCACCTCAATTGAGGTGCTTAGTCCGTCAGCTTGATGAGATGGTTGAGATCCACATGGTGGGCTATCTTGCACTTAATCCATCAACATTGATTTCGCTTCTGTGCCAATAACAGGGGCAGAGAGAAACGGGGTCTTCAAATCCAGAATGGGACCATGAGCGATCGCAGGCAAAACCGTGCGCGCCTGAGTTGTTAGTGCAACCGTCGCTACATCATAGGTTTGTGTTGCCAGCTTGGGGTAAATACCAATGCCGATGATAGGCACCAACAGACACAGCGCAATGAACGCTTCACGAGGGTTCGCATCGGTTAGGCGGAACTCCTTCAGCGCAGTCCCTTCAATACCGTAGAAAACGCGACGCAGCATCGACAGCAGGTAAATTGGTGACAAAATCACACCAACCGCTGCGAGCAGCACAACCACCGTTTTGAACGGAACGCTATAGGCATCACTACTGGTAAAACCTAAGAAGATAGTCAGCTCACCCACAAATCCGCTCATACCGGGCAGCGCCAGTGACGCCAT
Organism: Leptolyngbya sp. AN02str; assembly: GCF_050565595.1. NCBI lineage: Bacteria > Bacillati > Cyanobacteriota > Cyanophyceae > Leptolyngbyales > Leptolyngbyaceae > Leptolyngbya > Leptolyngbya sp. AN02str. The sequence continues at coordinate 292,494 of NZ_JBNXVR010000001.1, read as the reverse complement.
AGAGCCAGCCGTAAACAACGCAAACACGGTCGGCATTTGCTTGGCCATTCCGCCCAGCTTGTCCATCATCAGAGTATGAGTCCGTTCGTAGGTCACCCCAGATAGGAAGAACAGAGCAGCTGCAATCAAGCCATGAGAAATCATTTGCAGCATGGCACCGCTGACCCCAATCGTGGTGAAGGAGGAAAGCCCAATCAGCACGAAGCCCATGTGCGCAACCGAAGAGTAAGCCATGCGGCGCTTCAAGTTGTTTTGGGCAAAAGCGGTGAGTGATGCATAAATAATGTTAACGACACCCAAAATCGCCAGAATCGGTGCAAAGTAAGCATGGGCATCGGGCAACATTTCCATGTTCATACGAATCAGCCCGTAACCCGCCATTTTGAGCAGAACACCCGCCAAAACCATAGAGACAGGAGCTGGAGCTTCGCTGTGAGCATCCGGTAGCCAGGTGTGCAGCGGAAAAATCGGCAGCTTAACCCCAAAGGCCAAGAGGAAGGCTGCATACATCAAAAGTTCGAAGGGTAGCGAATAGCTCTTGGCACCCAAAGCCTGGAGGTCGAACGTAACATCGCTGCCACCGTAGAAGGCCATGGCCAATGCGGCAACCAAGATGAATATGGAGCCAGCGGCGGTGTAAAGAATAAACTTTGTTGCGGCGTAAAGACGCTTTTCACCACCCCAGTTGGCAATCAGCAGATAGACCGGAACCAGCTCTAACTCCCACATGAAGAAGAATAGCAGCAGATCTTGAGCGACAAACACTCCAACCTGAGCGCTGTACAACACCAACATGAGGAAATAAAACAGTCGTGGCTTGTCGGTCACTTTCCACGAAGCCAGGATAGCCAGAGTCGTGACTAAGCCCGAGAGCAGAACCAGCGGCATGGATAGGCCGTCGACTGCGACTGACCAGTTCAGGCCAATTTGGGGAATCCATGCATAACTTTCGGCAAGCTGAAAGCCACTGGCTTGAAGGTCGTAATGCTTCCAAAAAGCGTAGAGCATGGAAGCAAATTCAATTAAGCCAACAGCCAATGAATAGCTACGGATGGTTTTTCCGTACTTGTTGGGAAGAAGCGGAATTGGTAGAGCCGCGACCAGCGGGAAGAGGATTAGTGCGGTTAGCCAAGGAAATTGTGTACTCATCATGGGAGCCTACCCATAGACTGCATTGCGTGGAGAGTGCGGGCTAAAAAGCGGTTTGTTAAGTGAAACCGGAGCCTAGTCTGCGGGGCGAAGTTATGCGTCTGAAGAGAGAGGCTCAAAAATGCTAGAAACTCGGAGTTCATAGCACGTGTAGAAGATGGATGAACCACTCTAGGAGATGAAGAGACCGTGGATCTGCACTGCCTCTGTTAACTGCGCTTTGACAGACTAAGTCAAACTAGCGAGCGTTTAATGGGGATTTGTACCTACTTCTTAGGATACCCCAATTGTTAAGTTTGTTAAACACGATTTCTAGAATATTGTTGCTGAAAGAGGGTTACACCCTCTGAATGGGTTACAAACAGTAATGAATTTTAGGGCGATCGCTCTTGATGTTCTCGTGGATAGTTTGCGAGTTGCCATCACGAAGTTGCTCTCTAATCAAGGCTTTTCGGGCGTTCTTCATAAAAATTGGCGTGTGAACCGTGCTCATCCCTATGATGGCAGGGAAAAAAAGAATGTAACAAAATCTTTATATTTCATGGTTTAAGTGAGAGTATCTGCTCTCATCAAGCAGCCCTAACTTCTTGCCTTGTTAGGAGAAATTGGGTGGGGATTTTCGAAATTTTGGAGTAGAGCGATCGCCCCCTTCCGCAAATGCAGCGTTTGCGTCAAAGGGGGGCGATCGCCGCTAGCGTGCAACTCCGTCTAGACTCTGAGGTGTATCGACAGGGTTGTTAGCTGCTAGAGCCCTTCTACAATGGATGCGTCATAGAGCTCTGATGCGTCTACGGGGGTTGGCAGCAGGCCAATTTCTTGACTGGTTTTGGCAGCAAACTCCAGGCTGTCCATTACATTTAGTGAATCGTTGGCATTGAAAACAATAGATTTGTTTTCAGCAATGTTGAAAATGCGCACTGTTTCCAAGAGCGCTGGAACTTCTTCCGCTGTGACTCCAAGTTTACGCGCCACAATCTCATGGGCTTCTGTTGGGTTGTCTCGTACAAAGGCCACGCCTTGATCAATGGCCTTCAAAAAAGCTGCAATCTCGTCTTTGCGGGATTGAATGACTGATTCCTTTGCGACAAGGCCAACGGGAATAATGTTGGTTCCCTTTGAGGTAAAGATGACCTCACCCTGTCCTTCTTTGGCGGCGTTGCTGAGATAGGGTTCGTAAGTGACAGCTACATCGATGCGATTGGCCGCAAAGGCCGAGGCTGCTTCGGCTGCTGGAATGACTTGCAAGCGAATATCCTGCTCGGAAAGTCCAGCGCTCTCTAAATATTTGCGCAGTAGCAAGGCTTGTAAAGGCAAGCTTTCCCAAGCGATATTTTGTCCCTGCAAATCTTGTGGGCTGCTGATACCGCGCGCCAAGATGCCGTCAGCTCCATCGGAATAGTCGGACAGCATGATGAGGCGCAAGCTGGGATCTTGACCTGCCATGACCACCATGTCGGGAACGCCTGTCCATGCTAAATCGAGTCGATCGGCCAGTAGACCTGTGTTGACGTCTGTTGCGATCTGAAAATAGCTGTCTTCAACCTCAACCCCTTGCGCTTGAAAAAAACCTTTTTCTAGGGCGACGTAGTGACCCGCAAACCCCGGCCACGGTGAGGAACCCACTACCAAAGGACGTCCGGGGGTGGCATTTTGACTATTGCAGGCAACCAGAATGCCAAATGCTAGAACGGAGAGGAGAAGAAAGCGAAGGAGGCGGGGCGACGGTTTCAACATAGGTTGCGCGATCGATGAGACAACTGAGTGCTTTTAGAATATGCAGTTTTGGGGGATGAAGATGTCACACGCTAAACGAATTGTGAAGCAGCAGGAGCGATCGCTCTGGAATCTCATGAGGCCTATGCTGTGCGATCGCCGCATTTGGCGAATTATGGTGCCAATGATAGTGAGTGGTATTGTGGTGCTGCTTACGATGGTGCCTGCTTTGGCTCAGTCATCTGGGTTGGATGGGCGTGTGTCGCGGTTGGAGTCGGAAAACTCTCAATTGCGGGCGCGGGTAAACCAGCTTGAATCTCAGGTTTCTCGGCTAGGGCGATCGCCTGCTTCCAGAACTCCCCAGACTCCGCCTCCAGTGGTGCGAGGAACCGAAGGTTCGGCCCTGGCAGAAGATCCGGTCTTTCAACGGTTGGCAACGTTGGTCATTGAACTGCGAGAACGCATTGTTGCCCTGGAGCAAACCCAATAAAACAACACAAAAAAAGCTGGGTTGTGCTCCCAGCTTAAACGGAACCAAACATGAGTCGGGCACACATTAGCTAACGACTCTGACCAATTTGCCGTCGCGCAATTGCACAACGGGGTAGTTGCACATCCGTACTAAGTGTTCGTCGTGAGTGGTGACGATCACGGTAATTCCAATCGAATTCAGCTTTTTCAAGATTTTGATTACTTGAAGCGAGTTGTCGAAATCTAAGTTTCCAGTCGGCTCATCGGCCAGCAAAATTGGCGGTGTGCCAATGATGGCGCGGGCAATGCTGACGCGCTGTTGTTCTCCCCCTGACAGCTCATCGGGAAAACAGTCGGCTTTGTCTTGCAGGCCAACCAGGCGCAAGGTGGGCAGCAAGCGACGATGAATTTCTTTGCGAGAGCAGCCTTGAGCCCACAGGACAAAAGCTACGTTTTCTGAAACGGTGCGTCGGGGAATGAGCTTATAGTCCTGAAATACGACCCCGATGCGGCGGCGTAGCAATGAGAGGCGATCGCCCTTGAGCTGTGAAATGTTCCAATCCTGCACAAGTACATTGCCCTGGGAGGGGCGCTCTGCACCGTACAGCAGCTTGAGTAATGTTGATTTGCCGGCACCTGATGGGCCGGTAATGAAGAGAAAGTCGCCGCGCCCAACCTGGAGATTCACATCATTCAGCGCGGTTGCACCGTTGGTGTAGACCTTGTGCACCCGCTGTAGCTTGACGATGGCATTGGTTGCAGATCGATTTTGCCCAAAACCAAAGGTTGAAGAGGGGGTGGACTGAGAACTGGCGGAGTAGCTGGCTTGTGATGTGATGGGGCGATCGCTAACGGAGGTCATACGGTTTCAACACAATGTTTGGTAAATGGTGAGGTAATCCCAAACCTAGCCTAGAGGCTCAACAGCAGCAGATGCATTCTTGGCGGCGCCAATCATCATACACGGTGCGCCCAATAATCTCGTAAATCATACCGATAGTTGATCACTTTGCAACCCTTTTGTTACAGGATTTACGAGTTTTGCGTTCACTTGGGCGATCGCCAGGCATCTCTTTCGGCTCAAGCTATGGCCAGGGAGAGCTTTCGGCCCAAGCTTAAGCCTCAATCGGGGCACGGTTGGGTTTGCCTGCGCGTCACCCAGCAACCTTGCTTCTAAACGATCGAGCTATTGCCTTTGTAAAGCAGAGATTTCCATGCAAACTTTGGCAAAGCTAACATGCGTCGCCAGCGCCAGGGCTCTTGATAAAGCCGATACAACCATTCCAGGTTGTTATTTCGCAGCCAGCCAGGAGCGCGAACTTTGGTTCCTGACCAAATATCGAAGCTACCACCTACCCCAATCCACACTGAGTTGGGACACAGGTCGCGATGGTTCAAAATCCAAAATTCCTGCCGGGGAACACCCAAACCTACCAAAATTAAATCAGGCTGGAGGTCTTGCAGGGTTTGCTGGAGCTGGTTTTGATCTTCGACAAAGCCATGCTGGACTCCCGCGATCGCCAGTCCTGGGGCTCGCTGTTGCCACACGGCGGCGGCGCGTTCTGCCACACCAGGTGCGCCTCCATAAAAGAAGACGGTGTAGGGTTTTTGCGGCGATCGCTCTAGCAGGGTTTCCGCCAGCTCAATGCCTGGGCAGCGGTTCACCCGTTTGCCTCGCACGCGCAAATACAGGACAACTCCAGCCCCATCGGGAATCACCAGTTCCGCCTGCCGAATTACCGCCGCTAGCGGTTCATCTTGTTCGGCCTGCATCGCCATTTCGGCGTTGAGCGTGACCACATGAACGCCAGCCTTTGCCTCAAGCTGTTGCATTAACCAGTCGGCATAGCTCGGTAAAAGATGAATGGGTAAACCCAGAACAGAGGCCAACTCTGGACTAGAAGCTTCGCGTGAACTGTTGACGGTTTTGGGCATGGTACCGAGTGTGTTGGGTGCCCCAAACGGGCTGCATTTTTCACCCCAAATCTTAACGCTAATTGCGGTGATTATTGCTGTATCGCACCAAAGCCCCTGCCCATTGCAGTTTCTCTCGCAGTGTTTGAAAGTAGGAATAATTTTCTCGCAAAATAATAAACTGCGCCTGACAGTCTGCCATGCGAATATCGACCCGTTGCCCTGGCCAAATAGAGGTCGCCAGTACGCCATCCATCCACAGCTTGGTGGATAGGTCGCGATCGGCTAAGGGCCAAATGCTCACGACCGAACCTGCCGGTAGAACGATGGGCCGACTGGAGAGACTGAGCGGGCAGATGGGTGTCACGGCGATCGCATCCATTCCTGGATGAATAATGGGGCCATTGGCCGCAACTGTGTAACAGGTGGAACCTGTGGGTGTCGCAACAATCAGTCCATCTCCCTGATATTGGTCAACAACTTCGCTATCAATCTCCATTTCCAAAATGGAGGTAATCATGCGATCGGCAGAGGCTGGCTTAACGCACATTTCGTTGAGTGCCAAGAAGCGATCGCTCATGGGCTCCAAATTCGTGCGATTTCCCTCAAAAGTGGTGGCTTGCAGCATCATCCGGCGCTGCACCGCAAAGCGATCTTCTCGCAACCGTTCCCAAACGACTTCCGTATCTTGAAACAGCTCAAGCGACTCTGTCAAAAAGCCCAAATGCCCGCCCACATTCACCGCCAAGATGGGAATTCCATCCGCAGCAAGGTTGCGTGCTGCTGCTAGGGCAGTGCCATCGCCTCCCAATACCACCGCAAGATCGATGGGCTGGGCTACAGATGCCAAAAACACGGGGTAAGGATTGTCTTTGGCCCCACTTGGCCCCAACAAAACCCGGCAACCCCGTGCCTCAAGTTCTTTTGCGCAACGCTCTGCCCAACGTTGACTGTTAATATCTCCGGCCTTGTGAGCAATAATGACCTGTTTTAACTGCACGTTCTTCGGCTATTTGCTAGCAATCACACAAGGAAGAGATTCGAAGCTTACTGCGCTTTGGCAAGCCAAAAGCCTCAAATGGTTGCTCCTCGCTCTACCACTTCAGCAGATTGAATTCCTGCATATCAACCGTATCGCGGTTTCGGTAGATCGACAGTACGATGGCCAAGCCAACCGCAGCTTCAGCAGCGGCGATTGTAATCACAAATACCGTAAACACCTGTCCCTTCACTTGAGCAGAATCTAAATAGTTGGAAAATGCCATCAGATTCAGGTTCACCGCATTCAGGAGTAACTCAATCGACATGAGCACCCGAATTGCATTGCGACTAGTGACGAGGCCATAAATGCCGATGCAGAACAGAGCCGCAGCCAAAAGCAAAAAATACTGAAGTTGCATAATCAAACTCAACGCTATATCGAATCGTGCACACAAAGCCTTAGCGGCGGCCCCCAGTGAGTTCACGAGGACGCTCTGGCAACGTCAAAACTGACTTTCGTTCGGCTGCAGTATCTGGCAAGAACTCGCGGCGTGCCAGCACGATCGCCCCAATCAACGCCATCAGCAGCAACACCGAAGCCAACTCAAACGGTAGCAAAAAGTCGCTAAAGAAATGCTTGCCAATCTCAACCAGTGCCGCATCTCCTGCAATAGGCCCCGACGAAATGACCCAAGGAGTTGACAGAATCATGGCAGACAAGAGACCAAACAATCCCACGCACACCAACGCAGTGGCGGCACGTCCTAGCCAAGCATTTTTCACCGGGTTGAAATCCTCCCGTTTGTTCACCAGCATGATTCCAAACAGGATCAAAACGTTGACAGCTCCGACATAGATGAGAATTTGGGCTGCAGCCACAAACCCCGCATTCAATAAAATGTACAGGCCGGAAATGCTAATGAAAACTCCGCCCAACAAAAACGCTGAATAGACAATGTTGTCGAGCAGTACGACACCCAAAGAAGTTGCCAGCATCATAAATGCCAGGATGCCGAGAGATACAATTTGAACGCCTTCTGCCAGGTTCACTGCGTTGTGTACTCCAAGTAAAGGGTGTATAGACTCAAGCGTCACTGCGACTATCGTGACAGGTTTGGTTCATTTCTGAGCCAGAAGTGAGAATGACATTCTGCATCTAGTCAGCGCTAGGAGCAGGAGGGGTTGCCTCTTCCAATGCTTCTAGAATTTCGGCAGGTAGTTTGCCAGCTCGCTGTGAGCCTTTGGGGAGGTCGTGCGGCTCGGTGATCCCTTTGGGCAGATAAACCAGCTCGCGCAATGGAGTCACCATGGGGTCTTCTGTCACCTTGTAGGGCAGGCGACCAAGGGCTACGTTGTCGTAGTTCAGCTCGTGGCGATCGTAGGTTGACAGCTCATATTCTTCGGTCATGGAGAGGCAGTTGGTAGGGCAATACTCTACACAATTGCCGCAAAAAATGCAGACTCCAAAGTCGATGCTGTAATGGTTGAGCTTCTTCTTTTTCGTCTCTTTATTAAATTCCCAATCGACAACGGGCAGGTTGATTGGACACACTCGAACGCAGACTTCGCAGGAAATACACTTATCAAACTCAAAGTGAATGCGACCCCGGAATCGCTCGGAGGGAATGAGCTTTTCGTAGGGGTACTGCACCGTAATGGGACGACGCTGCATGTGGTCAAAGGTGACAGACAGACCCTGCCCAATATATTTGGCGGCCTGAACTGCTTCTTTGGTGTAATCGCCAACTTGTTTGAGAAATTTCAGCATTGGAATGTTCTCTCAGGCTCAAAGGATGGTCGGTAGGGGGTGGAACTCAGGCGAGTTTTGAGTTCTCAGAGTGGTTGGGAGGCCAGGCTGGGCGATCGCCCTCATGGATTACGGATATCCAGATTTATGGAAGAGCTCGGATCACTCTAGCCCCCAAAGGCAATGGGGAAGGCTAACTTGAGGCCAGCAGTTGCGAGTAGATTGACCAACGAGATGGGCAACAGGAACTTCCAACCCAAATCCAACAGTTGGTCAATACGAACACGGGGCACCGTCCACCGCAGCAAAATGGCCAGGAACAGCAGCAAATAAGCTTTGAACAGCGTCATCACAATCCCAAGGGCTGCTGCGATCGCCTGGAACCACGAGGCCGATTCGCTAACGCCCAGCATATTGGCCAGCCAGCTTACAGGCACGGGCGATTCCCAGCCGCCCAGGTACAGCACCGAAAACAGCAGCGCCGACAGCACCAAGTTGGCATAGGAACCGGCGTAGAACAGCATGAACTTAACAGCGCCGTACTCAGTTTGATATCCGGCTACCAGCTCTTCTTCTGCTTCGGGCAAGTCAAAGGGCATGCGTTCGCACTCTGCCAAAGCGGCAATCCAGAAGATGATAAAACCGATGGGTTGACGCCAAACGTTCCAGCTCAGGATGCCGTAGCCCGACTGCTGGTTCACAATGTCAACCGTGCTGAGGGAGTTGGACATCATGACGATCGCCAGGACCGACAGCGCCAAGGGAATTTCGTAGCTAATCGACTGGGCCGCCGCCCGCAGGCCACCCAAAAGCGAGTACTTATTGTTGGAAGCGTATCCCGCCATTAGCAAGCCAATGGGCACAATGCTCGACAGCGAAATCCACAGAAAAATGCCGATGCCCAGGTCTGTAATGAGGATATTTTGACCGAAGGGAACAATCAGAAACGACAAGAACACTGGCACAAACACGATGATAGGAGCCAGCGCAAAGAGCCACGGATCTGTCTTGGCTGGAAAGACATCTTCCTTGGTTAAAAGCTTGAGTACGTCGGCAACAGGAACCAGCAGACCCTGTGGCCCCATGAATTCTGGACCAATCCGCTGCTGAGCTGCCGCAGAGATTTTGCGCTCCATCCAGGTGGAAACTAGGGCAAGCACAGTGACCGCCCCGACAATGATGACCATCGGCAGGGGAAGCCAAACAACTTTGGCGACGGCATAGGGAAGGCCCAACCCGTGAAGGAGTTCAATAAAACTTCGCTGTAGGTCGATTCCTGAATCCATGACAGTTCCGGTGCTGACGAATAGATAGGTAAGCTGAGCCCAAAAGATGGAAGATTCCAGCAAATTGCCCAGAGGTGCCCAGTTGATGAAGTTCTCTTATTTAAGATTTCTTACCAACTCTCTGATTCAGTATACCGATTAACTGAGTCGCTATAGGCTTGCTGGCCATCTTCAAACATGACAAATTCCTGGCTTATGAATAAGTCTGACTGAATACAACCCAAAGCTTATCCATTTCATGGAACAAGGACTATCATTAATTGCTATCGCAAGCGAGTCGATCCGCCAAAGTAGTTGTGCAAATTCCCAGTTTTCCGGAAGCGAATCATCCATTGGTCAAATCCCTCTCTCACTATGGGGATCAGGAATTGCTGGCACTGTTTCAAAAAAATCCTGATGCAGGGCAGTACTTCACCGCGATTTTTTGCCGCTACAGCCCTCTGGTGTATACGCTCATTGCCAATACGGCGCGATCGCCTGTGCAGGCCGATTATTTGTTTGCCCAAACTTGGCGGCATGTGTTCTACGAGCTCAACGGTTTAGAATTGCCGCCCGATCCGTCCAAAAAATCGCTGCAATCCTGGCTGCTCAATGTAACGGCGAACTGTGTCAACACGATTGAGCTGCCGCCAGTGGAAGAAATTCACTATTCGTTGGATTCGGCACCGCCGCCACTGTGGTGCTATGTGGAGCGATCGCTCGGCCAACTGTCGCCGCTCCAACGACTGATGGTGCTCATGTCGCAAACCTACCATTGGAGCGAAACACGTATTGCTGCTTATCTTCAAGCAGAGGGCGAATATATTTCTCCTGCCGATGTCAAGGCACAGTTGGTAGAAGCCTATCGCCAACTCGAGACTGGTTTGCCAGAGGATATTTCCACAATTTACCTGGAGCGCAATTCGCTGGTGCGGCCTGTGAATGATGATTCCACCCGCTCTGGCACAAATTGATCAGCCCAAGGAATGGGGGGCGATCGCATCATTTGCCAAAAGTTCACTGAAAAAACTGTCAGGTTTGGAGAATAGGACTTACGCACTTTATCCAAAAAACATTCAACTGCGTCAGTCCTGGAGAATTTAGATAAACCGAAGCGCTCATATTTGCGTAGGCGTTGAGCAAGCAAACATGGGCGCTTCCGAAAATTGTGCACTGCAAAACCCCTTAGCTACGCCCTGAACCAAAACTCATGTTGGAGCACGAGGTTCGCGCAGGACGATCCATACATTAGCTTTGACGAGTGCAAGGGATGCTAGGTGAACAGTTGAATGCCGTGGTATGTCAGGCAGTCTCTGGCGTTAGTTTACGTCTACGCCGCCTTCAAGATCGATGCTAATGGCTGTGCGATCGATGGCAAAATCTTCAGTCGCCGTTAGATTTACTTGAAGTGTGCCGGATGGGCTATCGGGAACGATGGTGGCTTCTAGCAATCCACTATCAATGCGACGAAATGTGAGCGTGCTGGGTAGAGCTACGCCAGAGAGCTCTACACTTTCAAATGCTCTCAGCGTGCGAACATTGGTATCGTCTACCAGTTGGTAGGCGATCGCGGCCCCAGTTTGGTTAGTTAGGGTAATAGTGACCCGACCAACCACTGGAGTAATGTAAGCTTCGGGAATGGGCAGAGGCTGGGCGATCGCCGATTCGGTGACCATCGCTGTCAATCCACTACTCAGCAGCACTCCCAGCATGCCGCCTCCCAACATCAACCGTTGGAGACGGGAGCGATCGCCAGGGTGTTTGTTGTGATTCCGCTTCATAACCTTTCCTCCAGTTCTTCATCGCCGTGGGGCTCTAGGCCTGTTTCCTGCATCAGCGTTCCAGACGTTTTGGCTCAAGGGGGTGGCTTTACGGTTAGGAACCTTGCTCGATGTAAAACTTCCTACTCTTCAGAACCAACACCCATCGCCAAAATTCCGTACAGCTAGGGTGTAAGACTTCACATAAGTTCAATATGTTTCAGCGAATGGAATTTTCTTGGAACGGGGAGCGCTAATCTGAATGGGCGATCGCGCTACCCATGAGATGCCAGCATTTCTCTGAAACTCTTGTATATAAAGCCTTGTGTGGGAGAAATTCTGTTGGGTTGCCTACCGTTCAGCTAGCATTAGGTTGGCAACTCTGCCGAAAAATCTTCACATTTTGTAAATTCGTAAGGCCCCAAGATGGCTCCCCATAGGGATTTGCCTGTGGCGGGATCAACCCCCCGGTCGTAACTCTTAAACCAGCCCTGTCCAGCCTCAAACCCCAACACCACCTGCCGCGTTTCGCCAGCATATTGAAAACAGCATTTATCCTCTGGGTTGGGAATGGCGCGGCATGCGGTCGCCTCCAGAGTCAGGTTAAGCCCACATCCCGGTAATAGCTCCAAGTCATTGGGCGAGAGCTGGCGCAACCGCTCGGGATCGGCTCCAGCCCCGATCACCCGCTCGGCCTGCCGAAATGCATAGTACTGCACGCGACTGGGGGTACCATCTATGGCTTCTTGCAAAACCAAAATTCGCTGTCGATAGGCATTGGTGGGGTAGAGTGCGTTAGCCTGCTCGGCAAAAATTGCCAAATGGCCGTTCAGCCGAAAAGGCAGGGGCCGATGCCAAAGTTGCAAATGGACAAACCATGTGGGTTGCTCCATGGCTTGGGCTTTGTTGTTGAAGGTGCCAGCAAGCCATTGGGCAAGGGTAGTTACGGATGGGGTGCTCATGTTGCAAAGCCGATGTGTGAATGGAACGAAACGTTTAGCCTGATCAGTATCTGATCAATACAGTACCGTTTGATGGAATGGGGCTTTTGTTTTGCCGTGCGATCGCCCCCATGCTTCTCTCTCAATCTAGAACTCTGCCTTGACCGAGATCTGCATGATGGACACCGAGACCCTAAAGCGCAATTTACACCACCATTTGCGAGAGGTTGTGCGCGATCGCGACCCGTTTTTGGCAACGGCAGGACACTTCTATGTGCAGCAATACCTTCAGCAGCAGTTGGGGCAGTGGGGCGGGGTGCAAGCTCATGAGTTTACGGTGAAGGGTCGCCAGCACACCAACTGGATTTTGACACTGCCGCCCATTGATGTGGCGCAACAGCATAGACCCTGCTTGGTCATTGGGGCGCATTACGATACTGTGCCGGGTTCTCCTGGTGCAGATGACAACGCGACAGGCATTGCTGTGCTATTAGAACTGGCCCGAGCGTTGCAGAGCCAGGGCGCGCGGTATCCAGTTCGGCTGGTTGCGTTTGATTTAGAAGAATATGGCCTACAGGGAAGTCGGGCGTATGCGGCGATGCTGCACCAACAGCGGCAGCCCATTCGCCTGATGCTGTCGCTAGAAATGTTGGGCTATTGCTCAACGCAGCCGCACTCTCAGCGCTATCCGGCCGGGCTACAGCGCTTTTATCCCAATTGCGGCAATTTTATTGGGCTAATTGGTAACTGGAAAACAATTTTAGACATGCGGCATCTGCGATCGCACATTCTTCGTTCGGGCCATGTCGGATGTGAGTGGCTGCCCGCAGGCGATCGCGGCCATCTTGTGCCCGATACCCGCCGGAGTGACCATGCCCCCTTCTGGGACTTAGGCGATCGCGCCATCTTAGTCACGGATACCGCCGATTTGCGCAGTCCCCACTACCACAAATCCAGCGATCGCTTGGATACGCTGAACCTGGATTTTTTGACTGGTGTGTGTGCCGGACTGATTGCTGGAATTCGGACCTTGAGGTAGCTAAAAATGGTGGAACGATCCTGCAACGTTTATCGCCACAGGTTTTTCCAACATGACTTGTGACCTAATTCTCCCAGCGCACCAACGATGTGAGCAGAAATAGCACAATCGCTGAGCCAATAATTGCCGGGATGATCAGCACACCCTGAAAATCCCAGTAGAGCCATGGCAAGCTCAAGTTAAAGCGGGTTTGCAGGAGGGCAAAAGCCCAATCGCCTAGCCAAACGCCAACCAATCCAACCAAAATCAGACCCATCAACCCACCTGGAACTCGGCGGGGCAATAAAATCGTTGCAATGCCAGCACATATCAGCGCTACAACGACTTGAACGGTTAATTCAGAGATGTTCATGTTGCTGCACTTGTTATAAAGCTATCGAGCAAATCAGAGGGTTACCAATCTGCCCAAACAATCTGCATGATGGCGTACGATCGCGGTTTGTCTATACAAACTTGCACCACCCTCAATATGCCCAGAAAAACGCTAAAAGTATTGCGATGCCTAACATCTGGTGAGGTCTTGCAATCTAATTTAATGGGGGTGCGATCGCTCTGCTTCTCTGTACAGCACCAACCAGTCTGAGAACCAACCTGCTGCTTTTAGATGGTTCAGATGTACGGTATCGATCCCAAGTGTGAGCGCGTTACCGCCCCAACTCCTCCGCCCGTTGGCTTGCGGCTCGTACCGCCTCAATGAAGGCCGATCGCATCCCAGCCTTTTCCAACGTGGCAATCCCTGCAATGGTTGTCCCACCTGGGCTTGTCACGCGATCTTTCAATTCGGCAGGGTGCATTCCTGTGCTCCGCAATAATTCTGCTGTGCCCAATACTGTTTGCAGGGCAAGCTGTGAGGCGATCGCCCGGGGTAAGCCCGCTGCTACCCCGCCATCCGCTAATGCTTCAATCACCAAAGCAATATAGCCAGGGCCCGAACCCGAAAGTCCTGTCACCGCATCCATCAACTTTTCGGGAACTTCCACCACATCTCCCACAGCCCCAAAAATGCGACGAGCGGTATCCGTATGGGTCGCTTGGGTGTATTGGCCCAGGGCGATCGCTGTCATCCCTGCACCCACCGTTGCAGGCGTGTTGGGCATGGCGCGCACTACAGGCTGCTGAGGAAAAGCCGCCTCCAATTTCGACAACGGCACCCCAGCCAAAATAGAAATCACAAGCCGATGGGTAGAAAAATGAGAATCTTTCAGCTCCGCAACAATCGCATCAAACCCCTGTGGCTTAATGGCCAGCAGCACTACCTCCGCCTTGCGAACAACAGCGGTATTATCGGCCGTAACTTCGACTCCATATTGCCGCGTTAAAAAATCACGCCGACTTTCCAATGGATCACTCACCCAAATGTGATTTGGTGCGTAAATTTGCTGTTCTACCAAGCGGGAGAGCAGCGCCTCGCCCATTACGCCGCCACCAATAATTCCCAACACGGTCAAAAAGCCTCCCTATCGCCACCCGAATCAACAGTTCAAACAAAAACGACTCAAATAAAAACGAGTAGAGGCGGGCAACACAAAGTTACCCACCTCAAGCTTCGACAAAATCCCCAGATTAACAAGCGCTCGAAACGTAACCGCTTAGCTAAACGTTACCCTACAGTTTTATCACTGCAAAATAGCACTGAAAAAGAGGGCCAACCTCAAGGCAGCACGATACACGTCAGCATTGCTGAGGCTGTAATAAAGCTAGGCCTAGGCCATCCGAGCTTGATCCGCAGTCCAAGCAGGAGCAGGAGTCATGGGACGGGTGGTCCGCATAGGCTGCTGCATGCCCAGATCGTTCATACCCTGCTGCTGAGTACTGACCTGTACGCAGTTGGGGGTGAAGAGGAAAATGCTTTCGCCAATGCGCTCTTGATGGCCGTCAATGGCATAGGTACCACCAGCCACAAAGTCAACCGCACGTTGGGCTTGATCTGGGTCCATGATAGTGAGGTTCAGCACAACTGACTTGCGCTCACGCAGAGCCCGAATAGCTTGGGGCATCTCTTCGAAGGTGCGAGGTTCCATCACCACGACTTCGGACATACCGCCAAGGGCACCAGGCATGCCAATTACGTTGCTTAAGCCAGCGCTTACAGGTGCTTCGGGTGCCATGACTGGACGCTCTCTCATACTACGACGACGACGAGGTTCTTCATCTTGAAGAGGCTGAGCATGCTCTTCTTGATAGAGATTTTGGTACTCTTGACCATCCATCTCTTCGTACTCGTACTCATAATCTGCTGGGTCATTCAGACCAACAAAGTCTCGCAACTTACCGAAGATACTCACGGCTTACGCTCCATCACGACTAGTTAAGTTAACTGGAGATTGCATCTAAATCAATCAGATTCTAAAGCTTTTAACACAGATCAATGCTTCATCAGGAATGCGCAATCAATGTGGCTCTTTAGAATGAATTAATCTTTGAACCTGTACGAAGCTGGGGCAACAAACAGGTTAAGGTTTCCTGGTTTGAGTCCACAGTATACATCAAATTCAGAAAATCAATCCTTTTTTGCAATTGAGTTAGGTGGAAAAATCCTAATATTTTTGTGGTAGTTCACGCTTTGTTACACGATCGCCCAGGGGATGGCCTACTTCTACTGCAGGGTGACCCTTGTTTAATATGAGAAAAGAGGTTTAAAGGGGGCTTGGAAGATGCCGGTTCTTGAGTGATGGAGTGCTAACTTCATCACGTTGTAATTGGGAAAAGATCGGCTAGGCTTTGCAGTAAGAGAACGGTTGTATGAAGCTTGTCATGAATCGCGTTGGGCGATCGCGTGGTTAATTTCCCTTTAAACCAAAAATAGAAGCTATCGATCAAATCGATCGATAGATCAGGTCGACTTGATAGAAAAGAATTTTGAAAAAGGATAGCCTCGTTTTTGGATTACAGCTCACCAAATATTAGGTATTTAAACTCGGTGGTAGAAGGGGCGATCGCCTCTACAGAAACACACTTTGCTGTCCAACAGAGTAAAACCTATCCAGCGCGATCGCCAAATAGAGTCCGCCCTAGCCGCACAAAAGTTGCTCCTGCCTGTACCGCCAGCCGATAGTCATTCGACATTCCCATCGATAGCTCTTCCATCCGGATAGATTTTAGAGAACGTTGCTGAATGGTTTGCGCAAGCTGATGAGTTCGTTTAAAGACATCCAGCGTTGCCTCGTCCGGTAACCCAAACGGCGGAATGACCATAAGCCCAGTAATATCCAGATGCTGGCATTCATCCAGCGCCGCCAAGTCGGCCAAAAGCTGCGCCTCATCCCACCCAAACTTCGTTGGGTCCGGCAGCATCTTAACCTGAAGACAAACATGAGGACGCAGTTGGTGCTGTGCTGCCAAACTGTCTAACCGCTGGGCCAGCTTCAAGCTATCAACGGAGTGAATCCATTGAAAGATTTCAAGCGCTTTTCCAGCTTTGTTGCTTTGTAAATGACCGATGAGATGCCAGGTGACATCTGCTAAGTCGGTAAGCTGTTCTTGTTTCGTGATAGCTTCTTGAATGCGACTTTCACCAAAGTGGCGAACGCCAGCCGCGTAAGCAGCCCGCATGGCTGCGACCGATACTTGCTTGGTAACCGCAATAAGCTGAACTGACACAGGCAAAACTTCGCGAATCTCTTGAATTCGCTGAGCAATCTGACCTGCATCAAAAGAGCCGAGGGAATTGGCTACAAAATCGGCCATGACGGAATCTTGTCTGAACAAACCCTCATCATGCTAAGCCGAAATGAACGTTTCGCGTCAACAGATTGATCCTGCAACCGCCGTGTTTTGGACTAAGGATGGGTTATTTCAGGTACGGATTGGTCACAAGACCGTTTGTGCGATTTTGCCGGGCACCCATGGATGCTGCCCAATACTGTCAGAGGCGCTCATGGTTCAACTCGGATCAGGATGACTTTCCTGGCTGATACGAACTCGCTACCCGGCATCTGTGACAGCCACGGAGGGCATCGCACAAGCTTGTCGGCTTGAATACCAATCTAAGTTACTGGAACGTTTGCTTATAAACGCGCTGAAGTTCGGTATACGCTAGCGCATCGCCTTCCCGGCGTAAGGTGCGCAGGCGGTTTTCGAGAAGAACGCGAGCATCGGCACGGCTCATGGGATCAAACTGTACGCCGTCGCTGCTGGTCGTCACCATGAAGAAGAGACGCTGAGCGTATAGCGTCGCAAATAGCTCTTTTGCAACTTCGAGATGACACACGCGGTAGAGTAACCCAAAGGTGGGATGGTTGAGGTAGGATTCTGAGTTCATGGAACCTTGGGCTGCTACTGAAGCCGCAATCTGAGCGATTTGAGCGGATTTCATAGAGGGTATGGAAAGGGTAGGTGGGTGATAGAGAGAGAAACACCGAGGGAGCGGTGCAGTTCACGTTTTCTAACGTTGAGACGAAAGAATTCTGGTCTCTTTGGGGCAGTACAGCGGAACACCAACGATGGACATCGATTGTGCAAGCTTGGCTGTGAACCAGCTCTTGAGGGAAGGGATGAATGAAGCTTTTGATAATGGTTGGACGCTAAGCGGTTGAGCTTAACCCGAAGGGTGGCTAAAAAATATTGCGGTCGCGATCGCATAATCGGTGTCGTGGCTGAGGCTGAGTTGCCACTGACCGTTGCCCTGTTGAGCTGCAATGACGGCCGCTCGACGGTGGAGGCAAACCTGAGGGGCTCCATTGGCAGTACGTTGAATTTCAACGTCCACATATCGAATATCTCGCCAGCCTGTGCCTAATGCTTTGACGATGGCTTCTTTGGCGGCCCAGCGGCCTGCCAACTTTGCGATGCCCGATGCGATCGCTCGGTCAGCAAAAGGTTGCCAACAGTCTTGCTGTTCGGTGGAGGTGTAAACGCGCTCTAAAAAGCGATCGCCAAATCGTTCTAGAGCTGATTTAATACGCGGGATGTAGACGATATCTGTACCAATGCGAATGTTCAAATCAGCACACCCATACGGATATGCTATTACTTTATGTTAAATTGTGCCGCGTCGCTACAAAAACAAGTTTTCCATCGCTTTGTAAATGTAAACTACACGACGTTACTATCCGTTGCATGGCATTGCAGGTGTAGGATGTCGCCTCAAGCGTTCATCCCGCCCCAAACAACACGTGCCACAATGAGCGCACTCAACGCCACAAAGACGAGTCCATCAATAGGCCGAAATCGCAACTGATGCCACGGTAAGCGATGCTGCTGGGCATTGGCAAACCCTCTCACTTGCATGGCGGTCGCAGTTTGCTCGGCCCGCACCAGCAGGTTGTCCACCAGCCGTTCCGACACCATAACGCCCACCTGGGTCGAGCCGCGAAATCCTAGCTTTTTCCAATTAATGGCCCGAGTGCGGACCGATCGCACCAAATTTTGAATTTCTTCCAATACCAGTGGAATAAAGCGTAGCGCCAGCGTCAAGGTCAGCACTACTTCCGATACGGGCAACCCAAACCGATTGAGCGGGCGCAAGAACTGTTCAATACTTGCGGTCACCTCTTCCGGGGCTGTGGTGAGCAGATACAAATTTGTACTGGCCAGCAAAGTAAAGATGAGGGTGCCAACTCGGGTAGCCAAATCGAGCGATCTGCGAGTGACTCGAAGTGGCCCTTGTTGCAGCATGATGTATCGATAGTCGGTGGGCTGCGGTAGCTCTGGAACTGGTTCAGGTTCGCGAATACTAGCTGTTTCTGCGAACTCATCGATGGGCAAGCGTGGCTGATGGCTCACATTTAAGCCATCTGGCGCAAACACTGTGACACAAAATAGCAATAGGCTAAACAGGGTGACTAAGCCCATTTGCTTCCACCAAACCCGGAAAGGCAAGCGAGTACTCAACATGAGCAACAGCGCCCATCCAGCTAACGAAAGCCGCCAAAATGGGCTAGCGGCAATTGGCGTCAGCAAAAAGGCCATCAGCCACGCAAACTTCATCCGGGGATCAACCCGATGCAGCCATGTGACAGGCTTTTCCAGGTATAAGCCAATCGGGAGCGATCGCAGTAAATCCATGCCGCCTACACTCGAGTTGCCCGGTTTGCAGTTGAGCGTTCCATTTCTCGAACCTTTTTGCCTCGCCAGAAGAGACGCACTGGCGTGCCAGTAAAGCCAAGGCTTTGCCGAATTTGTCGCTCAATGTACCGCTTGTAATTATCGCCAAATAACTTGGGATCATTCACAAATAGGGCTATCGCAGGGGGTTGTGCAGATACCTGGGTGCCGTAGTAGATTTTGCCTTGACGCCCCTGGCGTGTTGCAGGTGGTGAGTGCCAATTCACAGCTTCTTCTAGCACTTCATTAATAACTGACGTAGAAACTCGGCGCTTGTGCTGTTCGGCGGCGGTATCCACCAATTCCAAAATCTTCTCAACCCGTTGTCCAGTCTGGGCACTCACAAAAATCATTTCTGCCCAATCGACAAACCGGAGGCGATCGCGCACGATTTTTTCGTAGTCATAAATGGTGTAAGAGTCTTTCTCAACCGCATCCCATTTGTTGACAACAATCACGCAGCCCCTACCATCTTCAGCAATACGGCCTGCCAGCTTTTGATCCTGCTCGGTCACATTATCTAGCGCGTCAATCACCATCAGCACAACATCGGCCCGCCGAATGGCCTTGAAAGCGCGATTGATGCCAAAAAATTCGGGGCCGTACTCTACATTTTTCTTTTTTCGGATACCTGCTGTATCCACCAAGCGGTAGCGTTTACCATCCCGCTCAACCACGGTGTCAATGGCATCCCGTGTGGTACCCGAAATTGGGCTAACAATAGCCCGTGACTCGCCCACAAATGCATTCAGCAAGCTTGATTTGCCCACGTTTGGTCGCCCTACAATCGCAACGCGGGTTTCTTCAATGGCCTCAAGTTCGTCTGTGGTTGGCAAATGTTCAATGAGCTGATCCAAGACTTCGCCAGTGCCATTGCCATGAATGGCCGATACGGGATGAGGTTCACCTAGCCCCAACTGCCAAAACTCGGCTGCTTGAATCGCACCCTGTTCAACCGATTCGCACTTGTTGACCACTAACACTACAGGTACCGATTGCTGACGCAGCCAACTGGCAATCGCCTCATCTGAGGTGGTAATGCCTGCTTGCCCATCTACCACGAATAGCGCCGCACTCGCCTCGGTTAGCGCGGTCATCGCCTGCTGCCGAATGTAAGGCAAAAATTCGGAATCGTCATCAAAGACAAGGCCACCTGTATCCACCACTTGAAATTCGCGATCGCGCCAATAGGCATCCCGATATGTGCGATCGCGAGTTACACCGGGCTCATCATGCACAATTGCATCTCGCCCCTCCGCCAAACGATTGACCAACGTTGATTTACCAACATTGGGACGACCAATAATTGCAACAATAGGGAGAGCCATGGCGAAGGTGCAGATTAGCACAACAATAGATAATACCTACCTATTCTCGCTCAGAAAGGCAGGAGTGGGGGGCCAAATGGCAGCAATTACCCGCAATTCAGCCAGACGATCGAACAACCTGCTTTAGCGAATTGTCCGAATTGCAGCTTGGGCTTCACGCTGAAGCCCCTTTGCAATCCGAAATAGCTCTTGTCCAGTATGGAGATAGTGTTCGCTATAACTCGTGACAAAACGCTCCAACTCATCTAAGCCGTCTCCCGTTTGGTTGAGGCAATAGTAGAGATGGGCTGCTACCCCAGCAACGCTGGGCGGATTGGGCATGGAGCGAAAAACCCCCTGCGCCTTTGCCAAGGTTGATCGACACTCGTCTAAATACGCCTGAAAATCTTCCAGCAGCTCATCGTCAAACGGATCGGCCGCCAGAGCATTTACCTGCTCTTTCAACGGTTTCAAAATTTGATTCAGCAGGCGATTGACAGGTTGATAAACGCGACGAATCCAGTGCTGAACCTGTTCATCGTTGTCGTGTCCGGTTTTGCGCTTGCGGTATTGCTCTTGGGCTTCTGCTGTGCGGGCTTGGCGATCGGCTACAGTTGTTGATTCTTCAGCGTTGCCAGAATGATACTGGAGCCGTTGGTCATATCGTTGACGCCGCTGCGGATCGCCCAACACTTCATAAGCAGCGTTGATCTGCGCAATTTGCTCATGCCCTGCTGCATCAGGATTGGCATCGGGATGAAATTGCTTTGCCAGCCGACGATAGGCTTGTTTTACTTCGGCCTGGGTTGCCTCCGGGCGAACGTCTAGGGTTTCGTAATAATTGGGTGGCCTGGTCATGCACCTATTGTAATGACTATGTAGAGGCACTTACGGCCAGTAGTTCTGGGTCTTGGAATAAGGGAGTGCTCAGGTATCGTTCGCCAAAGCTAGGCTGCACCATGACAATCAGTTTCCCTTCATTCTCGGGCCGTTTGCCAACTCGAATGGCTGCGGCTAGGGCAGCTCCACTCGAAATTCCGGACAACAAACCTTCCTCACGGGCAAGTCGTCGTCCATAGGCGATCGCTTCATCATCGGCGATCGCAATCACCTCATCAATAATGGAAACATTCAGCACATCAGGCACGAACCCAGCCCCAATCCCCTGAATCTTATGAGGTCCGGGCCGTCCGCCACCCAACACAGGGCTATTGGCAGGTTCAACGGCGATCGCTTGAAAGGCTGGCTTCTTCTGTTTCATGACTTCCGCAACGCCCGTCAACGTGCCCCCCGTTCCAACACCCGCCACCAAAATATCAGCACGCCCGTCCGTATCCTCCCAAATTTCCAGTGCAGTTGTTCGCCGATGAACCTCTGGATTCGCCGGATTTCTAAACTGCTGGAGAATATAAGCATCTGGCAATTCTTCCACAAGCGCCAGTGCCCGTTGAATACAGCCGCTCATGCCTTCAATTCCGGGAGTGAGCTCCAGTTCTGCTCCATAAGCTCGCAGCATAGCCCGTCGCTCAGAGCTCATCGTATCGGGCATCGTCAACACCAACCGATAGCCTTTTGCGGCTGCGGCCATTGCGAGTGCAATGCCTGTATTGCCAGAGGTTGGCTCCACCAGCACCGTCTTGCCTGGATAAATCTTGCCTTCCCGCTCTGCCGCTTCAATCATGCTGATCCCAATCCGGTCTTTCACAGAAGCCGAAGGATTCATTCCCTCAAGTTTGACGACAATCTCAGCCAAGCAACCCTCTGCTTGGGGAATTCGGTTTAACCGAACAAGCGGTGTCCGACCAATAAGCTCCGTAACATTGTTGGCAATGCGCATAGTTCACAACATCCCATAAGTGAGGAAATGACAATAACCTTAGCCTGCTGTAAAAGCACCTTAGGTGCTTGCGTTTGCTTTCTTGAAAGAGGCTCACCGCAGAAAGAGCAATCAAAGAGCCGATAGATCTAAGTGATTAGATGTAATACATAATGTCCAATTGTTTTCGGGCATCTCGCTTTTCTACCAAATCTTGTAGGGTGTGGTTTTGTAAAACTGCATCGGCAGCGTGCCCAGCTTCATTCCACACTTCTAGAATCACCATTCCTTCAACGGACTTTGGGTCTTTGCTTCCATCTGGAGCATGAGCGTCCGCTCCTTCAATACAGTTGATCACTTCCAGGAGCGTAATCTTCCAAGGTTCTCGGGCGAGTACGTATCCACCTTTTGCTCCCCGCTGACTGCGTACTAACCCTGCTCGCCGTAACGTTGCCAGCAATTGCTCAAGGTAGCGATCAGGAATTTGCTGCTCAGCGGCAATTTGCCGAATCTGCATTGGTTCGCCTGAACTAAAATGTGTCGCCAGTTCAAACAGTGCTAGCAGTGCGTACTCACTCTTACAAGACAGTTCCACAAGCTGATCACAATAAAGAATTCCACTCACTTTAGTATATCCCGGTTCTCCACCGGGGTTTGTCATATTTTTATGTGGATATTCGCTTTAACGAAAATACTGAGCGCAACCTAACCGATTTTCCACCTGTGTGCTCAAAATTCTACGGGTTCAGTAGAGTCCTAGTTCTTTTCCATACAAAAAAGCCCTGCTATACAGCAGGGCTTTTTAAGCTCAAAACATGAAGCTAAGGAGTCATAAAGGCTCCACTAGCTAATTAGAAGCTGAAGCTGGTGCGCAGTGCGCCAACAATCACATCTTCGTTGTTGTTGTTGTTGCCAGGATCTTGTACCCAGATGATTCCAGGCGTGATGCTGATGTTGTTGTTCAAAGGAATCCGGTAGAAACCTTCGATGTGCAAGGAGGTATCGCTACCCGTTGCACCACCACCAGCGAACTCATAGATTGCATTGTAGGGAGGAACACCCACAATCAGACCTAGCAAGCTACCTTGAATACCCAAGTCTTCGATACCCAGAGTACCTGCATAGGTCCAAGCGCGTCCATCGCCCAATCCAGGACCGTCAAAGATTCGGCTGTCGATGTAGCTGACCCAGCCACCAATGTTGATTGCTTCGGCCAAGCGGTAGTTTGCGCTCAAACCGTAGGCGTTGAAGACACGGGAACCAACAGTGGGAATCCCGAGAGCATCGGTTTCAGCATTGTTGAATGCGTTGACGTAGGTCAAAGCGACGGTCAAATCGCCAGGACGGAAGGTCAACTGACCGAAGGCAGTATAACCACCGTTGAATAGACCATTTTTGTCAGAAGAGTCGAATGCTGCATCGGTCAAGTAACCAGCACCCAACTGAATGCTGTCGGTTAGGTCGAAGGTTACACCAGCACCAGCACCTTGAGGACCCAAGTCATAGATGGGGTTGTAGCTGAAGTAAGACAAACCGCCATTCTCAGCATCATCTAAGGGGCTAACGGTCGTAACGATATCGCTGATACCTTCACCCACTGCACCAACATAAACGGTAGCGGGACCTACAGGGAAGTAGTACTCCAAACGGCTGACGTTCAGATCGTTACCGCTGTTATCGGTAGAGGTAGCATAGGAGAACGCAGTTGCAGAGCTACCGAGTTCAGGGAAGAGAGAACCAAAGGTACGGCTGATACCTGGGCCACCGCTGGGAACACCAGAGAAGTCACGGAAGTTTCCGAACTGTAGACGGGTTCTCAAACGGTCAGAGCCGGTGAAGCTGGTGTCGAAGTTCAGGCGAACACGGCTTTGCAGCACGGTGTTGTTGCCTGCGGTGGGGCCATCCAACACATCAGCTACGCTGAAGATGGCGGTACCACGAAGCTTGGTGGTAGTGGAGAACTGGTTCTCTTCCAATTCACCAACAGCGGCTTCCAATGCATCTACGCGACCACGGAGAGTTGCCAGTTCAGCAGCGAACTCACGCTGAAGAGCTTCGATACGCTCGAGTTGCTCAGCATTCACGGGGCCAGAAATTGCATCCAAGCAAGCGGCCAAACCAGCAGCGAACTCATAACGAGTCAATGGACGGCTACCGCGGAAGGTTCCATCGGGATAACCTTCCAAACAGTCCAAACCACCGAGTTCTTCGGAGTTGGCCAAGAAAGAAAGCGCTTCGTAAGCCCAGTCGGTGGGGCTCACATCAGAAAACTGAGTAATAGAGGTAACCTGAGCCAGAGAGCCTGCGCCACGGCCTTCGTTGCTATACTCCATCACTTGATCGAGAGTTGCAACGGAAGGAGTGGATTCTACAGGGGCAGTCTGTGCCATTGCAGAAGAAGAGAGCAGTGCTGCTCCCAAAACCGCTGGAGCACCCAGCAGAGAGTTCCATAGAAGCTTCGACAGCATTATCGTGTCCTCACACCTTTAGCTAAAAAGGACTCACAATCTATTCGTTTATAGCACTGCGAGACGGAGACTGTATGTCTCTACAAGATACAGATTAGCAAAAAAATCTGGTGTGCGTCCCCTTTCAGTAGGCTGAATTCTATACGCAGAGTCGGTTTCAGCCTTTTTGGAAATGATCTGCGAAAAATTTCGAAGCTGAGGAAGGGGGCAGTTTCGAGGCTAAGTTAATGTCGTCTTTGGTTTCTTAGGCTAGAGCTTAGAAATAATTGATGCGAGCTGAAAGTCTTTGTCTGTGAGGCCACCAGCGTCGTGGGTGCTGAGTGAAACGGTCACTTTGTTGTAGGAAATTGCCAAATCGGGATGATGGCCAGCGGATTCCGCAGGTTCTACTAGCCGATTGACAAAATCTATGGCTTCAGTAAAGTTGGCAAAGGTTCGCACTGACTGAATTGTTTTGCCCTGAAGAGACCAGCCTTGAATCTGGTTGAGCTTTTGCTGAACCTCTACTTCTGATAGTAATTGAGACATTAGCCATGCTCTCCTTCACTGCTAAACAAAATCATCAATTGTGAAACTTGCTAATGAGAGGCTTAAAAAACTATCCGCTCTTACTCGGAGATGCAGAACATTCGTGAAAAGGAATGTTCAATTCATCATTTGAGTAAGAGCGGTGTAGCGGATCATCAAGTTGAACCTGACTGCCGGGAGAAACTTTTAGCCTTCCCAACACGTTTTGAGTCGGACTCTATGCAGAGTTGAGCAGACTTATAGAACTGCCCCGGCCCACAGCCGGCTTGCTCCAACCTGACGACCCATTCGTTTACTACTATCTTGCATGGGCACCACCTCCTGTTTCTCTAAAGTTAGAGCTTAGTACTACGGTTTACATGCTTTCATGCATAAAGCTAAAAGCATGCGTGAAATATAACACATGCAACCTGGAAGTGGAGGCTGCAGATGAAGCGATCGCCATACTTCCACAAACGAAAATTTCAGTATAGCCAGATTTGACGAAAAAGCCCCTGCAGATGCAGGGGCTAAACCTATTCGCTGAAGTAAATGAGAGCCTTAGCAGTAACGATTAGAGAGCGTTACCACGTGGCAGTACCTCTTCAGGGAATACAAAGCTTTCGTGAGGCTGGTCTTGAGGTGCCATCCAAGCCCGGATGCCCTCGTTCAGCAGGATGTTCTTCGTGTAGAAGGTCTCAAACTCGGGGTCCTCTGCCGCGCGCAATTCCTGCGACACAAAGTCATACGCCCGCAGGTTCAAGGCCAACCCGGCAATCCCAATGCTCGCCATCCACAAACCCATCACTGGCACAAACAGCATGAAGAAGTGCAGCCACCGCTTGTTCGAAAACGCAATCCCGAATATCTGTGACCAGAATCGGTTCGCGGTGACCATCGAATAGGTCTCTTCCGACTGGGTCGGGTTGAACGCGCGGAAGGTGTTGGCTTTGTCCCCATCCTGGAACAGGGTGTTCTCCACGGTCGCTCCGTGAATCGCGCACAGCAGTGCACCACCCAAAATGCCAGCCACTCCCATCATGTGGAAGGGGTTGAGGGTAAAGTTGTGGAACCCTTGCACAAACAAGATGAAACGGAAGATGGCTGCCACCCCAAAGCTGGGTGCAAAAAACCATCCCGACTGTCCCAATGGGTACAGCAAAAACACGCTCACAAATACGGCAATTGGCCCTGAGAAGGCGATCGCATTGTAGGGACGGATGCCCACCAAGCGTGCAATCTCAAACTGACGCAGCATGAAGCCAATCAGCGCAAAGGCGCCGTGCAGGGCCACAAATGCCCACAAACCGCCGAGTTGACACCAGCGGGTGAAGTCCCACTGAGCTTCGGGTCCCCACAAAAACAGCAGGGAGTGTCCCAAGCTGTTGGGAGGGGTCGATACGGCAACAGTCAAGAAGTTACAGCCTTCCAAGTAGGAAGATGCCAACCCGTGGGTGTACCACGAGGTGACGAAGGTGGTGCCGGTAAGCCAGCCGCCCAAGGCCAAGTAGGCACAAGGGAACAGCAGAATGCCAGACCACCCCACGAAGACGAATCGGTCGCGCTTTAGCCAGTCATCGAGGACGTCGAACCATCCTCGATTGGCTTGCGCTCGTCCCATTGCTATGGTCATCGCGCGAATCTCCAAATGCTTGACAAACAAAAAATGAACTGAATGAGTTCTCTAAAGCCTGCTCTTTTGAGAGGAGCTGTTAGGCAGTTCCCAAATTGTGAACAGACTTTACGTTTCTTTACTATTCGATCATTATAGCGATCTGAATCTAGAATGCTATCCCCAGACAGTGATTCATTCAAAAACGAGCTTAAAGCTGCGCCTAATCAAGCTTTGCGTTCTATATCCAGAGGTTTATTTGAAGATGAGTATTTAGACTCATGCTGAGATGAATTGTCTGGTTTTGTGGGCTTTGTCACGGCTGAGAACCGTTTGAATCTTTTAACTCTTTACAAATTAAGGTTTACAAATTTTTAAGGGACGGTGATGTGGAGGGATTACGCGGAGGGATGCTCTGCAAGCAAAAGTAGCGACTGTAAGGGGATAAGCTTGGATTTGGGATTGTTGGTGTGTTGTGGGTGGCTAGAAGCGAATTGCCGCGACGGTCTGGATTTGTGGTGTCGTGGTGTTGGCTGATTTTGATTGGCGTCGTACCTTTGGCTTTGGGGAAGCCTGGGACAAGGCGGTTAAACTTTTGCGATACTGAAGTGGTGTTTGCGTTTAGTCTTTAGATCGTGTCAACGAAGGTGTTTGGTCCCTCATGTACATTATTGATGTTGCGTTAAAGGAAACTCCCTCGCTGGTGTCGGTGCAGCGGAAGGCTGCAGAAGATGCTGAGGCTCTATATCAGAAGGTGGTGGGGGCGATTCAGTCGGGAAGTCCGATGACGCTGGAGCTGACTTGTGAGAAAGAGGTTGGGAAAAAGGTATGTGTGCTGGTGAGTGCGATCGCTGCTGTACAGGTTTCTGAGCGTACGGGTGTGGGTGGCTCATCGGGTCGGCCTCCTGGGTTCTTTGCACTGTCGGCTGAGTAGTGTTGCAGCGAATCATTAGGAGTTTTCTCCAGTTAAACCATTGGAAATTTGACTGGAGAAAATTTGATTAAGAAAATTGATTGAAGGGATGTTTGCCCAACTCTCTCATTGAACTTGATAAAACTTTGGTCTCAGCGCTTGTGCTAGCTGTGATGAGCGTATGCACTAGCTGATAGCTGATCAGATTAGCGAGTGAGATGACTAAATTGCCTTAGCGGGTTGGAGGAACAAATTTAGCGTGGTGGCGAAGTATATCCTCGAAATGAACGATGGAAATAGATGAGCAAAGCTGCGATCGCCATTCATAATTTGCATTTTCAATGGGCAAACGGCACGCCTGTTCTTCGCGATTGCTCGTTAGAGGTGCCCAGAGGAGAATTTTGGATGCTGTTGGGCACCAACGGTAGTGGTAAATCCACGTTGCTGAAGCTGCTAACGGGTTTGCTGCAACCCCAGTCGGGCCGAGTTGATGTAGTTCAGCCTTTGGGGTTTGTGTTTCAAAACCCCGATCACCAATTGGTGATGCCGACAGTTGGGGCCGATGTTGCCTTTGGCTTAGGGGCGGACAATCTGTCCCATGCAGAAGTGAAGCAGCGGGTAGACGAGGCTCTTGCTGCCGTGAACTTAGGCCATTTGAAGCGGCGTCCAATCTATGCGCTGAGTGGTGGACAAAAGCAGCGGGTTGCCATTGCGGGTGCGATCGCGCGTCACTGTGACGTGCTGCTGCTCGATGAACCAACCGCATTGCTAGACCCCGACAGCCAGCTCGACTTGGTGGCCCAGGTGCGGCAACTCGTGAAGCACCGGGGTATTACAGCCCTGTGGGTTACCCATCGGCTGGCCGAGTTGGACTATTGCGATGGAGCTTTTTTGTTGGAAACCGGCCATGTTGTTGATTCGGGAGAACCAGAACGGCTAAAACGACGTTTATTGCGTCAGGCTGTTTAGATTGGCGCTTACGCTGATCGGCGATGGTGAATAGCTATCCTCAAGCCCCGTTTGATTGATTTGACATCAGTTTCGGTTCACGGCATGTTTGCGTGTGCAATATGAACGAAACATGGGTCTTCGGTTTATCCAGACCTAACGTTACTGAGAAGAAAGCATAAATTCGTTACAGATCTCAATAAACAAGGCATTATAAAGGTTAGACAAGGTTTACCGAGTCCAGTCCTTATGCCGCGCAAAGCTCCCGAAGCGATCCTCTTAGTCGATGGCTACAACGTCATTGGAGCTTGGGCTGACTTAAAGGCAATTAGCGATCGCGAAGGGTTAGAAGAAGCTCGACGAACCTTGGTAGAGCGTTTGCTCAGCTATAGCGCTGCGAATGATTACGAGACCGAGCTTGTGTTTGATTCGCACTACCAAGAAACGCCCGGAAGCCGTGAGCGATTAAACTCCTATTTTTCGATTTACTACACCGACTTTCGCCAATCGGCAGATACCTACATTGAGTGGGTATGTTCGCAATACCGCTACGACATTCGCAAGCATAGTCAACGGCTGATTGTTGCGACATCTGATCGGGTGCATCAGCAGACAGTTCAGGGCTATGGCGCGAACTGGATTTCGGCTCAGCAGTTGCGAACTGATGTGGAATGCACCACAGTCCGGGTGCGCCATCGACAAAAGCAACCCAAAAAATCTTCTGGAAGGTTTTTGGCGCGATCGCTCGATCCGGTTGCGCAACAGCGGTTGGCCGAAATGCGAAAAGGCTTGAACCTGGAATGAGAAAGTTTTCCCCAAAAAATTGCGTGATGGGCTTGCGAAGAAAAAGCATTTCTGGTTAATATAAGATTCGGCTCGGCAATCCTCCGTAGCTCAGTGGTAGAGCGGTCGGCTGTTAACCGATTGGTCGCTGGTTCGAATCCAGCCGGGGGAGTTTTCAAAAAAACTAGAGAAAAGACCGCTTTTCAAATTCGAAAAGCGGTCTTTTGGGTTTGAATCTGCTGAATTTTGCCATGGCAGGTTTTCCCAGAGGCGATTCGTCCGTAGGATGGGGGTATGAATGATGCCAACCAATGGCGATCGCTCTGGACGCTCGATCCGGCGATCGCGTACCTTAACCACGGTTCCTTTGGAGCAACCCCCAGAGCGGTGCTGGCCCAGCAAAACGAGTGGCGACAGCAGGTTGAAGCAGAACCCGTTCAATTTTTTGCGGAGCGCCTAGAACCCTTGCTGGATCATGCGCGCACCAAGCTGGGTGCGTTTTTGGGGGCAGATCCGGCTAACTTGGCTTTTGTGCCCAATGCCACAACGGGCATCAACACGGTGCTGCGATCGCTGGCCTTGCAGCCGGGGGACGAGCTGCTGGTAACGAACCACGAATACAACGCTTCGCGCAATGCCCTGGATCGGGTGGCTGCTTTAACACAGGCAACAATTGTTCTAGCCGAAATTCCTTTTCCTTTGGAGAGAGCCAGCCAGGTGGTTGAAGCCGTGATGGCCAAGGTGAGCGATCGCACTCGATTATTTCTCATCGACCATGTCACCAGCCAAACGGCCCTGGTGCTGCCGATTCAACCGTTGATTTGCCAATTGGCTCAGCGCGGAGTCGATACCCTAGTGGATGGTGCCCATGCTCCCGGCATGATTCCGCTAAATCTGGAGGAGCTAGGAGCGGCCTACTACACCGGAAACTGCCATAAATGGCTGTGTGCCCCCAAAGGCAGCGCTTTTTTGTACGTGCGCAAAGAATTTCACGCTCGTTTGCGACCGCTGGTGATTAGCCATGGAGCCAACTCACCCCGACTTGAAGGTGTCGCCCCACCAGAGCAGGCGCGATCGCAATTTCGGCTAGAGTTTGACTGGGTCGGCACAGCAGATCCAACGCCCTACCTGTGCATTCCCCAGGCGATTGAATACATGGGCTCGTTGCTGCCGGGGGGATGGCCCCAACTCATGCAGCACAATCATGAACTGGCTGTGGCGGCGCGGAACCTGTTGTGCGATCGCCTGCATGTGCCCGAACTCTGCCCTGCCGAGATGCTTGGGTCGATGGCGGTGGTGCCGCTGCCCAGCCATGCTCCAGCAACCCTGTACCAAAGCCTCTTTCAAGAATTTGGTATTGAGGTGCCCATCATGCCGTGGTGTGAGCCCTATCCCTTGCTGCTACGGGTATCGGCGCAGCTTTACAACACCCTGGCGGATTATGATGGGTTGGCGCAAGCTTTGACATTGCTATTGAAACAAGAGTAGAGCCTGGTGAACGGTCGCGACTGGAAATGGTTGGTGCTGTGGATAGGGTTGGGGGCCGTGCTGCGATTTGCCAACCTGGCCGACAAGCCCGTATGGACAGATGAATTTTCCACCATTGTGTTTGGCTTGGGCAACAGCTATCGCACCATTCCACTCAATCAGGTGATCTCGTTTTCCGATCTGGTGGCTCCGTTGGTGGCTCGTCCGACGGCTGACGTGGGCGATGTGGTGCAAAATTTGTTGACTGAGAGCAATCATCCACCGTTGTATTTTGTGCTGACTCACCTGTGGGTGAAGCTTTTTGGTGCAGGTGATGGTGTGGTGTCGATTTGGCTGGTGCGATCGCTCGCGGCTGTATTTGGTGTCCTCACGATTCCGGCGATGTTTGGGCTGGGTTGGCTGACGTGGCGATCGCCCCTGGTGGCACAGTTGGCCGCAGCGTTAACCGCCGTTTCCCCCTTTGGGATTTACCTGGCGCAGGAGGCACGGCATTACACCTTGCCGACCCTGTGGGTGATTGCGTCCTTGGCGTGTTTGGTGATTGCACTCCAACACATTCATGCTAATCGACCGATTCCGTTGTGGGTGTGTGGATTGTGGATTGTTGTGAATGGTTTGGGGGTGGCGACCCACTATTTTTTTGTGTTGACGTTGGCGGCAGAAGGGCTGGCAATTGTGGGTCTGGCGATCGCCCACATTCGCATGGGTAAGCCTTGGCCTGGACAGGTTTGGCGACGGTTTGCCTGGGTGCTGCTGGGTACGATAGCAACCACGCTGGTATGGCTGCCGTTTGTGCAGGGCATTGGCGACTCGGAGTTAACGCAATGGATTTATCGTCGCAACCGCCAGGGATTTGAATGGCTGGAACCGCTGGGCCAACTGTTGGCCAGCAGCGTGACGATGCTGTACCTGCTGCCGATTCAATCGCCGATGCAGTGGCTCAGTACAGTGTCGCAAGTGGCGCTGGTGGTGCTGCTGCTGTGGAGCCTGCCCTGGATGGTGCGAGGTTGGGTGCAGCAAGAGCGCGACCGCCCAGTTATGCTGCAAGCTCTGGGTGGATTTGTTGTAGGTGCGATCGCCCTGTTTTTAATCAATTCCTACGGATTCAGCCGCGATCTCACCAGCGCCTTTCGTTATAGCTTTGTGTACTATCCTGCTGTGTTGCTGCTAGTGGCGGTGTCGCTTAACCAGGTGTGGATAGATGCTCCGAGCGATCGCTCCAAACATGCTGTGAAGTGGTGGCTGCGTGGGCGCGGCAGGACTGTGGTTGTAACGGTATTGGTATTGGGCTGTGTGGGCAGTATGGCTGTGGTGAGCAACCTGGCCTACCAAAAAACTCACCGCCCTGAGCGCATGGTTGCCATTTTGCAGCAGGAGTTTCAAGCTCCAACGCTGTTGGCCATGTCGCATTTGTCCCATGGGCAAACAGGCCGCATGATGGGCCTTGCGCTGGAGTGGCATCGCCAAAATGCCGATCTGCCGGAACCTCAAGTGCTGCTGGCTCAAGATGACTCCAATCGAGAAGTAGCGATTGCCACCTTGCAAACAGCGCTGCAAACCCAGCCACGCCCCCTCAACCTGTGGGCTATGAACTTTGAAGCGACTAAAACCCCAGTATTAGACGCCATGTTGCTGCAAATGCAGTGCGTATCAACCTCCGAGGTGCGTCGTGCTGATGGGTATCGGGCTCAGCGCTATCATTGTTCGGCTTAGCCAGTGTTGGCCGGGGGCTATAGGGAATGATTTAAACCTGAGGCTTTAGACGTTGGATCAACTGGTGAGGACGCAGAACGCCCTCAATGCGATCGACAGCTTCTCCCCGCTTAAACAGAACCAGCGTAGGCAGCGCATGAATCTGGTACTTGGTGGCTAACTCGGGGTAGTTATCGGTGTTGATTTTGACAATGCGCAGTTTGGACTTCATCTCTCCGTTCACTTCTTCCAAAAAGCGGGCCATCATTTGACATGGCCCACACCACGGAGCATAAAAGTCAACGAGCAACGGTACATCCGACTCTGCAATTAATTCTTCAAACGTTGCAAATTGTTTTTTGACTGCCATAGGTTTCTCCCATTTCTGCATGGGGGGAGCATTACTTCCATCCTAGTCGCTGCATTTTGGAACGTGGGAAGGTGTCCCAAATGGCTTAATATAGCTTTTGGCTTGAGCGACAGAGATAGCGCTGGCTGAAGTGCACTTGCACTAAGTTTGGCGATCGCCCGTCAATTTTGCCTATCCCTGCGCAATTTCATCCTGCGTTGTATTGAGAGGTTGTTTCATGTCTACCCATCAGCTTCAAGACAAAGTTGCGATTGTGACTGGAGCCTCACGCGGCATTGGTCGAGCGATCGCCTTGGCTCTGGCAGCAGAAGGGGCAAACGTGGTGGTGAACTATGCCAGATCTAGTGGGGCAGCCGATGAAGTGGTAAATGAGATTGTTGGCATGGGACGCGAGGCGATCGCCCTTAAAGCAGATGTATCCAAGCTTGATGAAGTAGAGGCCCTGTTTAGTGCGGTCATGGATAAATGGGGCCGCATTGATATCCTGGTCAACAATGCAGGCATTACCCGCGATACGCTGCTGCTGCGCATGAAGCCCGAAGATTGGGATGCTGTGATTAGTCTCAACCTATCTGGCGTGTTTTTGTGTACGAAAGCCGCCAGCAAAATTATGCTGAAGCAAAAAAGCGGCCGCATCATTAACATTAGCTCTGTGGTAGGTGAGATGGGGAACCCCGGTCAGGCGAACTACAGCGCCGCTAAAGCAGGCGTGCTGGGCTTTACCAAGGCGGTTGCCAAGGAGCTGGCTCCTCGCGGTATTACGGTTAACGCGGTAGCTCCTGGCTTTATTGCAACAGATATGACTCATGACCTCAAGGCTGAAGGCATTCTTCAGTTCATTCCCCTGGGTCGCTATGGCCAACCCGAGGAAGTGGCGGGTTTGGTACGCTTTTTGGCAGCAGATGCGGCGGCAGCTTACATAACTGGCCAAGTAATTAATGTTGACGGTGGCATGGTGATGTCCTAACGGTCAATTCAATTCTTCTGAATCAGCCGAAAAAGATAAAGGGATTGGAGTATGCCTCCAATCCCTTTGCTTTTCCCGGAAAACGGTGAATGAGCTTATGCAGCGGCGTAGGCCGAGAGAACAATGTGGCGATCGCAATCAATTGAGAGCCAGCCTTCTTCTCGCAATTGGCTAATTAGCCGAGTAATGGTAACCCGCGTGGTACCGATGGCATTGGCCAATTGCTGATGGGTTAACCGCACACTCAATCGCGTTTCGGTGCCGACGGGCTGGCCAACTTCGCGCTTGAGCAACAGCAGCAAATGCCGCAGGCGATCTTCAACCCGGCGGTAACCCACCATTGCTAGCACGGCTTCGGTTTGCCGCAGCCGCCGCGCCGTGTGTTGAAAAACCCCCTGAGCCAACAAGGGAGATTGCTCAATTTCGTCCCAGGTCAGGCGCATGACATCCACATCAGTTAAGGCAGTGGCATGATACGGACGAATGATGGTGAGTGGCAGGCCAAACGGCATCGAAGGACAGGCCAATCCGAGTAGAGCTTCATCTCCTGTGTCGTAAAAGGTTCCGAGCTGCACCACCCCACGGCACACGATCCACACTTCACGAGGCAATAACGGGATCTCTTGTCCGCTGCGAAATGGCTGTAGCGTTCTTCCCTGATACAACTGTTCAAGCAACCGACGCATATCAGGAATTGAGGCAGCGTCAATGGAGAATGGCTGTAGCATATCAACCTAGTCTCGTCTTGTATTGTTGCTTACACCTTATGTGCTGGAGCTAAAGACGAGGTAATTGCCAGGTTTACGCGAGGTTAAGTTATGCTTAGCGATCGCCACCATTATTTAGCATTTTTGCAAGTGCAATCGCGATTGAGTCCGCCCAATTTCCGCTCACTCGCTACAATTCAGCACAACCTTCTGGGATATCCTGTATACAGTGATGCTTAATTCATCCCACGGCTTTTAACAAGAATGCAGCAATTTTACTCATCGACTGGGCAATCGGGTTCAACGTGAACTATGATCTAGCACTATCAGGTCAGATTGTTTTGGTGCGTTGACTTTACCGGCTGTGCGCGTTGATTGACATATTGATAAAGGCAAGCACTCTTTTGGTGAACCGTATCTTTCAGCCTACGGATTCCACACGTTCACTTCGCACTCCACCCGCCTCATTGGCGGCTATTGTAGAAGGTGGAGCCATGCGTAAGCATGTTTCGCTGGTTCATGCAGTGGGGCAAATCAACGCTGAGCGAAACATGGTTCAGTTTGGTTGGTATCAGCCGCCTATTGGGTTTGACGCCGCAAAATTTTTATCTTGGCTCCTGCGCTACATCGAATTGGGGAGCTGCAATATTACAGGCACGGTTGGGCAATCGCTTGGCTGCGCTTGTAGGGTTAGTTGCTGGCTTGCCGATTGGCAAGTTAGTTCGGTTCTGTTCAGTGATTGATTGTCTAGGAGAAGCGATTCATGCTACACCGCAAGATCTATCAGCTCTGTTGTGATGGTCGCGAAGTTTGGATTTTTTTGCGGGATCAGCAGCGCTGGATCGAGCGAGCTCGTATTCTCGATATCGAAGGTGATCTTGTGACAGTTCGATACGAGTCGGAAGAGGAAGACGAAATTTGCTCCTGGGAAGAAATGATTCGCCTTGAGAGCATTGGGTCAGTAATGCAGAAGTTGGCAACGGTTCCCCGTGGTGATTCCGAGCCGCTTGTGTCGGATGATTGCCCTGAGGCAGAGCGAATTCGCGATCGCCATCCCGAAGCGAACGATTAAGCTCAACAGTAAGCTTGGTCGTCTGAGTGGTTCTCTGCCAGGATTACTGCTGTCGTTGATGGCTAGGTCATGTACTTCGATTGATCGGCCATCACGTCCTTGATTCAGTCGTGAATTAGGTGATGTTGAACCACATGCTGATCAAGATGATGGCAATGGCTGTTCAGCTCAACCAAAACTGATTGATTGGATGGGTTTGGTTGCTTGATTGCCTATTGACAGCTTTATTGTTATTCAAATTACGTCTTCCCAAGAGCGATGGGGTACAGCGCTGCAAGCTGTACCCCAATCATTTTGGATAAATTATTGGATAAAAATGCTGGATTGACTGATGGCAGCTCAAATGATAGGCGGCTCAAATCACGCCTCTATTGTGGGTATCTGTGCGATCGCAACGCAATTGCTTAAACAAAACTCTCATCTGTCGCAAGGATTCGCGTGTGCAGCTTTATAGGTTTGCAGATATCATTCACTGAGTGCTGATCAAACGGTAGCGGGAGTCCAATCCCTTTTGATTAGTCCAGCGAATCAGTGCAGCGCATTTTAGTTATTGAAGGTAATGCATCTACTGGCAAATATGTTGCCAAAAGAGACGACAATAACCAATAAAAGCAAAAAACCGAACCAACTGGCTTTGAGCTTTACCGTATGTGCTACGTCTACCCCATTTGTTAACTTCTGAATCACTTCCCAGATGCAAGTTCAACATCTGTTTCACCTCACGGCCTTTTTACTGGCTGCGGCAGTTGTCATTCTCAGTACCCCCATCGTCAAAAAGATCGGGCTCAAGACTGGATATGTGGATAAGCCAGGTGGCAGAAAAGTACACCAGCGCCCCATGGTGCGCCTGGGTGGCGTTTCGATTTTTTTGGGAACGCTCATTGCCCTGTTGGTGGTTTGGAACATGGGGGGCTTTGGTGAGCTGTCTCGTGAAAGTGACTACGAAATTTGGGGCGTGGCGCTTGGTGGGATTGCCTTCTTTTTAATTGGGCTAACCGATGATTTGGTGGGCTTGTCGCCTCTGTCGCGGTTGGTGATGCAGTTTACGGTTGCTTCCTTTGCTTGGTTTGCTGGAGTGCAAATTAACTTTTTGACCATCCCTTATCACGGGATGACGCAGCTGCCGCCGTGGATTAGTTTGCCGATTACGGTGATTTGGCTGGTGGGCATGGCCAATGCAATCAACTGGATCGACGGCCTGGATGGTTTGGCAGCTGGGGTATCGGGCATTGCTGCTGTGGTGATGCTCGTGGTGTGCCTGTTTATGAATCAGCCTGCTGCTGGGCTGATTGTGGCGGCGCTGGGGGGTAGTACGCTGGCGTTTTTGCGATATAACTTCAACCCAGCCCAAATTTTTATGGGAGATGGGGGCGCTTACTTTATCGGCTTCACCTTGGCGGGTGTTGGGGTGATTGGGCTAGTTAAGGGCGTTACAACGGTGGCAGTGCTGTTGCCCTATCTGATTTTGGCGGTGCCGATTTTGGATATGTCGGCGGTGATTCTCGATCGCCTGCGGAATGGAAAGTCGCCGTTTGTCGCGGATAAGCGGCATTTGCATCATCGCTTGCTGGAAGCGGGCTTGCCCCATCGCATGACGGTTCTCTTTATCTATTCGCTCACGTTTTGGGCGGGTAGTTTGGCGCTGGCGTTTTCGGGAATTCCCAGTGGGCTGGCCTATGCGATCGCGGGTACCGTGCTCCTAAGCTACACCGGATGGAAGGCGAGAAAGCACGCAAGACCGTAGCTTTAGGGTCATTTGCTTTAGACTAAGGAACGTTAGGGATGCGTTGGATCTACCGATGGCGGTAGTTTCCTGCATGCGTAATGATTTTTCTTGTATGACGTGTAGCAACCATGACCGCGATTTTGGGCCGTGCAGAGGCGATTAGCGCTGAAGTGATCTGTGTGGGCACAGAGCTGCTGTTGGGCGATATCCTCAACAGTAATGCCCAATATTTGGCTCAAGAGCTTGCCAAGCTGGGTATTCCGCACTTTTATCAAACGGTGGTGGGCGACAATCCGCTGCGACTCCAAAAGGCGGTGGCGATCGCCTGCGAGCGAGCCCGTATTCTCATCTTTACCGGGGGCTTAGGGCCAACTCCCGATGACCTTACTACCGAAACCTTGGCCGATTTCTTTGGTGCTCCCCTAGAAGAACGGCCCGAAGTCATTGAAGACATTTTGCAAAAGTATGCAGCGCGGGGGCGAGTGATGACTCCCAGCAACCGCAAGCAGGCGCTGGTTCCCCAAGGCGCAGCCGTGTTGCCCAATCGACTGGGGACGGCACCGGGCATGATTTGGGAGCCCCGTCCGGGGTTGCTGTTGTACACGTTCCCTGGCGTTCCTCGGGAAATGAAGTCAATGTGGCAGGAAACAGCCGTGCCCGATCTACGACAGCGAGGGTTTGGGCAAGAACTCATCCACAGCCAAATGCTGCGGTTTTGGGGGGTGTCTGAGTCGGCATTGGCAGAGCAGGTGGCACCCTTTTTGGATTTGCAGAATCCCACGGTGGCACCCTATGCGGGCCAGGGCGAGGTGCGACTGCGGGTGGCAGCCAAAGCCCCAACGAAAGAAGAGGCGATCGCCCTGATTCACCCTGTGGCTGAGCAGTTGAAGGCGATCGCTGGATTGGACTACTACGGCAGCGACGACGATACGTTAGCGTCGGTTGTAGGTCAATTATTGCTGAAAGCAGGGCAAACGCTATCGGTGGCGGAATCCTGCACGGGTGGCGGGTTGGGGCATTTGCTCACAGCCATTTCCGGCAGCTCTGCCTACTTTTGGGGTGGGGTTATCTCCTACGACAACTCGGTCAAGGTATCCATGCTGGGAGTCAACGAGGCGGATCTGGCTCAGCTCGGAGCGGTGAGTGGTGTGGTTGCGGAGCAAATGGCGGTGGGTGTGCGATCGCGCCTCAACACCTCCTGGGCACTCAGCATTACGGGCATTGCTGGCTCTGGTGGCGGAACTGAGGAGAAGCCTGTTGGGTTGGTCTATATCGGCATCGCTAGCCCCGATGGCAACGTGGAGAGCCACAAAATGCAGTTTGGGGTGCATCGTGAGCGCGACTTCATTCGCTACTTGAGTGCGGCCACCGCATTAGATTTACTGCGACGGAAGTTGTTAGGAGCGGTGTAAACTTCACCGCCACCTGTCCCCCAAATCCCTACAATAAAAGGCAATCCTCTCGCATTCACGTCCTATGGTTGCCACCCTTGCGGATACTAAAACCCGCCTCACTGAGCTGATCGATCGCTACAAGCACCGGGTCGATTTCCTGTCGATTCGGTTAGAGGAGGCAGAAGGCACCGACATCTTGCTGCGAGGCGGCAAGGTGGAAACCATGAGCGAAGGCATTTCCATGGGTGGGCAGGTGCGGGCCTGCTTCAAAGGCGGCTGGGGATTTGCCAGCTTTAATCGGCTGGATAGCCTGGAGCGACGATTAGAAGAGGCGATCGCCGCTGCTCGCATGGTAGGCGACGAAGAAACCATCCTGGCTCCCGTTCCTATCCTGCAAGATTCGTGCCAACTTTTGCTGACGGGAACCGACCCACGCCACATATCCCTGGCGGACAAGAAGCAGCTGTGTGGTCGCTATGCCGAAATTTTGCAAAGCCTGGACGATCGCATCACCACCACATCGGTACGCTATGGCGACAGTATCCAACACATGCTGCTGGCCACCTCCGAAGGGACGCTGATTGAGCAAACCTGGGTGGATATGGAAATGCGCTTTGCCGCCACCGCCCGCAACGGCGAAACCGTACAAACCGGACGCGAAACCACCGGTTCCCGTCGAGCCTACGAAGACCTGGTGAGCCTGGATGATGTGGTGCTGGGCGCGGCTCAACGGGCCGTGAATGCGCTGGCGCTGCCGCCCGTCAAAGGCAATACCTATACCGTGGTCATCGATCCCATCCTGACAGGATTGTTTGTGCACGAAGCCTTTGGCCACCTGTCGGAATCGGACATGATTTACGAAAATCCCGATTTGATGGAGGTGATGACGCTGGGGCGACGATTTGGCCCTAAAGAGCTACAAATTTTTGATGGAGCCGCGCCGGAAGGACACCGGGGCAGCTACGCCTATGACGATGAGGGGGTTCCCGCCAGTACCACCCAACTGATTCGGGATGGCGTGCTGGTGGGGCGACTGCACTCGCGGGAAACGGCAGGCAAGATGGATGAAGCCGCCACCGGAAATGCCCGCTGCCTCAGCTACCACTATCCGCCTATTGTACGCATGACTAATACCTGGATTGAGCGCGGCGATACGCCCGTGGCTGACCTGTGCAACGACATTTCCGAAGGAGTGTATGCGCGCAACTGGATTGGCGGCATGACCAACGGGGAAATGTTTACCTTTACAGCAGGTGAAGCCTGGATGATTCGCAATGGGCAACTGGCGGAGCCTGTGCGGGATGTCACGCTGTCCGGTAACGTGTTCAGCACGCTGGCGGATATTGAGGCCATTGGTGACGACTTCTTTTGGGATGAGTCGGGTGGCTGCGGCAAGGGCGGCCAGAGTGGGCTGGCGGTGGGGTGTGGTGGCCCCAGCCTGCGGATTCGCAATGTGGTGGTGGGCGGTGAAGCCGCAGAATAAGCGCTCATGTTCCCAATGGGCATGACTCCTTCTACTTGGCCAGAGCCAATCAAGCGACCTCTGCGCTATCTCCGAAACCTGGCGCGATCGCTCCGACAGTTACCCACCCTGAGCGATCGCCTGACTCGGCTAGAGCAGCTCGCCAGCCTGCTCACCCACAATGTCAAAATTTCGGCCTATTACCAGGCAGATGCGGAAGTTGACAGACGGCAAGCTTCTCCGCTCAAACCTCTGAGTCCACCAGATGCTAGCCAGCTATACGCGGGACTGTGCCGCTATCAAGATTTCACCACCGATTGGTATCGCTATTGGTGCCATCAACTGCAAACGCGCGTGATTTTCCATCGCAAGCAGTGGGAATGGGGCTGGATTTTGAACGCGATGTACCACAGCGATCGCCTACGTCCAGGAGTGTGGGCGATTGGGTTTGGTAGCGGTCGGGAACCGTTGCCGTCGCTGCTGTGCCGTTATGGTGTGCGAGTGCTGGCGACCGATCTGGATGCCGAAAACCCCAATGCCGCTGCTTGGAGCGTGAGCCAGCAACATGCCGCATCGCTGGCTCAGTTGCACTATTCCAACTTGGTTTCTCGCGAGGTGTTTGAGGCGCAGTGCCAGTTTCGAGCGGTGGATATGAACCAGATTCCGGCAGACTTGTACCAGCAGTTTGACCTGTGCTGGTCGAGTTGTGCGTTAGAGCATTTGGGTACGTTGGAGCGAGGCTTGCAGTTTATTTGCCATTCGCTGGCGGTGCTGAAGCCGGGTGGTGTGGCCATTCACACGACAGAATTCAACTTGTCCTCGAATGGGGAGACGCTGGTGGAAGGGGGCACGGTGCTGTATCGCCAGTGCGATCTGGAACAGTTGGCGCAGGAGCTAACGCAGCAAGGCCATCGGGTGATTCCCCTGTCATTTGATGCGGGGGACTGCTTTTTGGATGGGTATGTGGATGTGCCGCCCTACAGCCTGGATGCGTTTTTGTGGGATGTGGCGCGAGATGGCTTCACCTCCATGCCCCATTTGCGGCTGGCGATCGCCAATTATGCTGCCACCTCAATTGGTCTGGTAATCTTCAAAGCCGATGCGTCAGAAACGATTCATTGCGAGACCTAAAGCCCCGAATCCCAATGGTGGAAATGTGCGCTACCGTGGGTGCGATCGCCCAATGTTGGCTGCCGATTGCAGCATAGTCCTGGGTGAAATGGGCCACAGTCGCCATGGGTGCAAATTTTATGAGACAGCTTGGAATTGCATTGTCGAGTCTCCTGGCGGCCGGTTTTGTAGGAGCGGTGGGGCTGACTGCCGAGGTAGTAGCGCCGCGTCCAGCCCACAGCGCCGAACGATTGACCACATTTGTTGGACCACTTCAGCTTTCGGTATCGATTGATGAGCTAGAAACATTTGCGGAAACGGGGCAGGCATCGGGTACGTTGGGGTTAGTGTTGCGATCGCTCAACGAACCGACACAGCTACGATTTCGCCAGGGGTTGCAGCGATCGCTCAAGGTCAATGCCGAAACCATGGCCCGCATCACCTACATTCCCATGGTGGAGCAGGTGATCCAGAGTTTGGGCAACGCCTTCACCATGCCATCGGGTCGCAACGGGTTTTCGGCCCTTCGCTCGGCGCT
This sequence comes from Leptolyngbya sp. AN02str, assembly GCF_050565595.1. Taxonomy (NCBI): domain Bacteria; kingdom Bacillati; phylum Cyanobacteriota; class Cyanophyceae; order Leptolyngbyales; family Leptolyngbyaceae; genus Leptolyngbya; species Leptolyngbya sp. AN02str. The sequence goes on along the minus strand of NZ_JBNXVR010000001.1, from coordinate 250,589 downwards.
CATTCTTACCGCGGCGAACAAGCCCGACGGATGGACTGCAATTGACGTGATGCGACAGTTTCCCGCAGAAGAAATTCGCCTCAATATTGGCTATTTACGGGCGGTGGCACGGGAGCTATCTACTACGCTGGTGTCGCGCGATGTAGCCATTGACCTGATTTTGCAGGAAGCCCAGCGAGAAGCCGCTAACGAGCCTGCGATCGACTATGCCCAACTGCCTGATTTGAGTGAGCCGGGGCCACATGGCTATACGCGCGATCGCTTCACCTTCGACATTCAGGCCACCCGGGCCACGCTGCAAGGGTTAGCCAATCGCTATCCCTTACGAGTCGATGCCTATGTTCCCGAAGGTGTGAGCGGTCCGGTGCCCGTGGTGGTGTTTTCCCATGGATTTGGGGGACGGCTGACGGATGGCCAAACCGTGGCGGAGCATCTCACCTCTCACGGATTTGCCGTGCTGGTGCCAGAGCATGTTGGCACCACAGACACCTTCCGCAGTGGCTTTTTGCAGGGGCGATCGGGCGACATTATGAGCCCGATTGAGTACGCCAGTCGCCAGCTCGACATCATCTATATGCTGGATGAATTTGAGCAGTTGGCGGCATCTGATCCCGACTGGGCCAATCGTCTGGATCTGCAAAACGTGGGCGTGATGGGCGCTTCCTTTGGTGGGCTCACGTCGGTGACGGCGGCGGGTGCCAGTTTTTCTCCATCCCGCTTAGCCCCTCAGTGTAGCCAGGGGTTAACTCAGTTCAATCCGGCGTTTTTGCTGCAATGCCACGCCCGGTTTCTGCCGCCGACAGATTACAACTTTGCCGATCCCCGCATTAAGGCAGCATTTCCCCAGTACCCCATGGGCGCAACGCTGTTTGGCCCTTCTGGTATGGGAGATATTCAAATTCCCATGCTGATTTTGGCGGGAAGCCACGACCTGTTGGCCCCGGCGGTGTATGAGCAAATCCCGATGTTTTCGTGGTTGCGATCGCCCCACAAATACCTGGCGCTGATGGTTCCCGGCACGCACTTTTCTACCAGCAGCCCCAGCAACGTGGCCATGATTCCGCCACCGTTACGAGGCCCCGATGCGACGATTGGCCGTCGCTACCAGCGCGCCCTCAGCGTCGCCTTCTTCAAAACCTACCTGAGCGGCAATTCCGAAACGTCGGAGTATTTGCCCTATCTCACCTCGTCCTATGCTCAGGCCATCAGTCAGCCCGAGATGCCAATTTACGTCATCCAATCCCTGACACCGGAGCAGTTGGCCCCGGCCTATGGTGGCATTCCACCCGGAGCAGAGCAAATGCAAGCCGAGGCGATCGCCCAACGTCCGGATCGCGTGCTAGACGACATTCAACAGACCGGCCTGCTGCGGGTGGGGATTCGCACCGATGCGGCTCCGTTGGGCTACATCGATGCCGAAGGTCGCTGGGCGGGCTACTGCTTTGACCTGGCGAATCAGTTGGCGAGCGAGTTGGCGCGATCGCTGCCTGCCAGTAGCGATCGCCCCCTGGGGGTGGATGTGATTCGGCTTCCGTCGTCTTCTGAGAACCCATTCGAGCTGGTGCAAAGTGGCGCGGTGCATATGGAATGTGGCCCAAATTCAATTCAAACTGGCGCTACGACTGTCACCTTCTCTGAGCCGTTTATGGTGACGGGAACCCAGTTTTTGGTGACGGATGCGGCGCGATCGCGCATCAACCTCTCTGACTTGGCGAACGGGTTGGCGGGTGTGAAAACGGGAGTGCCAGAACGGAGTCGGGTAGAGGAACTGGTGCGCGATCGCTATCCCCGTTCGACTGTGGTACCTTTTGCTGGAGAGGGGGTCACCCAGAATGGGGTGCAGGCCGTGACAGACGGGACAATCGACACCTTTGCCAATGACGGCTTGCTCCTGTTAGGCGAGCTGGCTCGTCAAGATGCGGCCGCCCAAACGTTAACCCTGGTGCCGTCTCAGCCGCTGAGCTGTGACTTTTACGGTTTGGTGCTGCCGTCAGGAGATTCGGCATGGCGCAATACTGTCAACCGTTTCCTGCGCAGCGAGACCGCCTTAGACACGCGGCGCGAATGGCTCAGCAACTTTTCGGGAGATGCGCTCACCACGCTCGACTTTTGTTTTCGGTAGCGCGATCAACCCTTGAGGCACCCTTGAGGCATGGGAGGAATGACCCCTATCGTTTTTCTCTATACAGCGAGTAACCTGCGAAGCGCATAGGGTAAGGTTCTAAATGGAGTGACGAGGCTGAGCCTGGGGCTGCTCGTCATTCGCGAATTGCAAACCACCATTCCTGGATTCATCATGCCGATTGGAGTCGCTGCGGGTGTCGCCATTCTGCCTATTCTGACGGTGCTGTTGCTGTTGGTTGGGGTACGCTTGCCTGCAAGCCGTACGATGCCCATTGCCTTTGGGGTGACGGTGGCGATCGCTCTGCTGGTGTGGCGGGTGCCCTGGAATTGGGTCGCTGCTGCCTCCATTCAGGGATTAGTCATTTCAGCCGAAATCCTCTACATCGTGTTTGGAGCCATTTTGCTGCTGAACACGCTGCAAGCCTCCGGTGCTTTGCAAGTGATTCGCCAAAGCTTGCTATCGGTGTCGAGCGATCGCCGGGTGCAAGTCATCATCATTGCGTGGCTATTTGGCAGCTTTATTGAAGGGGCGTCGGGCTTTGGGACGCCAGCGGTCATGTGTGTGCCACTGCTGGTGGCGATTGGATTTCCGGCAATGGCCGCTGTGATTGCAGCGCTGATTATTCAAAGTACACCTTCCACGTTTGGCGCGGTGGGCACTCCCATTGTGGTGGGCATTGATGCCGGATTGAGCGGAGTCGCTGCGGTGGAACAGGAGATTGAACAGCTAGGGCTGAGCTATGGGGAATATCTTTATCAGATTGGGGTAACGGCCTCGATTGTGCATGGCGTGGTGGGGACTTTTTTGCCGCTGATCCTGGTGGCGATGATGACAGCCCTATTTGGTGAGCTGCGATCGCCCTGGGAGGGGTTGGCCGCCTGGAAGTTTGCGCTGTTTGCTGGGTTGGCCTTCACAGTGCCCTATACCATCACGGCTCACGTTCTGGGGCCAGAGTTTCCCACGTTGATAGGTGGTCTCGTGGGGCTAGCCATCGTTGTGCCCGTGGCCAAACGGGGTTGGCTCATACCCCGCCAATCATGGGATTTTCCCCCACGCGAGCAGTGGAAAGACATTTGGTCGGGGAGTCAAGTGCTGTCGCTGTCGCCGATACAAACTGCCATGAGTCCGGCGATGGCCTGGTTGCCCTATGTGCTGGTGGGGGTATTGTTGGTCATTTCGCGGGTGGTGCTTCCGGTCAAAACAATCTTGCGATCGCTCCAGATCAGTTGGCCCAACATTTTGGGAACCACCCTTACCGCGACCACTCAGCCGCTATACCTGCCACCCACCATTCTGTTAATCGTTGTTGCCATCACCTACGGCTTGCATCGGATCAAACCATCGGATATGCAACGGGCCTTGGGCGATGCCTTGCCTGTTATTCGTCAGGTAACTGTCGCGCTGGGGGCGGCGGTGCTGCTGGCGCGGGTGTTCATTAATTCGGGCACCAATGCCATTGGCCTTGCCAGTATGCCTTTGACGTTGGCGGATGGCATGGCAGCGATCGCGGGGCAATTTTGGGCACTGGTGGCTCCGGTTGTGGGGCTACTGGGTGCATTTGTCGCAGGCAGCGTCACTGTTAGCAATATGATGTTTTCGCTGTTTCAGTTTGGTGTGGCCAGTCAGTTGCAGCAGTCAACGCCGCTAATTTTGGCGTTGCAATGTGTGGGTGCGTCGGCGGGCAATATGGTGTGCGTGTCAAATATTGTGGCGGCGGCAGCGACGGTTGGGCTGATGGGGCGAGAGGGGCTGCTGATTCGGCTATTGCTGATTCCGTCGTTGTACTACATCGGATTGGCAGGCATTTTGGGACTCTTGCTACTGTAGCAACTGGGGAATTAAGGCTATCCCCATGCTTACCGTGGCTCTCATCCCCAGCCCTGCTCCCAATGGTGGACCATCAGGACCTGTAGCAGCCCTGCGTCATCTGTCGTCTATTTGGGGGAAGATCAGAAGTGCGGTGTGACAAGGTGCGCATTTGTTTGTGGGCGATCGCGCCGCATCCTCATCTTTCTCACCAGGCAAACTCTTTTATAATTCAGGTGTACTAATTTGAGCGATGCTATGGTAGTTGAGCCTGAGCTGTGTCGCTGTGCCTGGGTGAAGCCCGAGCCATTGGAGATTGCCTATCACGACCTGGAATGGGGTGTGCCCCAGCATGACGACACGCGCCTGTTCGAATTCCTAATTTTGGAAGGAGCGCAAGCCGGACTCAGTTGGTCTACCATCCTCAAAAAGCGCGAACATTACCGAGAAGCCTTCGACGGATTCGATGTGGAACGAGTGGCGCAGTACGACGATGACAAAGTTGCCATGCTGTTGACCAATCCTGGCATTGTGCGCAATCGGCTCAAGGTGCAGTCCGCTGTCAAGAATGCCCGATCTGTACTGGAGATCCGCGCCGAATTTGGCACCTTGGATGCCTATGTATGGCAGTTCGTGGAGGGTGCGCCGATTGTGAATGGGTGGCGATCGCTCTCCGACATTCCCGCCGAAACGCCCGAATCTCGTGCCATGAGCAAAGATTTACTCAAGCGCGGCTGCAAGTTCGTCGGGCCAACCATTTGCTATGCCTTTATGCAAGCCTGCGGACTCGTCAACGACCACACCACCGACTGCTTCCGCTACACCGACCTCACCTGATATCTGACCCATCCAAAATCACAAATCCAAAATCCAGCATCCCGTATCCCGCGCACTAGCATCTGTCCCAGCAACTCGCTAGGCTACTAAACGTACCCTCTAACCCAAACGTTCGGTTCATGAGTCAAACGGTTTCAGATATTTCGGTGAACACCATTACAGGCGAACCCAAGAGCCTGAGTGATTACAAAGGCAACGTGCTGCTTATTGTCAACGTTGCCTCCTACTGTGGCTACACCCCGCAGTACACCGGCCTCGAACAGCTCAACCAAACCTTTGGAGACAAAGGTTTGCGCGTGTTGGGCTTTCCCTGCAACGACTTTGGCGCTCAAGAACCCGGCACCAACGAAGAAATTCAGCAGTTTTGCTCCACCAAATACGGTGCAACCTTCGAAATGTTCGACAAGGTGCATGCCAAAGGCCCCGAACAGCATCCTCTGTACCAGCGCCTTACCAGCACCCCTCCCGCTGGCGATGTCGCCTGGAACTTCGAGAAATTTTTGATTAGCAAGACGGGTGAAGTCGTTGGTCGGTTTAAGAGCAGCGTTGCTCCTAACTCACCAGAGCTGATTGCGGCGATCGAAGCGGAATTGGCAAAGTAACGGTCTCAGTTAAGAATTTGGGCTACTGGCGATCGCGCCTTGTCGATTTCAAGGTGAATGCAGGTAGCCCATTCCTTTACAATATGTAAAGTTAATGAAAAGGACGGGGCGAATGCGAGTCGCGATCGTTGGTGCGGGTTTGGCAGGTTTGGCCGCAGCCGTTGAGTTGGTGGATGCAGGCCACGAGGTCGAAATCTTTGAGTCGCGTCCCTTTGTGGGCGGCAAGGTGGGCAGCTGGGTGGATGCCAACGGCAACCACATTGAAATGGGGCTGCATGTGTTTTTCAATAACTATGCCAACCTGTTTGCTCTGATGAAAAAGGTAGGCGCTTACGAAAACCTGCTGCCCAAAGAGCATGTTCACACCTTCATCAATCGCGGTGGCGATGTGGGTGCTCTTGATTTCCGTTTCCTGGTAGGCGCTCCCTTCCACGGCCTCAAGGCCTTCTTCACCACGGGCCAGCTCACCCTACAGGACAAGTTGCAAAATGCGATCGCCCTCGGCACCAGTCCCATTGTTCCCGGTTTGGTGAACTACGACTTTGCCATGAAGCTGATTCGCGATTTGGATGGCATTAGCTTTGCCGACTGGTTCCGCAGCCACGGCGGCTCGCAAAATAGCCTCAAGCGCATGTGGGACCCGATCGCCCTGGCTCTTGGCTTCATCGACACGGAAAACATATCCGCTCGGTGCATGCTCACCATCTTCATGATGTTTGCCGCCAAAACCGAAGCCTCGCGCCTAAACCTGTTGGCAGGTTCCCCCGCAGAATACCTGCTCAAGCCCATCATCAATTACATTGAGGCCAAGGGTGCCAAAGTCCACACCCGTCGCCAAACTCGCCGCATCGAGTTCCAGGACGAAGGCGGCTCCACCACTGTGACGGGCATTGTGGTCGCCAACGGTGAAACCGAAGAAACCATCACCGCCGATGTTTACCTTGTGGCCTGCGACGTGCCCGGTGTGCAGCGCCTCTTGCCCCAGGAATGGCGCAAATGGCCCGAATTCGACAACATTTACAAGCTGGAAGCGGTGCCCGTTGCCACCGTACAGCTGCGGTTTGATGGTTGGGTGACCGAGCTAAACGATGATGCCGCCCGCACGCAACTTGGCAAAGCTGCCGGGATTGATAACCTGCTTTATAGTGCTGACGCAGACTTCTCCTGCTTCTCTGACCTCGCCCTCTCCAGCCCCAAAGACTACTACCGCGAAGGCCAGGGTTCGTTGATGCAGGTGGTGCTCACCCCCGGCGACCCCTTCATTAAAATGAGTAACGAAGACATTGCCCAGCACGCCCTCAAGCAAATCCACGACCTCTTCCCCTCCTCCCGCGACCTCAACATGACCTGGTTCAACGTGGTGAAGCTGGCCCAATCCCTCTACCGTGAACAACCCGGCATGGATCCCTACCGCCCACCCCAAAAAACCCCCGTCCCCAACTTCTTCCTCGCGGGTAGCTACACCGCCCAAGACTACATCGACAGCATGGAAGGGGCCACCATCTCCGGCAAACAAGCCGCCGCCAGAATCTTGGAACCGACAGGATATCAAGTGGTGGGAGAAGGTCTGTTCCGTTATTAGAGAGCAGGATTTAGAGGCTAGGAGCTAGGATTTAGGGGCTAGAACTGAGTTGGGAGGATATGGTTGGGAATACATAGCTTTCGGGAGTTGAAGGCTTGGCAGGTGGGAGTGGATGTTGCTGAGAAAATTGATCGAATCACCTTTCAGGTTCCTGATTGCGAGCGCTATGGATTGATGAGTCAGATGCAGCGAGCGGCTGTCTCCATGCCATTTAATCTTGCTGAAGGCCATGCCAAAAGTTCCACAAAAGAGTGTCTGTTCTACGTCTCTGTGGCTTTGGGCTCCTTAGTTGAACTTGAAACTCAACTCCTCCTGGCAAAACGCCTGCCTATATCGACGATGTCCAAGCGATCCTAACCCTCGATCACCTTAACGAACTGGGCAAAATCATCCGTGGCCTCCAAAAAGCTCTCAAATCCAAATTTCCTATCCCCTAACTCCTAGCCCCTCCCTATGACAAACTGGCTCGAACATACAGTCCAAATCGAAATCGATGCGCCAATTGATGTGGTGTGGTCACTCTGGTCGGATTTGGAGCAGATGCCTCAGTGGATGAAGTGGATTGATTCGGTGAGGGTGCTGCCAGAGAATCCAGAATTGTCGGAGTGGAAGCTGGCGTCGGGTGGGTTTGAGTTTCGCTGGCGATCGCGCATTGTCAAAATCGTGCATCACCAAATCATTCAGTGGGAGTCGGTGGATGGGTTGCCCAATCGGGGGGCAATTCGTTTCTATGACCGAGGGGGCGATCGCTCGATTGTGAAAATGACCGTTGGCTATGGCATTCCAGGCATTTTGGCGCGGATTATGGACAATCCCATTTTGGGTCGCATTGTGGAATCGACGCTGATGGCGGATCTGGAGCGATTTCGGCAGTATGCGGTGGTGGCAAAGTCATCGGGCGATGCCTAACGATTTGGATAGGTGCATGGGCTGATTCCATTGGGCAGGCGATTGATGAGGGCGATCTCCTGCCAGAAGCGTCAGACTTTGTACTTTTGTATCTCGCAATACGGTGTGGCCCGGTTGCAAAACCTATGGTGCATATCAGGAGCCGTGCTTCGCCCTGGTTCATTCGTAAATGGGGCGATCGCGTTCCACGATGCCTTCATAGCGATGCATTGCAACCTTCACCGAGCGACCCCATGAAAAAGCATTATTCCGTTGCAATTGTAGGCGGCGGACAAGCAGGTTTGTCCATGAGCTACTGCCTCAAAGAGCGGGGCTTTGACCACATCGTGTTTGAAAAGCACGAGATTGGCCACTCATGGCAGAACAAGCGGTGGGATTCATTTTGTCTGGTCACGCCCAACTGGCAGTGCCAGCTTCCGGGGTTCCCCTATCCCGGCAGCGACCCTCACGGGTTCATGCAAAAAGACGAGATTGTGGAATACATCAAAACCTACGCCGCTTCGTTTGAACCGCCCGTGTATGAGGGGGTTGAGGTGTCGAGTCTGCGCAAGAATGATTCGATGGGTGTGTTTGAGTTGACCACATCGATGGGAGACGTTACGGCAGATCAGGTAGTGATTGCAGTGGGTGGCTACCATTTGCCCAAAATTCCCAATTTATCAGCGCGGTTGTCCAAATCTATCGGGCAAATCCATTCATCGGAGTACCGAAATTCCCAATCCCTACCGGAAGGAGCCGTGATGGTGGTGGGGACGGGCCAATCGGGCTGCCAAATTGCGGAAGACTTGCATCGCGAGGGCCGACAAGTTCACCTATGTGTGGGAAGTGCACCGCGATCGCCCCGTCGCTACCGAGGCAAGGACGTGGTGGATTGGCTCGACCAAATGGGCTACTACGACCTGTCGATCGATGAGCATCCCCAAAAAGAAAAGGTGCGCACCAAGGCCAATCACTACGTTACCGGGCGCGATGGTGGCAAAGAGATTGACCTGCGGCAGTTTGCCCTGGAAGGCATGCAGCTCCACGGCCATCTTAAAGATATTGATGACGATGGTACGCTCTGGTTTGCTGACAATTTGAAGCACAACCTTGACCAGGCGGATGCCGTCGCCGAAAGCATCAAGAAAAGCATTGACCAGTACATTGAGCGCCGTGGCATTGATGCACCCATGGAGCCACCCTATCAGCCTGTGTGGGAGCCCCAGGAAGAGGTGCGATCGCTCAACATGACCGAGGCCAACATTGCGGCGGTAGTGTGGTGTACAGGCTATCAAGCCGACTTTAGTTGGGTGGAGGTTCCGGTGTTTGACGGCAAGGGCTATCCGGGGCACGAACGCGGCGTTACAACGGTGCGGGGTTTATACTTCCTAGGATTACCTTGGCTGTATACCTGGGGTTCGGGCCGATTTTCGGGAATTGCCCGTGATGCCAGCTACCTGTCGGATTACATTGCCGCTCGCCAAAAAACAACTCACTCCAACGCCTGGAGCGTTGTGAATGAGTTCTTGTTGGGCTCTTAAGAAGCTTGGCCTACTCTGAGGCTGGAGTTATTCTTCTTCTTTGAGCTGGGGTCTAGAAGAGGGGACGGTGAAAGCGGAGAAGATGCTACCGCCGCTAGAAGCAGAGCCTGTTTGGCTGGCGGGTTTGCTGTTGAGGCTGGTGCTGGCCTGAGGCAAGTTGGTGACAGAATGGCACAGCAGTGTCAGCACACAGGAGCACACCGCTAACGAAACCAAGTCGAGGTTGCGGGCCGAAAACATATCGGCTCGTGCGGCGATCGCCTGTGCTTCAGTACGTCGGGAATGCACATTCGACTGTTTGCGATGACGAATACGGGTCTCTAGCACAGGTTCGATCCTCAACTTGGCTCTGTAAAAAAACAAGCGGCCGCAGCGATGGCAAATCGGGAAAAATTTAGCCGCTACTCTGTAGACTACCCAACCTGCCAATTTGTTCACGCACTCCACTATAGCGATTGGCCTTTGCTTTGAGCCGGGTTTATTTTTGGAGGGAGTAGGGAGTAGGGAGTGGGGAGTGGGGAGTAGGGAATCGGAAATCAGAAATCGAAAATTGAGAGCGGACTTGCAACTGCCTTGCAGCTGCTTGACCTGTCCCAGTTCAGCAAGATCGAGACCGAAGGGCCTACAGTCGAAGCGTGAACTGGCGGGCGATCGCAAACTGGATCATCAGCCACGGATGGCGGGTAGTTTGCAGCACGTGAGGTCGAACAAAGCGACCACAAACGAGCCTTCCTAAGCCCTTTGCTTTGGCGTGGAGGCGAGCCAACCCGTATCGCCAGGGTGCCCAGATCCCTGTTCCCGCATAGGTGGGACAAAAGGTGAGCGGACCGTACAGCACATCTGCCCGATGGATACCGCTAAATCCATGGCGGCGATGTTCGGGATTGGGGATGCCGCCATGTTCGCCATAGTTGCGAAATGCCACATAATTTTGCAGGCCGCGATCGCGCAAAAAACGGTCAATTGTGGAATCGAAGGTGGAGTAGCCTTTGCCATACTGGGCCGTTACCCAGTCCACTAAGCTGCATAGATGAGCCGCGCCTTGAGGCGTAATCACATAGGCCACTAACGATGTGGAAAATCCTTCTGCAAAGCCGTGAGGCGATACGCTGTAAATCTGGGGAGCGCAGGTATACAGCCAGCCCAAGCCAACATTCGCCTGCCGGACATCAAACGGAATGGGCAAATTCGCCATGTCCACCACTGGCACAAAGTCTGCTTCCATAATCAAGCTAGGAGTTGGGGCGATCGCTGCCTGTTTCCAGGCTTGGCTGTGGTTCACCATGCAGCGATAAATGGCAGCGGCTCCTTCCAATTCGGGCACATCGAACTGACGCAACACTTGATAGGTAAGCCCTTGCTGGGCCAACTGCGCTTCTAGGCGATGGGTCGATTCTCGATAGGCAATGACAAACGCTTGTCCCACCCCTTGCCGAAGCGATACCTTTACGCCCGTCGGCATGGCCAACGGGCGTATTAACTGGGGCGATAGAGCAGAATCACTCATTCTCATATCCATTTTGGATCCAGGCAAGATCCACAACCTTGTACTCTAGTGCTGATTCCCAATCAGGACTGTTTTGAGGATGCTTTACACCCAGAAAATCATTCCGAGGCAGGACTAACGTACTCTGAGAATAGAAGACTCAATTCAAGCGTAGAAGGGCATGACTGCGATCGCATCAACACTAGAGACGATAGTTAACGCCGATGCCATATACCCATGGGAGCGTCTCGCCTCAGACTGGCAAACCCGACTGTCTCAAGCCGTAGCTCCTGCTACGAAATGGCCGACTTTCGTGTATCCCTCCACCGTTGACCAACTGGCAGAAGTGTTGACCTGTGCCAACCGCGAAGGCTGGCGAGTGTTGCCCTGCGGTGGTGGCTCCAAGCTGGCGTGGGGCGGCTTGGCCCAATCGGTCGATGTGGTGGTGAGTACTGCACGGTTAAATCGCCTGATTGACCACGCTGTGGGGGATATGACTCTCACAGCCGAAGCGGGAATCGCTCTGGCAGATGTGCAGCGCATTTTGGCGCAACATAACCAGTTTTTGACGCTGAACCCAATAGCCGCATCGACTGCAACGCTCGGTGGTATGGTGGCCACAGCTGATGCAGGTTCCCTTCGCCATCGCTACGGCGGCGTGCGCGATGTGTTGATTGGTCTGTCGGTGGTGCGGGCCGATGGCCAAGTGGCAAAAGCGGGTGGCCGTGTGGTGAAAAATGTCGCCGGCTATGACCTGATGAAGCTGTTTACAGGATCGTGGGGAACGCTGGGAATTTTGTCACAGCTTACGTTTCGGGTGTATCCCCAACCAGAAGCGTCGCAGTCGGTGGTGTTGCAGGGGGATGTGGATGCGATCGCCCGACTCACCCAAACTTTGCTGGCCTCTGCGCTGGCGCCCACGCAAGTAGACTTGCTCTCTAGCTCCACCCTGAAAACATTGGGATTTGGCAATCAGTTGGGCCTAGCGGTGCGGTTTCAAAGCATTCCCATCAGCATCGAAGCTCAGTCGCAACAGCTGGTGGAATGGGGGAAAGCGTTGGGTATCTCTGGGCAAAGCTTGACCGAAGCCGATGACCAAACTCTATGGCAGCAATTACAAGAATTATGGGACGGTTCCCTCACTGAAGCGGTTGTAACTTGCAAAATAGGAGTAGTCCCTTCTAACGCGGTGTCAGTGCTAGACAAGCTGAACGCGCTCGCTCCACTTCAACTGGGGCAAGTGCATGCGGGGGTTGGGCTGGGCCGACTGTGCCTCAGCTCTGATCTGGCTACCCCTGAACTGTTGGCAAGCTTGCGACAGCTTTGTGAAGCGCATTCCGGATTTTTAACGGTGCTACAAGCGCCGCCCGCCCTTAAGCAACAAGTGGATATGTGGGGCTATTCTGGCAACGCGCTTCCCATCATGCAACGCCTCAAGCAACAGTTCGACCCCAAGGGCATTCTCAGCCCTGGCCGCTTTTTGCCGGGTATTTAACCCCAAGATTTCACCCCATTATTGTTGAGTCCGATGACGCAAACCACCGAGCCTTCCAGCAATCTTCCCATCCTTTCATCTCTGGCGGGCAGCACCCAGGGAGGAACTGGATTCGATGCCGATCATCCTCCCGATCCCAAGCTGATTGATACCTGTGTGCACTGTGGGTTTTGCTTGGCAACGTGCCCTAGCTACCGCGTGATGGGAACGGAAATGGATTCGCCACGAGGCCGCATCTATCTCATGGACGCGATCAACGAAGGAGACGCACCACTGGCCACCTCAACCGTGCAGCATTTTGACTCTTGCTTGGGGTGCTATGCCTGCGTCACCACGTGCCCATCGGGTGTGCAGTACAACCGATTGATTGAAGCAACGCGTCCGCAAATCGAGCGGAATTATGCGCGATCGCTCCCCGATCGACTGCTACGAAAACTCATTTTCTCGGTCTTTCCCTATCCCAACCGGATGCGGGCTCTGTTGCGACCGTTGGGCGTATACCAGAGTTCGGGCTTGCAGCGAATGGTGCGATCGCTCGGCTTTCTCAAGCAAATTTCGCCCCAGTTGGCGGCCATGGAATCGTTGCTGCCCCGGCTCTCTTCCCAAGCCTTTCGCGATGACTTGGGTGAGCGGATTCCAGCGCAAGGCCCGCAGCGCTATCGGGTGGGCATGATTTTGGGCTGTGTGCAGCGATTGTTTAATCCCGAGGTGAATGCCGCCACGGCGCGGGTGCTGTCGGCCAATGGCTGCGAAGTGATTATTCCCCCTGTGCAGGGCTGTTGCGGTGCCTTGCCCCACCACCAGGGCCAAGAGGCCCAGGCGCAAACTTTGGCTCGGCAAATGATTGACACGTTTGAGCGAGCTGATGTGGACTACGTGCTGATCAATGCCTCTGGTTGCGGCCACACGCTAAAGGAATATGGTGAGCTGCTGAAGGATGATCCGCAATACCAGGAGCGGGCGATCGCCTTTGTGAAGAAGGTGAGGGATGTGCAGGAATTTTTGGCTGAAGTTGGCTTGACGGCTCCTCTACATCCGTTGCAAGATGAACCGCTCACCCTGGTGTATCAGGATGCGTGCCACATGCTGCATGGCCAAAAAATTAGCCTACAGCCGCGCCAACTATTGCGGAAAATTCCTGGAGTGCAGCTGCGGGAGCCCATCGATGCGGCCCTGTGCTGTGGCAGTGCAGGCGTCTACAACATTCTGCAACCAGAGGTTTCGGATGAGTTGGGCCAACAGAAGGTGACCAATCTGCTGAATACCGGAGCCACGGTGATTGCCTCTGCCAACATTGGCTGTTTTGTGCAAATCAGTAAGCACTTGGAGCGGCAGGGCAAAGTGGTTCCCGTATTGCATCCCATGCAGCTGCTTGACTACTCGCACCGAGGCATAGCGCTTCAGGATGCGATCGCGCAGCAGGCTCATCAGCAGGCTGCATTCAACTAACGATTGCCTATCACGAGTCTGAGTTGGAATCCGCGATCGCCCCTTGTTGAGCTTTCTGGTTCGGCGAGGGGCGATCGCTTTCCCCATTGCTCATGCCCAGGGCACCAGCCATCATTTGTGGAGACATGTCATGGCCAGTCCGCAACATTTGCTGGGGCATGCCAATCTCAATGCCATGTTCCTCAAACGCAAACAGCATTCGCTTGCGAAACTCTCGCCCGACCAGATATTGCTGCAATGGCTGAGTTTCAATCCACAGTCGAATCAGAATTCCTGCATGGCTCACGTCATCAATTCCCAAAACTTCCGGTTCTTTGATGAGTTTGGGCTGCCATTCAGAGTCGTGATAGAACTCATCGGCGATCGTATGCAGTACATGAAAGACCTTGCGAATGTCGGCATCGTAGGCCACGGTAATCGGCAGATCGACCCGAGACCAGACTCGGGTAAGATTCTGCACCTGATTGATCAAGCTATTAGGAATGGTAATCAGCCGACCTTCGGCATTGCGCAATTGGGTAATGCGCAGGTTCATGTTCTCTACCAAGCCCGATACCTGATCCACCTGAATAATGTCGCCAATGCCGTATTGGTCTTCCACCAAAATCAGAAACCCATTGACCAGATCCTTGATCAGGTTTTGGGAGGCGAGGGAAATGGCAAAGGCGAGCACCGCACCAAAGGTGAGAACCGATCCGGTTGGCACTCCCAACAAGCTCAGCGCCCACCCACCGGCGATCGCAAAAATCGTGAAGGTTTTGAGTCCCTTGAGGACTCGCACAATCGTTGAAATGCGCAGCAAGCGTCGTTGAATGATGTCACCTTCAAAGGGAAAAAACTCATTTTCTTCCCAGGCTTTGGCAAAGTGACTGATCAGCAAGTCACCGATGCGGTTGAGCAACCCTGCCAAAAACCAAATGATGAGAATGCTGATGGGCGTGAGCCACACCGCATTGGAAAAAGCGCGTGTGCCTGGAAAGAGGGACAAAATCCAGCGGATACCGCCCAGCCAAATGAACGCTAATCCCCAAAAATTGAGCCATCGCAAAAACGAATTAATGTTGAGACGACGCTCTAGATTGGGATGTAGCTGGAACACCCCCCAAAATGGGAAACGATTGACCGCTGGCAATGGGCCAAACCCCGTGGTGATGCGAGTGTCGGCCGTAGCTCCGGCGCGGGCGTCGGCCTGAACCTGGGCGCGGCGCTCTTGCAAGAGGCGAAAGCGATAGTTCAAAATGCGGCGGATGTACAGCATGATGGCCGTAAGTACCAGCATCCCAAACCCAATAAATACAGCCGATTGAGCTTGCTCCAATAGGGCGGCAGGTTGGCGCTCTCGTAGGGCTGCTTGTACCGTTTGCTGCAAGGTATCGCGCCAGCGTTCGGCCAGTTCTTCAATGGTGGTGCCGTAGTATTGGGCGTCGGTTCCAGTGACGGTGAGCAAAAACTGGCTTTGCGACTCGGAACCATCGCGAGCGATGAGCACCGTATCGTTGTTCAGCCGAGCGACTACCACGACAAACGTTTCTGGATCGAAGCGAGTGCTGTAATTAGCCGATTCAACTTGGGTGGGTGGGGCGATCGCAATCACTGCTCTCAGGTTGTCTTGAATTTCCTGAACCCGGTCTTCCACCAAAAATTGTTCATTGGCGGGCACGTTTGCCTGGGGGGCCGATTGCGTGACGCGAAATAGATTGCTGCCTTCAAATTCCACCAGCATGACTTCTAGGTTGCCAACTCGCTCAACGCCTACCGGGCGAGAGGTTGCGCCGGGTTGTACCGCAGGCGTTGGCAAGGAAGGCAGTGCGCTGCTGCGTGGAGCCATTTGTAGTAGCAACACCACAGCTAGGCTTGTGGCGATCGCCCCCAGCACAACTCCTCGCCATCCGCGCCAAAGTCGGTGAAATTGAAGCATTGTATTTCTCCTCACTCAGTGAAGCCTAATACTGCACTGAACGATAGTAACGAAAGATTGCAGTGAAAGGTTCCCTCCTCGTTCCGAGGTGAAATGGCCCACCCCATGTGCTATGCACGTGGCTCACACCGACTGCCGCAAGCCCTGACCCCGGTACAGAACCTCCTCTAGTCGCTGGTTCTCCTCTCTCCTTCTTCTCTCGACTCCCGACTCCCACCCCTAACCTCTACCCCCTATCCTGCAACCCATACGCCCAATATGCCGATCGCAAATACCACACACGCAAACCCGGTAGCAAAAATCGTTTTAGCGGTTGGCGATAGATCGTGGATATATCGCTGGGTTGAAGTTTGTTGGCGAGCAGTTGAGCGATCGCCCGTCCGCTCCAGGTGCCTGCTGCTACCCCATTGCCATGAAAGGCGATCGCATGAAACACACTGGGGTCGTCTGGCAGGGAGCCAAGATGGGGCGTTAACGTTGCCGAACCGCACACTAGCCCACTCCAAAAATGGGTCATTTCCACATCGCGCCAAGCCGGAAACATTTGCTGAAAGCTACGAATCATCTCGGCTCGACGGCGATCGCTCTCCTGCGCACTACCCACGGTGCCACCCCGACTGCCAAAGAGAAATCGGCCATCGGCCAACAGCCGAAAGTAAAACAGCAAGTTGCGGGTATCAAACACGGGGGTTTCGGTCTGCCAGCCTTGGGCTTTGCGCTCTGCTGGGGTGAGCGGCCGCGTGGTGAGAATAGCCGACAGCGTGGGCAGCAGCACCCCTCGAAAGGCCGGGTGCAAGGTTTCCTGCGTGTAGCCATTGGTGGCGACGATCACCCGTTTGGCCCGCAAGGTGCCGCCGGGAGTTCGCAACTGGTGCCACTCACCCAGTTTCTCCCAATGGGTGACTGGAGAACTGGCGTAGATGGTTACGCCTCGACGTTGGGCCGCAGTGACCAATCCCCGCGTGTACTTCATTGGGTTGAGCCCAAAGCCGACACCAACATGCAGCGCCCCGTGCGCCTGGGGACTGGTGTAGGCGTGTTCTGCCAAATCGTTGACCGTCCAGAGCTGGCAGGGATAGTTGGCAACCTGGGTAAAAAACTCAGCCTCAGTTTCTAAATCTTTCCAACGAGAGGGCTGATGAGCCACCTGAATTTCGCCGTTTCCCTGCGGATCGATGGCGAGTTCTTCTGCTGCTGCCAAATGCCGAACCAGGTCTACACCATCCCGCTGATGCTGAAAGAACCGTCGCGTTTCGGCCTCGCCAAAGTGTTGAAGCAGATCGGGGTGCGATCGCCAGGTAGAGCCCACACAGGCAAACCCACCGTTTCGTCCCGAGGCACCCCAAGCCGGGTTTCCCGCTTCCAGCACCTCGGCCTGAATGTGGTGATCTTTGGCAAGGTGCAGGGCGGCAGACAGTCCGGTGAGGCCGCCGCCGATAATGGCAACTTCGGTGGTGCGATCGCCCTGCAATGCTGGAAAGTCGTGGGCTTGAACCGAGGGAACCGTCGTTTCCCAAAAGCTACCGACTGGACGCGTGCGATCGTAAACAGCGGAATGGTAGAGGTTCGTCATGCTATCAAAAACGCTGCCTCGATTCTACAAGGCTCGTCGATTCAGAATCTGTATGGCTGAGGAGGCAAAACACATACCCATTTGCAAAAAGTCATGTGGGCAGAAGATTCAATGTCTGGGTTCTGAGACAAACGGCTTGCCGCACTTGCCGTTCAACCCTTAACCTTATCAACAGCCCTTGTAGAGTTGGACTGGCGATCGCCACCGTATCGTGCATGGAAGGCTTCATTGTTTCCCTTGTCATTTTCACCGCTGTTTTTGCCATTTTTGGCATGGGCCTCAATCTCCAATGGGGCTTTACTGGGTTGATTAATTTTGGCCATGTTGCCTTTATGACGATCGGTGCCTACACCACGGTGTTGCTGGCCATCGCGGGAGTGCCGATGCTGTTGGCTATGATTGCGGGTGCGATCGCCGCCTCTCTTTTGGGATTGGGCATTGGTTTAGCCACCTTGCGTCTGCGAGAAGATTACTTAGCGATTGTGACCATTGGCATTGCCGAAGTGATTCGCCTCATTGCGGTCAACGAAGAATGGTTGACCCGTGGCACCTTTGGGCTACAAGGGTTTCCGCTACCCCTGGCGCAGTTCAACCCAGCGCTGCCGATCCGAGTATTGATGGTGCTGGTATTAGCCGCCGTAGTGGGCTTGGCTTACTGGCGCTTCTTTGCGTGGCTACGTCGCAGATTCAAAGACATTCCCAGTGGGGCGATCGCCAAAACGGGCGTGATTGCCTTGGGCTACATCGTGTCCCTAGTGCTGCTGCTGTTTGGGATTGGGGTAGGAGCTAGCCAGCTCAAGCGAATGGCCACCCTGCCCAATTGGGTTCTGGGTGGGCTACTGTTAGGGGCGTTGGTTGCGGTGCTGTGGCTGTATACCTGGCTGAATCAGCGGTTGACGCATCGCATTACGGCTTGGTCTACCAGCTTGGGTCTGGTGATGTCGTTGATTTTGGCTGTGTTGGGCATTTTTGTCTTTGGCTATGCCAGCTCTGCTGTGTACAACTACAGCAACAATCCCAGTAAAGCGGGGCTGTTGCTCATTTCCGTACTGCTGACCGCGCTCATCTTTTGGGGGCTAGAGGTGTTGGTGCGATCGCCCTGGGGTCGTGTACTCAAGGCCATTCGGGAAGATGAAGAAGTTGCCAAAGCCCTGGGCAAGAATGTGTTTTTCTACAAGCTGCAGTCGCTGATGATGGGCGGCTTTTTGGCAGGAATTGCAGGGGCGCTGTACGCATGGCAGCTCACCACAGTCTATCCCGACAACTTTCGCCCATTGGTCACGTTTAATGCGTGGACCATTGTGGTGCTGGGCGGTGCAGGCAGCAATGTGGGCACGCTGCTGGGAGCCACAATCTTTTGGGCGTATGACACCATTACCCGCTTTGTTCTGCGCGACATTGTGCCCCTGGAAGATGCTCGGTTGGGTGCGTTTCGCATTATGATTATTGGCCTCATTCTCATGGTTCTCATGATGTGGCGGCCGCAAGGGATTTTGGGAAATAAGGAGGAACTCACTCTTGGTCGATAAGGCGATGAATATGGGCGATCGCTCCAACACGGCTCCAACAACGTCCGCGATCCTCTCTGCCCGCAACCTTAGTAAGAGCTTTGGCGGTGTGCATGCCGTCAATAACGTGTCTTTAGATGTGGCACCTGGCAGTATTACTGGGCTGATTGGCCCCAATGGTGCCGGAAAAACTACCCTGTTTCAACTGTTGTCCTGTTTTCTTCAGCCCGATCAAGGGGAAGTGCTGTTTGATGGCTCCCCCATTCACACCCTTCAGCCTTATCAAATTGCCCAACAGGGCTTGGTGCGTACGTTTCAGGTGGCGCGGGCGCTGTCTCGTCTGTCCGTTATGGAAAACATGCTGTTGGCAACGCAGCACCAAACAGGAGAATCGTTTTGGAATGTATGGCTGCGATCGCGCCAGGTGGCCCAGCAAGAACGCGAACAGCGCGATCGCGCCTTTGAACTGTTGGAGATGGTGGGTTTGGCGGCCAAGGCCAATGACTATGCCGGAGCCCTTTCGGGTGGACAGCGCAAGCTGCTGGAAATGGCACGGGCGCTCATGGTTCGCCCCAAGCTCATTTTGCTAGATGAGCCCGCCGCCGGGGTGAACCCCACGCTGATCAACCAAATTTGCGAACACATTGTCAACTGGAATCGCCAGGGCATGACGTTCCTCATTATTGAGCACAACATGGATGTGATTATGTCCTTGTGCGATCGCGTGTGGGTTATGGCTGAAGGACGCAACCTTGCCGATGGCAATCCCGCCGAAATTCAATCCAATACACAAGTTTTAGAAGCTTATTTGGGCCAATAATTCGTCTGTCCATTTGAGCCGAAAAGTGGGCAAACCGTGGGGCTACTTTCGTGAGAGCCGGGTAAAACTCCACAAACAATTGGCTCGTTCTATGAGCGATCGCGTCAGAATTGTCGCTGATGAGTTGGGTAAAGCCAGCCGCCCATCCCTACGAAACCCTCTGCTTTGGTGGCCTAACCTGTTGATTGCTTATCCAGATTGGGCATTCTGGATGGTGATACTCACGAAAGTGATGAATTCATCTCTAGGCAGTGATTCAAGCTGGGGCACAGTCGCCCAAGCTTGCAATTTGCTCATCATCATGTTTCCTCGCACGCGATAATGGACTTCTCTGTTGCAGTCTGTCACTTGTCTCGTGACAAGTCGCTGAGTTCTAGATGAATGAGCAGGCAAACCCGTGGTTACCACGGTTTCGATTTCTATAGGTAAAATTCAGTACTATTGGCCTCTGTAACCAAGGCTGCGATCGCATCGCCAATCCCAGGCTTGAAGCCACTTTGTTCAACCCCTGGGTCAGTCGAGCGAGTTCCCTGTTGATGTGATTTCTGCAGCATGACCCCTCAAGGTTTCTAATTGTGCTGTTTCGTGTCCCACTACCCTGAAATAAATAAAGGTTATCTGTAAAAAAATCCTGCCTCGGTTGGTTTTGGGTGAGATTTAACGGAGCTGTAGTGCATGGCAGACCCTAACATTGGGCGCGTCCTCATCAATCGATATCAATTGGTAGAACTGCTGGGGCAGGGTGCCATGGGTCGTGTGTATGGGGCAAGAGATGTACTGCTGGGCGGGGTCCCTGTTGCGGTCAAGTTTTTGGCGCAAACACTGCTCAACCAAAAAATGCGCGATCGCTTTGAACGAGAAGCCACAACCTGTGCCTTGCTTGGCCAGCGCAGCATTCACATCGTTCGCGTGAGCGACTACGGAGTCGATGAAGACGAGATTCCTTTCTATGTAATGGAATACCTCAAAGGGCAAGGGCTTAGCGAAATGATTATGCAAAAGCCTCTGACATTGCCCAAGTTTCTTGGCATTACTCGGCACATTTGCCTGGGCCTGCAAACTGCCCACCAGGGCATTCCGATTGATGGCAAACTTTATCCCATCGTTCACCGCGATATCAAGCCCAGCAACATCTTGATCTGTCAGGATGACAGCTTTGGCGAAATTGCAAAGATTTTAGACTTTGGCATTGCCAAAACCCTGCAAGAAGATTCCGACCAAACCAACTGTTTCATGGGAACTCTGGCCTACTCCTCTCCAGAGCAGATGGAAGGTAAGGAATTAGACGCTCGTTCCGATATCTACAGCCTAGGCGTCATGATGTACCAAATGGTGACAGGCAAAATGCCGCTGAATGCTGAAACCCATACATTTGGTGGGTGGTACCGTGCACACCACTATCAGGCTCCTCATCCATTTTCTGAAGTGAATGCGAGTGTTCGTGTTCCAAAAGCATTGGAAAATCTGGTCATGCGGTGCTTATCTAAAGAGCCCGGCAATCGACCTCAAACCGTTGTGGATGTGTTGAGGTCGCTAGAACCCTTTGATCAGCGATTTAATAGTGGATTGGAATTGAGCCAACGCATTGGTTCAACGCTAGCAAAAGTTGGAATTTCCAAAGAGTCGAAACAGAAGACGCCCGCCGCCGTCACGCCCGACGATGTGTGTAAGCTTGCCGCTTGGCCCGCAAACAAACCCATTGGTGAAATTTCGTTTCCCAACGCGATTCGCACCAGTCAGGGGCTGCTGGCTACGCTGTGGGTAATGCTCACAGATCCAGAAATTCAAAAGCGGCAGCAGTGTAGCCGATACAACCAGTTTTTGTTTGCTCCGGCTCCGCATCCAACAGTGCTTTGGATTACGGTGTTGTTTAATCAGCAGCATGGCCCCCGTTGGTTATATTCCTATCTTGATCTCAAAGCATCGCAGGGACAGCAGATGGCGCGTTTACTGAGCGAGAACGGCCAGTATCGAGTTTTAATGTTTTCAAAGGAAAACCCAAAGGAATGTTCTAATGTGCTGACTGTCTCGATTGCTGCCGCTCAATGCAGACAGCTACAGGAGTGGGTGTCGATGGCTCAGGTTTCACCTCAAACCAATCAATTTGGTTTAAGCAAGTCGTTTCTAAAGAAAGAACTGGATGTGATTAAGCCGCAAATTTTGATGAAGCTTGAGGATTTATATGATATGCCGACTTGATGCGATCGCATTCCTACGAGCCTTGGTAAACACCAGTTTTGGATAACCCGAAGCATGGTTTTCGCGTGCAAGTTTCGAATACAAAAACAGGCTTGTCTAAAGGTTGTGCGCCGCAAAATCCCTTAGAAAAGCCCTTCACCGAAACTACGTTTTACGAAACTGACGTTTTATAGATAGTGTAAGTAAACCTAAATCTACTACTCAAGGCTGACTGGTTGCCAAACGGACTCTACCAGGCTGTCAGAGTGGTCAAGGCAAACCCCTGGGTGAATTAGCGCTTAGGTGGGAAGTACACGACAGGATGCCAGCTACGCCGCAAAACCTCGCCTGTAAAGCTAGGAACTGATAGTTCGATCAGCTTGCCTAACGTGCGGGATGAACTGGCGATCGCACTGATGTCATAGTCAATTGCCAAGTTGAGCACTTCTGTCACCGCATTGCCAACCAAAACTTGGGTGTCTACCTTGATTTCCAAAGCCTCTAACTCGGACTTTACCTTGGCTAGTTCTTTCTTTGCAACGTCTAGTTCGTTCGCTTGCAGCTCTGGGTTGCGATGCGATGGCTCAACCACCCAACACAGCAAACATCCCTTCAGAGTAGACCCCGAATTGCCCACAATGTACTGCTTGATGCGATCAACCGTGTACTGTGCAGTCTCGCTTCCATCGTAGGGAATCAAAAAATAGCGGAACAAATGCTGGCACCGCAGACGCAACTCTTCAACCGTGTAAGCTGAAATAAGCTGAGGCCGAATGATCATGACTGGGATCGGCGTCCGTTGGCATAACCCAATTGTGGTACTGCCAAACAATTTTTCGTTGAGCAGGCTACGGCTAGGAGTGCCTAGTAGAATCACGTCAACGCTGTGCTTTTTGGCCGTACTCAAGATGTGATCCGTTGGCACACCCCAATCGACTTCTACATGAACTTCGACTCCGGCTGGGACATCGTTGACGGCTCGGCTCAGGCGATCGCGCGCTTCGGTGAGCTTATCAGAGTCAGAGCGCGGGACTGTACTATCGCCTGTCACTGGTACCGTACTCACAAATACGATCTTTTTCAGCCCACCCTCTACCAGACTTGGTACAAAATCAACCAAGCGATAAAGGCCATCGGTGAAGTCGGTGCAGATTAAAACGCTGTGAAACATACAGGTGTTCAGACCACTTGAGAGAACAAAAGCATATTCCTCCCAACCCTAGCACCTTCACCAGTCCTAACGGACAGAAAATCATCAGCAAATTTAATAGATACCCTTGAGGCGATACCAAGGTTGCTTGGCGTTTCTAGAGCGAGTGCCTAGTCTGCAGATGTGAGATAACCGCTTCCCAAGTTTCTCAGTAAGAAGCGCAGTTCTTACGAGCAAGGCGGCTGTCAATCGCCAAAGGTTGATACAGATTGATAAAAAACGAGGAACAAAGCTTGTGATACAGCAACAAACATGAAGAGACTGGAGCCAAGCAAAACCCAAACGGGATTTCGTGAAAAATTTCAACATCAACGAGCAAATGAGGCTCTCAATTGCGCTGAGATCGCGTCATCTCGACAACTTTGAAGCCTAGAAGCTGGGAGATGGTCATTAAGCAACTCTATTGCTGTTGGCTGCCTAGAGGCAGAATACAAAGAACGAAAAAGAAGAACAGAAAAGAAAAAAATAAGTCAGGGAAATGATGGTTAAGGAAGTGACGCCCCAGCATCCCCAGCTTCTTTCCCAGGGGGAACAAAGCAAGAGAGGGAGGTCGCCGACTATGGCGCCCAATTAGGTACTTGGGCCAGACTCGATTCCCCACTGGTTCTTAAGGAAGTGCTTGTACAAGCTCTCGCGCAACATCATTTGCTCATAAAGCTTGACCAAAAACAGTTGAGCTTGTTCACGGCTCATGTTTTCAACTTGAGTCTCGAATGAACGAAGACTAAATTGCTGTTCTAGGGTTAACTCAATTGGCTGATTCATACGAACTCCTTGGTTTTGAACTCTTGATTGGTTCAGGGAAGTATCGGCTAGAGGAGAAACGATTCTCTTCTGATTTGGTTTCCCTTATAGACTTGACATTTATTTCGTTGAGATTTACGCCATATCGGCGAGTTCTCAATAGAGTGCCCTCAAGTTTATGGTGAGGATTCCTCTATGTTACAAAAGATAACAATTGTTTGACAAAGTTGCCACCCCCTTTGCGGGTACTTGATGCATATATGTTGACCATAGCTCGTTGCTTGTAGTACAAGCATCTTTCAAAAGAGCGACCCAGAGCGCCGAAAGATATAGCTTTTGGGCTGTTTTGGGGTAGAGATTGACGAAAAACCCAGGCTAATCTTGGCTTGTAGGTAGTTTTAGCAAGTAAAGAATTGTAAAAAAGTTCCCTTGGAACATATCCAATACTTGACAGGATTGCCTCTCTACCCATTTCGGCTGAAGCTGTTTGCTGATGGGCGATCGCGGCACTGTAATAAAAAAGCTATCGATCTGCTAAGAAGATTTAATCAATCTTCAGGTTTGTGTGATGCGACTCCTCAAGATGGGCATGTTGGTGCGAAGCGTTGAGGGTAATGCCAACGGCACTAAACGTTGTCTGCAGAGTCAAGCCGGTAGGGCGTAAACGGTTGACTGGCTAACTGTTGCCGAGCTGCAAGCCTTTTAGTTAACCTTCTACGCGAACGGCTGTTCGAAGCATGAATCATGGCGCGGTGAACCCACGCAACGATTCATTCAGGCGGTCTAATCTTTCTGACGCAGGACTTACGCAAGCCCACTAAATCTGGTGTGTTTGTGTTGTGGGTAGGGTGCGAAGCACCCTACCCACAACACAAATGCGTAAGTCCAGTGACGTTCTGCCTGTGGATACAGCGTTTGGCGATCGCAAATTGTTACAACATTGGACAAGCCACAATAATCAGGCCAGGTTTAGCTCTGCTGACCTGTTGACTGCGGTTAGGGTTGTGAATGGGGTTCTGGATGCGAATGGGTTCTATGAGACGCTTCTAGCGTCGTTGAGCATCGACAGCCACGATGACGACCGTAATGTTGTCTCGTCCGCCGTTATCTTTTGCGGCTTTCACTAGGGCCATGGCTGCCTTATCGCAGGCCCGAATTGTTTTGAGATGGGAGGCAATGAGATGGTCAGATAACTCTTCAGTCAGGCCATCGCTGCACAACAAAAGGCGATCGCTGGCTTTTACCTCAAACATTTGCACATCAATGTGCCGTACATCTTCGCGGCCGAGGCACTTGGACAAAATGTGCCGCCAAGGATGAACACGAGCCTGATCAGCCGTTAGGTCGCCTACTTTCATGGCACGGGCTACCCAGGTGTGATCTTCAGTAATTTGCTCAAGCTTGGCTCCCCGCAGCCGATACAGCCTCGAATCGCCAATGTGGGCACACCACGACTCACCGTTCCGAAACGCAACGACGACAGCGGTGGTGCCCATATCCGAACGTTCAGGATGGGTTGCCTGATCTTGTAAAATGGCTCGGTTTGCCTGGAGTAGGGCATTTTCCAGCAGTTTTGGCGTTTCTTCGGACGAGGCCCACTGATTCAACAAATAAAGCTGAATGGATTCAGTTGCAATTCGGCTCGCTTCTTGTCCGCCTGCATGACCACCCATCCCGTCTGCCACTATGAAAAATCGGCCATCTGGGTCGATGTAGTAATCATCCTGATTGACAGAGCGAAGAAGTCCCGGATCGGTAAGACCCGAGAATAAACATTTCATAGGGCAATTCGGTAGAGGTCAACGATAGACACGCTGGAGAACACGCAGCGACGTTCCTAAGATAAAAGGCGAAAGGCTAAAACATGCGATCGTTGCGATCAATTTTAATAATGAGGCGGAAAAAGGCAACGCCCGCGATCACAGCGATCGCTGCAGCGATCGCCGCCAGCCAAGGTAAATTATTCACCACTAAAATTGTGGCGGATAGGGTAAATGCACCAATCATGAGCGCGTAGTTGGTGCCCATGTTCACATTGCTGAGCCGACGAATCAGACGATCGGTTTCTTGCGATCGCACCCGAATCCGCAAATCGCCTCGATCTAGCTTCTCGATCGTGTCCTCAATTCGCCGAGGCAACCCCAACGCCGAACTGCTGACCTGCACGGCCTGACGACTCAGCTCATTCAAGAATCCATTTGCATCATTGCCATTTCCAGTTCCCATAATCTGCATCGCAAACGGCTGTGCGACCTCCATAAAGTTAAAGTCTGGATCGAGCCCCTTACCCACCCCTTCCAGGGTCGAAAACGCGCGCATCACAAACGTAAACGTTGCCGGAAAGCGAAAGGGCTGATCATAAGCAATTTCGTATAAATCGTCGCTAATGTCTGTAATGGACTGAGCCTCGAAGGGCTTATCCATCAAGTTGTTGAGAATGTACTGAATCGAGCGTCGAACTGGGCCCATATCATCAACTTGAGCTAAAGCTCCAAGCTCAATCAAGGATGCAACGACGCGATCGGCATCTCGCTGGGCAATTCCAAAAAATGTTTCCATGAGCCGCTCGCGTGTGGCGGGCTGCACTTGACCCATCATGCCAAAGTCATAAAAGATCAGCGCTCCTTCTGTATTCACGGCAATGTTGCCTGGATGCGGATCGGCATGAAAAAAGCCATTATTCAGTAATTGATGCAAATACGCCTTAGCCCCTAACTGGGCCAGTAGCTTGCGATCCAGCCCGGCTGCTTCTAACGCTTCGTAGTGGCTGATCTTGATCCCTGGCAGATACTCCAGCGTCAGCACTTGAGGCGAACTGTAGCGCCAATAGACTCGCGGTACGCTCACCCAATCTTCGCCCCGGAAGTTGCGACGAAAAGTGTCGGCATTGCGGCCTTCGTTCAAGTAATCAATTTCAAGCCATAAAATGCGGCAACATTCTTCGTAAATGCCCAGCCAGTCGCGTCCACGTCCCCAACTTGGGTGGTTCTGAAAATAGCGAGCGATGCCTTTTAAAATGGCCAGATCGATCTCAAACAATTTTTTGAGACCAGGACGCTGCACCTTGACGACCACTTCTTCTCCGGAATGGAGATGGGCCCGGTGAACCTGACCCAAGCTGGCAGCGGCAATGGGGATTGGGTCAAAGTTGGCGTAGAGCTCGGGGATAGGCCGACCCAAATCTTTCTGAACAATTTGTTCAACTTTTTCGTAACTGAAGGCGGGAACTTTGTCTTGTAGCTTCGACAGTTCCTCAACATATTCCACCGGGAAGAGATCCGCTCGGGTAGAAAACAGCTGGCCAACTTTGATGAAGGTGGGGCCTAGATCCAGGAGGGTTTCGCGAATCCAGATGGCCATTTTGCGGCGGCGAATGGCTTGCTTTTCTGGAGTCATGCCACCTACGTAGCTCCAGGGCTTGTTGTAGAGCCACTGAGCGTTTAGCAATTGCAGAACAAAGGTCCATATATCGATGTAGCGGCGACGGCGAGAGTAGCGATCGCGGCTCCAGCGGTATGAGTCGGCACTGCGAAACTTGAGAGGTTTGCTGTCCGGTGGGTAATCGGTAACTACATGGGCAGGATCGATGGGGCGATCGCTCGGGAGTTCGATGACTGGTTTTGACTCGTCAAAAAGGGCCGCGGATGGTTCCGCGTCAGGGTGTTGGGGCGTTGGTTGGTCAGAAAATCCAGACACGCAAACCTACAGTGCTCGACTCAGAAAAATGGATAGTTATACAATCGTTTGACTCAAAGCAAGCCCCCTCATCATGGGCAGCGGCAGCCTCAAGCGAATAAAACGGACTAATTGGCCTGGGTTCGATATCGTTGCAGGTCGGTACGGAGCTGAGCGATCTCTGCGCGCAACTCATCAATGGTGGCTTGCAAATCTGTGCTTCCAGGTGTGGCAAACCCGGCCGATGGGCTAGAACCACTGGTTTGAGTTGCCAACTCTTCATCACGAGCCGCCTTTTCTAAGACTTGATCGGCAAAAACTCGCAACCGCTCGCGTTGCTCGGCATCAAATTTGCCAAGCTCGCTGAGAGCTGTTGTGGCGAAACGTTCTGTTTGCTCGCCAATGGCCTCGGCCAATGCTCGACCAACAAAGAAGGCGTGAACTAAAGGACTCTTCATAAAGATTTTTTGCGTGCATCCGCAAGAATTATAACGTGCCTCCTCATCCATAGTGCCCGATCTCACTCAAGGTTGCACAGCTTCAGCCTGTAGACAGGGCGATCGCCCCGGTTAAATGATCCCTGAGGGCTAGAGGCCGCCTTGAGGGGTGACTGCATCCTTTTGAAGAGTCTCTAAAAGATGTGTCTTTTCTGGCAACCTCAATCCTGTGAACGGCTTGAGCCGACCTGAAACGCTGCGTTTGCTCGCGATGGCTAGGTAAGGAAGTTAGAATTAGTTTGATGAATGGATGGATTCGGTGGGTTGGAAAAAGCGTTGTTTAAGAAAGCTGAAGCTGCCTGAGGGCACGCATCTGAGTTTTTATCAAAGCGGTTTCGTCCATGTCTTGAGTTCGCGTCGTGCCAGCGTAGCCTGTGTGGTCGCCTGACTTTATGTATCCCAAATGGTTTTTTCGAATGACTCGCTGGCTAGAGCGCCGCTGGGTCGCTCCGGCCTATAGCGGTTGGCTCATGCTGGGGCTGGCTTTATTCTTCTTTGCGGCGGCAACGAATACAATGGCCGGCTGGCTTTATGTGATGAGCGGCGTCATGCTGGCATTGCTGCTGTTGGGCGCTTGGCTACCCGTGCGATCGCTCCGACAGGTCAACGTGTTGCGATCGCCCATTGAGCCTGTGAGCGTGGGCGATACAGTGGTGGTCGAGTTGACCCTTCACAACGCCTCGATTCGCCCGAAAACTTTGCTTCAGGCACGAGATAGGTTGCCGCCTGAGTTGGGAACAAACATCGTGCGATCCCTGGATTCAATTGGAGCCAAGCAAGCCGAAAACTGGGTTTACTATCTGCCTGCCGACCGGCGAGGGGTCTATCGTTGGCAAACTGTAGAGTTAAGAACCGCAACTCCGCTTGGGCTATTTTGGTGTCGGCGATCGCATCAAGCTCCAGCCCATGCCGTAATTTATCCCACGGTATTGCCGCTTGGGCGGTGTCCGTTAATTGATGAAATTGGCCGTAACTCCAGCCTTGCAACCCAAAGCAATGCTCGGGCTCAAGGCGCTACCGAAGGCGTAACGCGCACCCTTCGGCCCTATCGCTGGGGTGATCCAACCCGGCTAATCCATTGGCGCACGAGTGCCCGGTATGGTGAGCTGAGGGTTCGAGAATTGGAGGTGTTTACAGGAGGGCAAGATGTGGTTATCTGCCTGGATAGTGCCTCTGCTTGGGATCCAGATGCGTTTGAATCGGCGGTGAGTGCTGCGGCATCCCTCTATTTTTATGCGTTGCGTCAGGGCTTTACGGTGAACCTATGGACGGCATCGACGGGACTAGTGCGGGGCGATCGCGCTGTTTTGGAAGCCCTTGCGGCAGTAAGCAATGCCGAGCCCCCTATCGCTGAGCGCTTACCAGAGCAACCGATTGTATGGCTGAGTCAAAATGCCAATAGCCTGAGCCAGCTACCCTCAGGGAGCCGCTGGATGCTGTGGCAGCAGCCTTGGAACCAGGATGAAGTCTCTGTCTCTGTCTCGACGCCTGCACCTGCGATGCTACCGGGAACCCTAATTCGCCCCGATCTCGCGTTGCAACCTCAACTACAAAGTGCCCTGCACTAGATTTACGTGGACTAGAAGCCCTTGGGCTCGATGGCTTGCTCGCCCGCAGCACTCGCTTTGTGAGTGGTTTCTGCTGCATCTTGCTGAACATCAGTTTTGGATAAGCCAACGCACCTCTTTTGGGGTGCGTTGGGCACACAAAAAAGTTTTTCTGAGGGCTGCGCACTGCGCGACCATCAAGAAAAACCCTTAGCAGAAATTGACGTTACTTGGATGACTGGTTGAGTGAGAGCGATCGCTACATAGAACCACGACGCTTGAGAGAATCGATCATCTGTCGCTTGACAGCACCAGCCCACCGATCAAAATCAAACTCTTCCTTCTCCGACCCGGCAGAAGCTTGGCCAACGGGGCGGGAGAGTTTGTCTTGCTGCCGACTCATGAAGCCTCCTAAATTCTTAGCAAAACCGTATAGAAAAAAGGATGAACTCCGTATCATTTCATACAGAATTCCTCATTCATCATATCCTGCAATTTCTGTCTTTTGTTTAACTGATGATGAGGTTTCAATTAAGTTTAGGAAGCGATCGCGATCGCCCCCTAAACGAATGGCCTCAGTGCGGGGGATCATTCCAGGCTGACGCTTTGAACGAGCAATCGTCCATGGCGTTGCATTTGAATAATGGGTCTATCCCCGGTTGAGGCAAGAGCCCCGCCAATCAAATACCTGAACCGTTCAAAAATTCCTCAATCACCTTATCGCTCAGGCGGCAGCTTGCTTTCTCGGAGTGGTTGCCCTCAAGGTGCGAGTCGGATTCATCTACCCGCATCTCCTCTGGTTGAATCAGGAAACTACTCCCATTTGTGTTGCCATTTGCGTGGGCATGGTCACGGACTTGCTGCCCAACAAGCTGATACAGATTGGCCGGAACAGGCTGCGATGGTGGCTGTAACTCAGCAATTTGCTGTTCCAACAGTTCGATGCGATCGACCAAAGCCCGAATCACCTGGGCTTCCGAGTCGGGTAGTCGACCATGCTCCAACGGATCAACGCGTTCACCGGAGCGATACACAATGCGCCCTGGTACACCCACAACGGTGCAATCCGAAGGGACATCTCGCAATACGACCGAACCAGCGCCAATTCTGACATTGTCGCCAATTTCAATATTGCCAAGCACTTTGGCTCCGGCTCCAACCACAACGTTTTCGCCAACGGTGGGATGACGTTTGCCGCTCTCTTTGCCGGTTCCACCCAGAGTAACTCCCTGGTAAATCAAGGCATAGTTGCCAACAATAGCCGTTTCTCCAATCACCACTCCCATGCCGTGATCGATAAATACCCCACGCCCAATTGCGGCTCCAGGGTGAATCTCAATTCCAGTTAAAAATCGTGCGAGATGAGAGATTAGACGGGGAATGAAGGGAATCCTGCTCTTATACAGCAAGTGTGCGAAACGGTGGAGTGCCAACGCCTGTAAGCCGGGGTAGCACACTAACACCTCGAGCCAATTGCGAGCAGCAGGGTCGCGGTCAAAAATGATGCGAAAGTCTTCGGCGAGGATTTGCAGCACGGTTACTGACTCCGGCAATTCCGAGTATGGCCGATATCCATCTTAACGTTCTATACGAGTAGGTTAAATGCCTCGAAATTCGGGTTTACCGAAACAAGATAATCCAGGACCCTCTGCCAATGGTTTTATCCCTAGATCTGCCCAAATCGGGCGGGGTTTTCCCTAATTTGCTAAAGGAGTATAAAAATCAGCAGATTTATCAAGCGATCGCCCCACAATAGGATGCATATCATGAGGATAAATCCTGATTGCCTCGTCTTGAATAAGTGAAAGCAAGACTTCAGCATCATTATAAATCTATCGAATGAACGAGCGATCGCCCGTTCGACCCGGGCAACTCTGTGCCACAATGTAAACGGTTTTGCCTGTTTGAATGAAGAAACATAAAGTTAGGCGTACGTCATGGAACTCCTATACCAATATTCCTGGTTGATTCCAGTACTGCCCTTGGCAGGCGCGATGATCCTGGGTCTTGGCCTGATCTCTTACAACAAGTCCACTAATGCATTGCGCAAACCTAGTGCTGTGCTCATCGTCTCTCTCATTGGGACGGCTATGGTGCTCTCGTTTGCCCTGCTGTGGAGTCAGATTCAAGGACACCCAACCTATACTCGCTACATTGACTGGGCGTCTGCTGGAGATTTTCATCTTTCAATGGGCTTCACCATCGACCACCTCACCGCACTCATGTTGGTGATTGTCACGACGGTGGCATTTTTGGTCATGATTTACACCGATGGCTACATGGCACACGACCCAAGCTATGTACGCTTCTATGCCTATCTCAGTTTGTTTAGTTCCTCAATGTTGGGCTTGGTGGTGAGCCCGAACTTGGTTCAGGTCTATGTTTTTTGGGAGTTGGTGGGCATGTGTTCCTACTTGCTCATTGGCTTTTGGTACGACCGCAAAGCAGCTGCCGATGCGTGTCAAAAAGCGTTTGTTACCAACCGGGTTGGTGACTTTGGTCTGCTGTTAGGGATGTTGGCGCTCTACTGGGCAACCGGAAGTTTTGAGTTTGAAACGATTGGTGAGCGGTTGCAAGATTTGGTTCAGTCCGGTGTCTTGAGTGCTGGATTGGCTGCTCTGTTTGCAGTACTCGTGTTTTTGGGGCCAGTTGCAAAGTCGGCTCAGTTTCCGCTGCATGTGTGGTTGCCCGACGCCATGGAAGGCCCGACGCCTATCTCTGCGCTAATTCACGCCGCAACGATGGTGGCAGCTGGGGTCTTCTTGATTGCTCGCATGTATCCAGTGTTTGAAGGCATTCCTACAGCAATGAATGTGATTGCCTGGACCGGGGCTGTGACTGCCTTCTTGGGCGCTAGTATCGCAATCACTCAAAATGACATCAAGAAAGGCTTAGCCTATTCCACGATGTCGCAGCTGGGCTACATGGTCATGGCGATGGGCGTTGGTGCCTATGGCGCAGGCCTGTTTCACCTCATGACTCATGCTTATTTCAAAGCCATGTTGTTTTTGGGTTCTGGTTCGGTCATTCACGGCATGGAGGCAGTGGTGGGGCACAACCCAACCTATGCTCAGGACATGCGCCTGATGGGTGGCTTGCGCAAGTACATGCCCTACACCGCAATTACCTTCCTAATCGGTACTCTGGCAATTAGTGGAATTCCTCCCTTCGCTGGATTCTGGTCAAAAGATGAAATTTTGGGTTCTACCTTTGCTGCAAACCCGGCTCTGTGGGCGATCGGTTATCTGACGGCTGGGATCACCGCCTTTTACATGTTCCGCATGTATATCCGCACCTTTGAAGGTGAGTTTCGTGGCAACAATGAAGGGATTAAGCAAGAGCTTAAGAATGAGCAATTGCAAAAAATGGGTCTGGCGTTTGGCCCGGGTGCGATGAATCCAATGGAGTTAACTTCTCAGGCCGATGCCGATGACCATGAGGATCACGACCATCACCACAGTTCTTCTCCCCATGAGTCGCCGTTTACGATGGTATTTCCGCTGGTTGCTTTGGCGGTTCCCTCCATTTTGGTGGGGCTAGTAGGCACACCTTTTGGCAATTACTTTGAGGCGTTTATTCATCCTCCAGGTGAGCTGATTGAGGAGATGCCAGCGTTTGGAGTTCCTGCCGATTTTGAGTGGGGCGAGTTCCTCTCGATGGGTGGTAGCTCTGTGGGAATTGGCCTAATTGGTATCTCTCTGGCGATTCTCATGTATGCTCAGAAGAAAATTGACCCTGCGGCGATCGCCCAAAAAATTCAGCCCTTGTACCAGCTCTCCTTAAATAAGTGGTACATCGATGACATTTACAACGTTGTGTTTGTTCAGGGTAGCCGTCGGCTAGCCAGGCAAGTGCTAGAAGTAGACGTCCGAATTGTCGATGGTCTGGTAAATTTGGCTGGCTTTGTAACCTTGGTGACTGGCGAAGCCTTGAAGTATCTGGAAAATGGAAAGGTACAGTTCTATGCACTCATCGTGTTTGGAGCCGTACTTGGCCTAGTGCTCGTTTCTGGAATCACCTGATCCCCATTCACATGGCTTAGGTTGTCCTTAAACAGCTTTTCTTGAACTTGTTATCTCGTTTCGCAAACTTTTGTAGACAACTGTGTCGAATGGTTTGGCACAGTTGCCTTCTTATTTGAAACATTGCTACCTAAATGCTTAGAGGTGTGAGGTTTCCGTTTTCATCTTTCGGCGGAGCTAGCACTCATCGATAGCTTTTGAAATCTCCATAAAACATTTCCATGGATTTTGATACCTTTCCCTGGCTAACAACCGTCATTCTGTTGCCCATTGTGGCTTCGTTGGCAATTCCTATCATTCCCGACAAGGATGGAAAGACGGTACGTTGGTATGCCCTGACAGTGGGCTTGATCGACTTTGCAATTTTGGTTTACGGGTTCTACACCAGCTACGACATGTCGAACCCTGGCTTGCAAATGGTTGAAAGCTACTCTTGGGTCTCATCGCTCGATTTACGTTGGTCGGTTGGGGCAGATGGTCTCTCGATGCCGCTGATTTTGTTGACGGGATTTATTACGACCCTGGCAATTCTGGCATCGTGGCCCGTTACGCTCAAGCCGCGCCTGTTCTACTTCCTCATGCTGGTGATGTATGGTGGCCAGATTGCTGTCTTCGCCGTGCAGGATATGCTTCTGTTCTTCCTGGTATGGGAGCTGGAGCTGATTCCGGTGTACTTGATGCTGTCGATTTGGGGTGGCAAAAAGCGCCTCTATGCGGCAACCAAGTTCATTTTGTATACGGCAGGCGGCTCGCTCTTCATTTTGGTGGGAGCCTTGGCGATGGCCTTCTATGGCGATCAGGTCACATTTGACATGCGATCGCTCATGGATAAGGATTTCCCCATCCGATTTCAGCTGTTAGTATATGCCGGTTTTTTGATTGCCTACGCAGTGAAGCTACCCATTTTCCCACTGCATACCTGGTTGCCCGATGCCCACGGCGAGGCGACAGCTCCTGTCCACATGTTGCTGGCAGGAATTCTTCTCAAGATGGGGGGATATGCCCTCATTCGCATGAATGTAGAGATGCTGTCTGATGCGCATGTTTACTTTGCGCCCATTTTGGTGATTTTGGGCGTTGTCAACATCATCTACGCGGCGTTGACCTCCTTTGCCCAGCGCAACCTAAAACGCAAGATTGCCTATTCCTCGATTTCGCACATGGGCTTTGTGCTAATTGGTATTTCGTCCTATACCAATCTGGGATTGAGCGGAGCCATGCTGCAAATGGTGTCCCACGGCTTGATTGGGGCCAGCCTCTTCTTCTTGGTGGGGGCGACCTATGACCGTACGCACACCCTGGTTTTGGATGAAATGGGTGGCGTAGGCCGAAAAATGCCAAAGATTTTTGCGATGTTTACCGCTTGCTCCATGGCTTCGCTGGCTCTGCCCGGCATGAGTGGCTTTATCGCCGAGCTGATGGTGTTTGTTGGGTTTGCGAGCAGCAATGCCTACGACCTCACCTTTAAGGTGATTGTGGTTGTGCTAGCGGCGGTTGGGGTCATCTTGACGCCGATTTATTTGCTCTCGATGCTGCGGGAAATCTTCTACGGTCCCGAAAATAAAGAGCTGGTCGATCATCAAATTTTGGTCGATGCCGAGCCGAGGGAGGTCTTTATCATTGCATCGTTGTTGATCCCGATCATTGGGATTGGCTTTTATCCCAAGCTGGTCACCCAACTTTATGATGCTAAAACCTCACAAATTACGGCTCAGATGCAAGATTCCTTTAGCACCACAGCGACCCGGCCGTTCCCGACTTCTTCCCCCTTGGGTGCGGCATGGTTTCCAACTACGCCTAGTTTCCAGGCACCGGCGCTCATCGATCGCTAGTGCTGTCATCGGAGCCGCTTTCGCTCTTTGAATTATGTTGCTTCAGCCCTGCTCTACGGGGCTGATTTTTTTGCCTTGCCCTTGTGGGTAATGGGGTTAACGTCAGTTTCGGTTAAGGGATTTTCTGAGGTTTACGCGCCGCGTAAACCTCAGAAAATCCCATTTTTGCGCGCGCATTGCGCGCGCAAAAATGGGCGCTTCAGCTCATCCATAACTCACGTGGGTTAGGGCTAGCGTTGAATGACTCGAATGGTTGCAAGGCTGGGATCGGCGCAGCCTGTGATAGCGCCGCCGAGGGCCAAGACTTGGAGGAGATGGGCGATCGCTTGTGGAGTAATCGTTTCTCCAGGAACCAGGGCGGGAATGCCAGGGGGATAAGGGCACACCAACTCTGCAGCAACACAGCCGATGGACTGTTCAACAGACACCGTTTCAGTCGCAGCAAAAAACGCTTCGCGAGGCGAGAGCTGCACTTGGGGAAGGGGCGGTATCGACACAGCCGTAACTTGGGTGGAAGGGCGATCGCCTAGTTGTGCCGCCAAGTGGGTAAATCCAGCGACGAGGCACTCTACATCGGTTTCAGTATTCCCTAGGGAAACAATAAACGTGAGCGTTTGCAGGCTTGGTAGTTCGCATGTCACTCCCAAGTGTTCGCGTAGGATGTCATCAGCCTTGTAGCCGCTGATGCCCAAGTTGCTCACGCTGACTGTGAGCCGAGTGCGATCGCCTGCCGTGCAGCCTGGAGCCGTGTGTGGGTCAAAGACGGCGAGTCCTGGAGTGGCGGAGAGGCGATCGCTCGCCCAGGTTGCCAGCCGCAGGGTTTGGCTCATCAGAGAACGGCCATGTTGAGCCATTTGGTAACGGGCTGCATCGAGCGAGGCCAATAGCAAATAGCTGGGACTGGTTGACTGCACGAACGCCAAGGCTCGGCGAATGCGCTCGGGATCGATAAGATTGCCTTGAGAGTGCAGCATTGAGGCTTGGGTCATTGCCCCCAGCACTTTGTGAGTGGATTGAATGACAATATCGGCTCCGGCCTCTAGCGATGGCATCGGCAAGTCGGGGTGGAAAGCAAAATGGGCACCATGGGCCTCATCCACAATCAGCGGAATTTGATAATGATGAGCGATCTGAGCGATCGCCCAAATGTCTCCACAGGTGCCGTAGTAGGTGGGGTACACCAGCAAAACGGCTTTGGCGTCGGGGTGTTGGGCGAGTGTGTGCGCCAGTTGGCTGGGAGTGATGCTGTGGGCCATGCCCCAGTCATCAACGGTGGGCGAAATAAAGACGGGCACCGCCCCTGACAACACCAACGCGGCGATCGCCGATTGATGACAGTTGCGCGGCAGAATGAGCTTATCGCCCGGTTGGCACGTGGCCAAGATGGCTGCCTCAATGCCGCAGGTTGAGCCGTTGACTAAAAACCACGTGTGGGTGGCCCCAAAGAGTTCTGCCGCAAGCGCTTGAGCTTCGGCGATCGCCCCTTCAGGAGCAAACAAATTATCTAACTCAGGTAGCTCTGGCAAGTCTGCTTGAAAGACGCGATCGCCTAACAGCTCCACCATCAACGGCGATATCCCTTGGCCGCGCTTGTGGCCTGGTGCATAAAAGGCTGCATCGGGCCGATCGCGACTACGACGCAGCGCCGCCACCAACGGCGCAACCTGTTGATTCCTCACAGCGCTCAATCTCAATTCTGCAAGCTGATTATGCCAGTGATGTTGCGCGGATGGTGAGCAGTGACCCAGGGCCAAATCGCCAAGCCCCGATCCCCATCCCAGGAACCGTGTGATAGGGTTGATCAGTCTGGCAGAGTGTTGAAAGTTTTGTCAAAGTTCATGGCGAATCGTTCTCAAAGTTCCGGGTTTTCGCTGCAACCGATTGACCGTACTGCGTTAGCCTTTACTGTGCTGCTGACGGCCTTGATTGCTGTGCTATTGCTGAGTGGTAGCCATGCGGTTCCGCGCGTGCGCGACTTTAGCTGGCAAGATCGGCAAGTGAGTTCGAGCGATCGCGCATTTTTGCTGAGCTTCAACCGTCCAATGAATCGCGACAGTGTAGAGCAAAACTTGGAAATTGCGCCGCCGCTGGCTGGAAAGTTTAGCTGGGCTGGCCGCCGGATGGCCTACACGCTGAATGAGCCAGCACCCTATGGCACCGAGTTTGTAATTCAGCTGAAAGGGGCTCGCGATCGCTTTACTGAAGTAGGAGAGCGAGGCTCAATGCCCTTGTTTGAAGGGAAGTTTCGTACCCGCGATCGCGCTTTTGTGTATTTAGGGGTCGAGGGCGAAGAGATGGGCCGCCTGGTGTTGAACAACCTGACCCGACAAGAGCAAACTATTCTCACTCCGGCCAACCTGGTCGTTATGGATTACAAGCCCTATCCCGAGGGCGATCGCATCTTGTTTTCTGCCAGCGATCGGCAGTCGGTTGATCAGGCCTTACTCGACCAAAAGCTATACACCGTCACAACGGGCATTGAAGTTGGAGAGCCACCCCAATCGCCATTGGAGCCGAACCGGCGGCGGCGATCGCGCGAGGCGCAGCCTGGGGGCATCGTTGAACAAGTGCTCGATAGTGATGATTATCAAAACCTGAAATTTGAGCTTTCCAACGATGGAGAAACCATTGTGGTTCAGCGGGTTGAGCGCAACAATCCGGCTGAGTTTGGTTTGTGGATGCTCCAGGAGGGAGAGCAGCCTCGCCCAATTGAAACGGAGCCTGGTGGTGATTTTTTAATTGCACCAGACAGTACAACCCTTGCGATGGCTCAGGGACAGGGCATGGCGATTTTGCCTTTGGAAGATAAGGCCGAGCCACTCGACTTCTTGCCTCGGTTTGGCACCGTGCTGTCCTTTGCGCCGGATGGTTCTGCAGCCGCTATGGTGCGATTTAACGAAGAGCCCCAAAATCCAACGCGATCGCTCTTTTTGGTGACCAACCAGGGCACCGAGCAAGAACTGCTGGAAACCAATGGAGCCTTTTTGAGCGCTCAATTCGATGCGACGCGATCGCTCCTGTATGTGCTGGTGACCGAGCGCTTGCCGGTTCAAGAGTATATTGAGCAGCCCTATCTGGTTGCGGTCAATCTCCGTTCCACGAGCCAACCTCCGCTGGCAAAAACATTGCTCAAGCTGCCTATTCAGCGGGATATTCAAATGAGCCTAGCGCCCGATGGCTTGGGAATTTTGTTTGATCAGGCGGTTCCAGCAGAAACCGACCTGGCTAACCCTACCGAAACACCGATCATTATTGGTACTGATGGAAGGGCGATCGCCACCAGCCGCCTATGGGTACTGCCACTCACCAAAGATGCAGACGGCAACCCAACCCCCAACACACCTCAGCAGTTGCCGCTCGCTGGAATTCGCCCCCGCTGGTTGCCATAGGGTTGAACTGCGGCAATCGGGTGAGGCTGGCTGAGGCAGCGTTTTTTCCTATCGCCTCAACCTCTGCAACATCGCTCAAACAAGCCGAGTTCGGTATGATAAGTGGAAGCGATCGCCCCCTGCTAAAGTTAGGAAGTTGCTATGCGTCTCATTCGTCGGTTTTTGCTTTGGCCTCTGCTTACCGTCCTCACGGCAACTCTGATTGTTGCTTGTACAGGCGGTGGCTCTAGTGCCGCCATTCGAGTTGGTTCTAAGGACTTTACCGAGCAGTTCATCATTGGTGAAATGTATGCGCTAGTGCTAGAAAAGGCGGGCTTAACCGTTGAGCGCAAACTGAACTTGGGTGGTACACCCGTCGCTCAAGCTGGTCTGGTCAACAATGAGATTGACCTGTATCCCGAGTACACAGGCACGGGGTTGCTAACCGTTCTGAAGCTACCTGCCAATAGCGATCAGGAAAAAGTCTTTGAAGATGTTGCCAAGGGCTACAAAGAGCAGTTCAACCTCGTGTGGCTCGATCCAGCGCCCATGAATAATACTCAGGCTTTGGCCATGACCGAGGCTAAAGCGACCGAACTCAACATTCGCAACATTTCTGATATGGCTGCCCAAGCGAGCAGCCTGGTGATGGTGGGGCCACCTGAGTTTCAAGAGCGGGAAGATGGCCTGCCCGGCATTCAGCAAGCCTACGGCAACTTTCAATTAAGAGAATACAAAGCGATCGATCCCGGCCTTCGATATAAGGCGCTGGTAGACGGTGAGGCAGATGTGGCGGTCGCCTTTGGAACAGACGGCGAAATTAGCGCCTTCAACCTTGTGCTTTTAGAAGACGATCGCAACCTGTTTCCTCCGTATCAGGTTGCTCCGGTGGTTCGGCAAGAAGCCCTGGATGCCAACCCTGCGATCGCCGAAGCGCTCAATGCGCTTGCGCCCCTTCTCACCGACGAAACTATGCAGCAGTTGAATTATCAAGTGAGTGGTGAACAAAAAGAACCCGCGGATGTCGCTCGTGAGTTTCTGACGCAACAGGGACTCCTCTAACGGTGAGTGCGATTCGGTTTGATCAGGCCACTCTTAAGTTCGCCGGGGCGGCACGGCCTGCGGTCGAGCGGGTGAGCTGTGATGTTGAGGGAGGTCGGCTTGTGGTCATTTTGGGGCCTAGCGGTTGTGGAAAAACAACGCTGCTCAAAATGGTGAATCGACTCTATGAGCCGACCTCGGGCACTATTTACGTCAACGGGCAAGATATTCGCGAGCTCAAGGCAACTGCGCTCCGCCAACAAATTGGTTATGTCATTCAGCAGTCGGGCCTGTTTCCACATATGACGGTGGCGCAAAATGTGTCTGTTGTTCCCAAGCTGCTGGGATGGGGACGGGCTCGTGTTCAAGCACGGGTTGATGAACTGCTAGACCTGGTAAGGCTGCCACCCCTGGAGTATCGCGATCGCTACCCGGCTCAACTCTCGGGTGGGCAGCAGCAGCGGGTTGGTGTTGCTCGTGCATTAGCTGGCGATCCCCAAGTTATTTTGATGGATGAACCCTTCGGGGCGATCGATGCCATTACCCGTACAAGCCTGCAAGACGAAATTTTGCGGCTCCAGCGGCAGCTCAAAAAAACGATCTTGTTCGTATCCCATGACGTAGAAGAAGCGCTGCGACTGGCCGACCGTATTTTGATTTTGCGTGCTGGGCAAATTGTGCAGTACGATACGCCGTTTAATATCTTGACTCAACCTGCCGATCAGTTTGTCTATGACTTGATGGGGGCTGATGACATGGTTCGGCAGTTGGGCCTACTGCGAGTTGAAACTGCGATGGTGGATGCGCCTGCTGACTTTCGCAACGGCAGCGAACCCACGATTACCCCGCAAGATAACCTGCGCGAAGCTCTATCGCTCATTTTGCGCACGGGAGCGCCACGGCTCACCGTGACGGCCAATGGAACCACTGTTGGCGTGTTAACGCTAGAGCACATTCGCGATTCTGCCAGTGTCGGCAAAGCGCCTTAGCCATGTCTTATCTCGTCAGCAACCCGGGCATCGTGTGGAATTTGGTCTTGCAGCACTTGCAAATGACCCTGATCACGCTGGTGCTAGCGGTGGGTTTGGCGTTGCCGCTGGCGCTGCTCGTCTATCGCTATCGATGGCTCAGTGTTCCCGTGTTGGGAGGTCTTGGCATTTTGTATACGGTTCCCAGCCTTGCTTTGATTATTTTGCTGGTGCCGCTGTTTGGGCTGAATGCCAACTCGGTAATTGCGGCCATGGTGGTGTATACCCAGGTGATTTTGGTACGCAATCTGGTGGTTGGGTTGCAGGCGATTTCCCCTGCAGTGATGGAGGCAGCCCGAGGCATGGGCATGAGTGTGTGGCAGCGCTGGTGGCAGGTGCAGGTGCCGCTCATTTTGCCTATCTTTTTGGCAGGGTTAAGGCTATCGGCTATTGTGGCGATCGCCATTGCCACGATTGGTGCCAAGTTTGGTGCAGGCGGCTTGGGAACGCTGCTGTTTGATGGCATTGCCCAGGCTGGCCGCTACGACAAAATTTGGGCAGGGGCGATCGCCGTTGCGGTCCTTGCGTTTGTGATGAATGCAATATTGCTGTCGTTGGAGTGGGCGGTCAACCCAGCTCGGCGCTTGGGGCGCCCACTGGCAAACCTGCGCTTAAGGCTGCGGCAAACGGTTTAGCTGGGATGCTTACGAGGGCTCTACCAACCGGGTTTTGAGACGGCATTGCTCCCTTAAAACCTATGAAGATGGCAACAGTAGGGCGATCGCGCTTAGGATACCTGCTGCGCCTAGGGAAAGCGTTTTACCCATCCTTGTAGAAATGCAATATCGATGACCAGGCGAGCAACGGCAAACAGGACTAAACTTTCGCCAACCATCAGCACCAACCAGGCCGGATCGGGCGATAGGCTAATCAGCGGCTCAATTTGAGATAGGCCCCGTACCAAGCCAAACGCCAGTACTGCACCCGATGCCAAATGCAGGTTGGGATCTTGGCGTACAATGTAGCGGTAGGTGACGCCAAACAGCAATCCCATCAGGGCGGCGCTGCCCAGGCTAAACCAGTCGCTCCAGTCCATTAAAAATGGCAGCTGGTTGAAGTCGCTGCGAAATGAGGCATCCATCCGATCTTCTAACAGGGTAATCGCAGCATAGGTGAGGGCGATCGCACTGCTCCCCAACACACCTGCTTTTAGCGACTCAATGCGCTCTTCCTGCAACTGCACGGCTCACTCCTTACTCACAGATATCTCCTATGAAAACGTTACCACTGGGAGGGAGCAGACCCAATGCAGGATCGCCGTGAGGTGGCCATTAGCCTTCGAGCATGAGCAATTCGCGCATGACTTCGCGGTAGGGTTGCACTAGCTTCCAGTCGCGAGTGTATTGGTGAATGGGTGCCCCAGCCATGTTGGATTCGGGAAACTTGACGGACTTGGGCACCGGGTCAAAAACACGAACACCATCCAGTTGCGATCGCAGAATTTTCATAATCTCCTGCGTAATCACCGTGTTGGTTTCGGCCATAGTCGGCAGCACACCCAACACCTTGAGATTGGGGTTGAGCTTGCGACGTACGGTTTCAATCGTCTCTAGCAAGCCCTGCAAGCCCTTTAGCGCAAAGAACTGGCACTGAACCGGAATTAGCAGTGTATCGGCGGCTGAGAGCGCGTTGATGGTGAGCAACCCCAAGCTGGGTGGACAGTCGATGACCACTTGTTCAACTTGCTCCAAGTAGGGCTTGAGCTGATGCTTGAGCACATGGAACCGATCGGGTGTGTTCATCAGCTCTTTTTCAACCTTTGCTAGGGAAATTTCCCCTGGTAGCAGCTCGATCCCAGAAGCCGTGGCCACAATTGCCTGTTCCAGTTTGGCTTTACCTGTGATGACGTCGTAGCTAGTGAGCTGTCCCACCTCTAACTCAATGCCCAAGCCAGTGGTGAGATTCCCCTGAGGATCAAGGTCAATGGCGAGACAACTGCCCTCATCGGCCAGCAGACCAGCGAGGGCGAGGGTTGATGTTGTTTTCGCTACGCCTCCCTTTTGATTGGCGATCGCAGTAATCATGCAGGTTTATTGTCGGTTCTGTTGAGTGGGATCAAGGGGTTGGCGTAATGGCTCAAACCAGTTGACATTGGAAAACATCGACCACAAGAGCCAGCCTGCTACGGCAACGCCACCAACCGCCAGCATCAACGAAATCATATTCGAAATTGACTCTGCTGTATCAGGACTGTAGCTTTGCCCAGGCAGCCGACGCTGCGGTCTCTGTACGGTACTGCTGGGGCGTGTGGCTGGTTTTGTGGTAGTTCCGACCGAGGTGCGTGTAGCAGATGTGGAGCGAGTTTGCCCCACCAACCCCGACGACAGATTAGCACTAATAGAGGCCCGCAACTGTTGGAGTTTTTGGCTGACGGCAACAGGCCGCTGTCCCGTTCGGCTCCACTGCATCAATGCAGAAGCATTAATGGCGCAGAAATTGTTAGAAGGAATATCATAAACGCGCTGCAACAACCCCTGAT
This sequence comes from Leptolyngbya sp. AN02str, assembly GCF_050565595.1. Lineage (NCBI taxonomy): Bacteria > Bacillati > Cyanobacteriota > Cyanophyceae > Leptolyngbyales > Leptolyngbyaceae > Leptolyngbya > Leptolyngbya sp. AN02str. The sequence goes on along the minus strand of NZ_JBNXVR010000001.1, from coordinate 207,338 downwards.
CATTGGTGACTAGCACAACCAAATGGTTAGAAAAGTTGAGCGATAGAGCATAGGCACACCGGGCTGCAGCCAACGCCGTACGCGATCGTCGGGTGAGAGCTTGCCCCACCGCCGTCAGCGACGAATGGTGCGCCGTAACATCCACAACCTGCCAACCGCTCGTTGGATAAAAGTGACTAAAGCTTTTGGCCAACTCTTCTAAATCGGGATCGGGAGAGCGATCGAACAACAGCCGCATCTCTTCATAAACGGGCTGGGGAACATGAACCTTGCCAACTCGAGAAAATTCGAGCCATTCGCGCGTGGTGCCGCCTGAAAGGGCACTAATGTCGAGTACCAGCAGAACCGGGGGGATAAATGCCATGGTTAGCCTCCAATGCCAAGACGGCCCGCTAAGCCGGGGGTAAGCGGTAGCAATGTCGCCACCATTAAAAACAAAATCAACAAGCCCAAAGCAGCACGAGCATCATCAGGTTCCGACACTTCGTTCAGCGCAGGTCGTTCTGAATTGCGCTGAACAAATAAGATTACAATCGCCCAATATAGGGCCAGGGGGTTAACCAGCGAGGCAACGCCCAACACGATAACGGTTGCGATGGTAGCGCGACCCGCCACTTTGCGGCCATAAATTGCCTGCACAATGCGGCCACCATCTAGCTGGCCCGCTGGCATGACATTTAGCGCAGTGACAACGAGGCCAATCCAACCGACCGCCACAAACGGATGCACAGGTACTACGGGCTGTTGCAGGGCATCGCCCAACACTACCTTGGCCAACGTGCCCACCAAGATCGAACCTTGAAAGAAGCTCGGTGGAATGCTGAAGGAACTGCCGTTGAGCGACAGCACTAACCCCAATAGCAAAATCACCAGGGACACGACACCCCCTGCCGCTGGGCCAGCAAAGCTGATATCAAACAAAATGTTGCGGTTGGGCAACAGTGATTCAAAGCGCACCAGCGATCCCAGCGATCCCAACTGCCAGGTGGGAATGAAGAACGGCGGGCTGAGGCGAATGTGGTGACGGCGCGCCAAGACCCAATGGCCTATATCGTGAGCTGCCAGGGTGAGGATGATGCCCCCAGCGATGGGGAGAGTTTCGACCAGGCGATCTGGGGCGGCAAAAAAGTCAAAACCCAGCAGTAGGCCAGCCGCTTCGAGGCAAGTGGCGACAGTGGCCAGCGCCAACACAATCGCAAAGGCGAGCTGGGCTTTGCTGCTTTTGGGAGGCTCACTACTGCTGGGCAGTACAACCATGGTGGGCCGCTCATCTGGGCCATTGATAAGAAACAATCGGTAGCGATCGCCCAAGCGTTCTTTCAGACTAGTAGATAGCTGAGCATGAGCGGCTTCTGGCTCCCCGCGCAAATTACCCTTGAAAATCGCTCCATCCATGTAGGGGATGGTTTCTGTGGCAAAAAATGTATCGATGCCGAAAATGCCCTGGATTGCTTGCAGATCCTCGGCGGGGATTTTTTCCAGCGATGGAATTCCGTCGGTGGGCGGAGGAGCAGTTTTGCTCGATTCAGCAGGGGATGAGTCTGCGGATGCGATCGCCTCCCCGTCAGTTGATGATTGAGCATTGGCCAGATTCGCCAGCCGCCGCATCGTGGCCGGATCTTGCCCCAGAGCCCGCACTTGTCGCCCCAAGACCACATACAGCCCAATCGACAGCACCAGCAGCAGCAACACCGCTGCAATGTTGAGGTAAATCCCCAGCGTAAACAGCCCAAAAAATAGTAGCCACGGCAGCATGAGCACAACCGACTGTAGCCACGCCAGCACCCCTACTTTGCCAAACGGACGTGCCCGAGCAAAGCCCCAGGCCAAAATGCCAACTGCCGAAATTAAAATGAGAACCGTAATCATAAACACACGGGGTGGCGTGAGCCGAATAAACGCAAGCCCAATAATCGGTCATCAATTCCGTGATACCGATTAAGACTATTGTTTACCCTATCAAGCGACGATCCGCAATTCAACGGATGCGGAAAGGCCGATTTTTGGTGGCAAACCTGCTCTCATTGTGACGTGCGATGGGGCAATCGGCTATTTAGCCGAAGGTAGATGAGCCCGAACCGCTTGGCGTAGATTTCCGTGATGGGCCTTGAGTTGGCGATCGCCCTCGACCTCATCCAGCCCAGTCCAGTGCATGAGTAGGGCCAGTTTTACCTGCCGCTGGCTGCGCTCCAAAAGCGTTGCTGCGGCATCCCGGCTCAGCTCGGTTAAGTCTTGTAAAATTCGTACGGCGCGATCGAGCAGCTTGGTGTTGGTGACGGCTACATCCACCATGCGATTACCGTAGACCTTGCCCAACTTCACCATGGTGCCCGTGGACAAAATATTGAGCGCCAGCTTGGTGACGGTGCCTGCCTTAAGCCGGGTAGAACCCGCCAGCACCTCTGGGCCAACCAACAACCGAATATCAACATCGACTGCTGCGGGAACCTGATCTTGGGGAACGCAGGTCATGAAAACTGTGGTTGCCCCGCGCTCTCGGGCGGCTTGCAGCGCACCGTGAACGTAAGGCGTTGTGCCGCCTGCGGTGATGCCTACAACGACATCCCGAGTGGAAATCTGGCGATCGGCGATTGCCGCTGCTCCATCGTCGGCTCGGTCTTCTTTGGCTTCGGAGCTACGCACCAGGGCAGCCTCTCCTCCCGCAATGATGGCCTGCACCAGTTCGGGCGGTGTGCAAAACGTGGGAGGACACTCCGCTGCATCCAGCACTCCTAGCCTGCCGCTGGTACCTGCCCCGATGTAAAACAACCGTCCCCCGGCTTGTAAGGCGGCGGCGGTGCGCTCAATGGCATTCGCTAGCGGTTCCCGGGCCTGGGCGATCGCCTCGATCACCTTGGCATCTTCCCGGTTGAACAAGTCCACAATTTCCAGCGCTGTCAGCTCATCCAAATTGGCGCTATTGGGATTGACCTGTTCGGTGAGCAAATGCCCACGTTGGGTAAGGGTTGCTGAAGGACGGGTTGGATCGGGCTTGTTTGGCTCAGGCATGGCTACAGCAAACCCTCCAGGCGGCGGCGCAGTTGCTCTAGCTCATCCGCCGAGAAGGTGGGTGCTTCGTCGTCTCTACCCAACACTTCGGTGGGCGATCGCTCCATATCAGGCTGCCAGTCGGTCACTTCCAAATTCGTTTCGGGCGGTAGCGTTAGCGTCCCCTCTGGTACCAGCACCGAATCGTAGTCGGCCTCGTTACAAAATTCTTCGACTTCTTCTTGCTCCAGGCACTCCACGGCAGGTGATGCAAAGTCCTGGGCTTCTAGCATCAGGCTATACCGCAGCGCATCCTCCTCCGACTCAAACATCAAAATAATGTTGCGGTAGGTTCCGGTGCTCTGCTCGTCGTCTTGTTTTAGCCTCAGGGTGTAGATCCCTTCGTTGTCAGTTCCGGCATTGTAGAGAAGAACGTAGACGCGCATAAACTTTGCAAACGTTGAACAAGAATTGGGTGGGCGACTCACCAGGCAAAACCATTCACCAGCTTGGAATCATGCACGGGGCTGAACAATTGGCCCTAAACCGATGGTAAGTCTTCCCCTACAGGAGAATCACTCTATTAGAACTTACGCACTTTATCCGAAAAACCAGGGGGTTGACTGATGTTTGGAGGGCTTAGCGCTTCAAACATTAGCCAACTGCGTAAGTCCTGTCTATAAAAAAGTCTAGGCGATAATGCCCCCATCCGAACTTTAGGATGCACTGAGAGCAGTCGGGCTCGATTGAACTGTATTTCCCAACACGCGATTGAGCTTGCCGCTGCTAAATCCCTCGAGATCAAGTGTGACAAAGAGAAACCCGAACCCCTGAAATGCAGCGACTAATGCGGGTAAGTCTGTCGTTTGCACAAAGGATTGAATGGATTCGGGTGGTAGCTCAATGCGAGCGGTGTCGCCTTCGGAGCGAACCCGCAAATTTTTCATCCCCAACTTGCGCAAATAACGCTCGGCATTTCCCACACGCTGGAGCTTGGCGATGGTGATTTCTTCGCCATAGGGAAAGCGAGAGCTGAGGCAGGGCTGTGCAGGTTTATCCCACCAGGGTAACCCCAACTGTTGCGAGAGTTCCCGCACTTCCAGCTTGGTAATTCCCACTTCGGCCAGGGGCGATCGCGCGCCGCGTTCTTTGGCGGCTTGAATGCCGGGGCGATAGTCGTGCAGGTCGTCTGCATTCACCCCATCCACCACGTAGGGATAACCCCGTTGCAAGGCCAACGGTTTCAATGTGTCGTGCAGCTCGCTCTTGCAAAAGTAACAGCGATTGATGGGATTGGCGGCATAGTTGGGATTCTCCATTTCGTGGGTTTGCACGATTTCGTGGGAAATGCCAATGAGCTGGGCTTGAGCCTCGGCGTCTTGCAAGTCGTCGGGCAAAAGCGAGGGAGATTCCGCCGTAATGGCCAGGGCGCGATCGCCCAACACATCCCAGGCCACCTTGGCGACCAGTGTGCTATCGACCCCACCCGAGTAGGCAATCAGCGCCCGATCCATTTGGGCAAATAGGGTGCGTAGCGCATCGAGCTTTTCGGCAAGGGTCATTTCGGATGTACCAAACTTTGTTACGGCGTTCTCAATCATGTGCCCAGTGAATGTGCAAAAGTTCTATGCAAAAGTTCCAACGTTTCCAGACTAGCGAATTTTCACGATCGCCAGAGCGGTTCGGCCTGACACTGTTGAATGATGCTTTCTGCGTCCAGCCTCCCGACAACATTGAAGGACTACGTTGATACGTCGGGCTGGTGTTTCAGCAGCTTGTTGAGGCCGTACAAAATGGCAATACACAGCAACACGCTAAACGCCGACACAACCCAAAATCCATCGGCGATCGCGCGGGGTTGATCCATAGCCCAGCCGCCCACCGTTGGCCCAATAAAGTAGCCCACGGCCCAGCACAGCGAATTGATGGACAAATACACACCCCGAAACGCAACAGGAGATAGGCCCACCACTAAAGAGGCCGCAGCAGGCGTGTAGGCTACCGTCGCAATCGACATGACACTCAGCGCCAGGAGTGCCCAAATCAACGTGCCACTGGTAGCAATGCCCGTAACCCACACCAAGCCAAAACCCAGCCCCCACAGCAGCGCCGAAACGATCAGCGCATTGATATGGCTAAGGGGCCGCAAAACCCGAATAATTGGCAGCTGCGTGAGCACTGTGAGCAAAATATGCCAGGAAAACAGCACACTCACCGTTCCTTCGGAAAAGCCAGTGCCGTCGCCACTGGTCACGTAGCGGGTGAAGTAAAGCGGCATGCCGCTGTTGATATGGGCCAAATAGGTGGTGAATAGCGTATTGACCACGGCATAGACCAGCAGCGCGCGATCGCGCAGAGCTACCTTCCAGCCTTCGCGCATATCGGGGTGCAGATTTTCGGTGGACATGGTTTCGGCGATCGCCCAGTACACCACCCCAAAAAACACCAGAAATGAGACGCCATCAATGGCAAACAGCAGCCGATAGACCCCAAACACCGAAATCATTAGGCCGCCCAGCACCACCCCCAGCCCCAGCCCAATGCTGTCGCCCAGTCGGGTAATGGCAAAAGCCTCATGCCGTTGTTCCACCGTGGTCAGGTCGGCCACAACGGCCTCGGTGGCGGGCCAATACAACCCAATCCCCAACCCCATCAGCAGGTTTCCGATCAAAAATAGGGGGAAATCATTGGCCGCGACTAGAAACACATCGGCCAAGGCGGAGATTGCTGCCGAAGCGAGCAGCGTCCACCGTCGTCCCCACTGGGGCGAGTCTGACAGGGAGCCTCCTGCAATGCGACCCACAATTCCGGTAATGGAGCCAATGCCAATGCCAATGCCTACCAGTGTTGGCGATAGCCCAACCTGATTGGCAAAAAAGATTGGCGCATAGAACAGGGTAAAGCCATTCCCCAACTGGGAGAGCGATCGCCCTGCAATCAAAATCCAGATGCGAAAATCAAACTTGGGGAGCCACTGAAAATAATTTCGAGAAAAGCATGAAAAGCTAGGCATAAAAGAGCCAAATGACAGGGAACCGCAGCCCAAACCCTCGCATTCTAGCTTTTTCGGAGAGAGAGCTTCCCCTAGGAAATTACCAAGATGGATATCATCTCGGTAATTTCTCTCGGCGGGCTTCCGCTATGGTGATGAAGGGTTGGCCACACCAGGCTGCCAATACCGTGAACCGTCGGATGAGGTCGTGGCATCATCCAGTGCGATCGCCCCCGTTATTTTCGACTCTGTTTTGGGTTTCTGTTCATGATCACCTATCTCAAAGGCACCCTTGTCGGCATTCAAAAACTGAGCCCAACCCGCGTCATGGTGATTTTGGATGTGAACCAAGTGGGCTACGACATTCAGATTGTGCCGCGATTGCTGCAAACGTTTCCCAACATTGGGGAAGCGGTGCAAATTTTTACCCATTACCAAGTGCGAGACGAGCAGCCTGTTCTATTTGGCTTTGCGTCGATGCCAGAGCGCGACCTATTTCGGCAATTGCTCAGCGTCAGCGGAGTTGGCCCCCAGGTGGCGATCGCATTGTTGGATACTTTGGGGCTTCAGGAATTGGTACAAGCCATCGTCAGCAGCAACACGCGCCTGCTATCGCGCACGCCAGGTGTGGGAACCAAAACCGCTGAACGCATTGCGGTTGAGCTAAAAACCAAGCTGGCCGAGTGGCGATCGCAAACTGGCCTAGCCACCCTGCCCGAAGCAGGCCCCGTCACCAACGTCCAAGAAGAAGTGGAAATGACCCTCTTGGCTCTGGGCTATAGCACGAGCGAAATTTTACAAGCGCTCCGAGCCGTTGGCCAAGAAACCGCGATCGCCAAAACCGCCGACCCCGAAGTGTGGATTCGAGAAGCGATCGCTTGGCTCAGCCGCTAACCCCTAGCCCCTATCTCCTAACCCCTTTTCCTTGTGATATGATTGTTGATTGTATTTGGAGGGAATAACAGACCGCTATGGCGCTGCTGCAAGACACAAAACAAGAAATTATTTCTCAGTATCAGGTTCACGAAACTGACACCGGATCTGCCGATGTGCAGGTCGCCATGCTGACCGAGCGCATCAATCGCTTGAGCGCTCACCTAAAAACCAACAAGAAGGATCACGCTTCTCGTCGTGGCTTGCTCAAAATGATTGGTCAGCGCAAGCGTCTTCTGGCCTACATCAACAAACAAGACAACGATCGCTATCGGGCATTGATCACCCGTCTCGGCATTCGCGGTTAAAAGCTCATGGCTTCGAACTCTTCGTCCAATTCAGATAGTCAAGCTGGTAATAGTAAGCAGGATGGGGGCGATCGCAAGCCCCTTCCCTTTGAGCCAACTCGTCGCAAATCTGCCGACAAGCCGGCGAAGCGATCGCCAGCTCCAACACCATCACCCAGCGTGACATCCTCAGCCAAGCCGACCACGCCATCCAAGGCAAAACAGCCTGGGGCCAAGACTCGGCAGTCGGCTCTGGCCGCAGCGGGCATTCCCGACGTGGTGAGCAATCGGATGCTGCGCCGCATGGCTATTTTTTGTGGTGTGCCAACGGCGATGGGTGTTTCCTCCCTTTTTGTCAGCTACTTTTTGGTTACACAGGGCGTTCAGTTGCCCCATGTGGCGGTGCTGTTGGTGAGCTTGGGGCTATTTGGTTTGGGGGTGTTGGGCCTGACCTATGGCGCACTCTCAGCCTCTTGGGAAGACGAGGCTGGAAGTTTGCTAGGGGTACCCGAGTTTCGCCTTAACTTTGGGCGTATGGTGCAAACTTGGCGCTCTGCCAAAGATTCGACCAACTAACGATTCCAACGAACGGTTTATGTCAAAGAGATCGCTACCAAAACAGCGATCTCTTTGTTTTATCTGCAAACTCGTACTCATGATGAGTTTGTGCTGTCCTGCCATCATCCAAAGTCCGTGCTTAGAATGGATGAGACTGAAACCTTTTGGGTTTCGTATTTATCTCCTCAAGACTGAGCAGGTTGGACATGATTGTAGTGATGAAAGCAGGTGCACCTCAAGCAGAGGTTGATCGCTTAAGCGACGAGTTTCGCTCGCTGGGGCTATCTCCCGAAAAAATTGTGGGTAAGCACAAAACAGTATTGGGATTGGTCGGCGACACGGCCGAAATGGACGCGCTACAGCTGCAAGACCTGAGCCCGTGGATTGAAGCGGTGCTGCGGGTGGAAAAGCCCTACAAGCGCGTGAGCCGGGAATATCGCCATGGGGAATCCAGCGAGGTGGTCGTTTCCACACCGGATGGCCCAGTCACCTTTAGCCATCACCATCCCATTGTGGTCGTCGCCGGCCCCTGCTCGGTCGAAAACGAAGACATGATTGTGGAAACTGCTCGACGAGTCAAAGCGGCAGGAGCCAAGTTTTTGCGCGGAGGTGCATTCAAGCCGCGCACGTCGCCCTATGCATTTCAGGGCCATGGCGAGAGTGCGCTGGCTCTGCTGGATGCAGCTAAGCAGGCCACAGGGTTGGGCGTGATTACCGAGGTGATGGATGCTGCAGATATTGACATGATTGCTGAGGTGGCTGATGTGTTGCAGGTGGGTGCCCGCAACATGCACAACTTTTCGCTGCTGAAAAAGATCGGTGCACAGGATAAGCCCGTGCTGCTGAAGCGCGGCATGTCTGCCACGATCGACGAATGGTTGATGGCGGCAGAATATATTGTGGCGGCGGGAAACCCCAACGTGATTTTGTGTGAGCGGGGTGTGCGCACGTTTGACAATACCTATGCCCGCAATACGCTGGATTTGGCGGTACTGCCGGTGCTGCGATCGCTCACCCATTTGCCGGTGATGATTGATCCCAGCCACGGTACAGGTAAGTCGGAATATGTACCTGCGATGGCCGCAGCTGCGATCGCAGGCGGCACCGACTCGCTCATGATCGAAGTTCACCCCAACCCATCTAAGGCGTTGTCGGATGGTCCGCAATCGCTCACTCCCGATCGCTTTGACACGCTGATGGCGGAACTGGCCATCATTGGCAATGCCGTCAAACGGTGGGATGTTAAGCCTGCTCCTATTCCTGCTTAAAGCGGTTCAAGATCTCATGCAGCAGCTAGGGAGTGCTCAGTCTATGCTCCCTAGCTGTTTTGCTATCTGCTCTCACCTGCTCTGGAGTGCTGGTTGCTGAGAAATCGCAAGCCTAATGGTTGGTTGGGCGATCACCTTGGGACTCTGAGTCGGGTTCTTCTGCTTGCAGAGTTTCGATTTGATCTTCAATACTGCGAAGAAGCTGCTGAAGGGCTGGTAGAGCATCTAACCGAGCCGCCGCCATACCCGACTCATCGGCAGCGCGATCGCGAATTTCGTTCAGCTTGTTTTGCAACTGCCGCGCAATGCCCAACGCATCGCGTTCCAGAACTGCCATTTGCTGCTGCTTGTAAAACCGAAGGGCTGCCCCACGCAAAACTTGCAGCGTTGCCTCTTCGCCCTTAGCCGTTGGAATAAATCGAAAACGTAACAGCAACCGCTGCCGATTGTAGAGCCGCTCAATATCGATTTGTTTAACCCGTTCTACCGGAATGAGAGACAAACCTGCTAAGCGTTTAAGCTCGTGAATAAGACCCTGGAATACATGGCTATCTAGATGATCCAGCACCGATTGCAGCACGCCATCCTGGCTCCACAGCACCCGCCCATGCCCCGACTGCTGCTCAAAGTAGAGCCGCCCAATGCCTCCCACGAGCACACGGCCCAACAGCTCTTGCAGCATTTCGTTGGGGGCTAGGGTTGCTATCACCTCCATCGGGCTAGCCAGATATTGGAGCTGCACCTTAATTTCGGAAATGGGTTGTATGAGTGGAAACGGTTGCGCATTCTTGGCGGTTCCTGGCTGCTTTGGCTGGGATGCACCTGAAGGACGCATACTGGGGCGATCGCCCGTTTCATTCCTTGCTGCCATGCTGGAACTGCCCGTGCTGGAAGGCTCCTCATTGTCTGAAAACGTTGTGAGTGGAGCGTCGGACAGGGAAAAAACGGAGTCGATAGACGGCTCGGGAGCCCGCTGAGTCGAACGAGCTTGGGTCGGCAAGTCTTGCAGGGTCAGATCCATTGCCGCAGCGCTGCTGTTGTGATCTCGGCCCTTGGGCTGGGGTTCGTTTTCTAGCAGATCGGGACTGTCAACAATGAGCGTCGGCTGTACATCGGGATTGGGCTGCTCTTTGCGAGTACGGGCTGCTGGGCGATAGGTAGATTTGGCTGGTGGAGCCACACTTGGGCCAATCGCTGACTTTTTCCCCGCATGATTGAGATAAGCCGATAGGGCCGACTGCAAGGCCTGGGATGAAATGGCGTAAGTTGTGACTAAGTAGTTGTGGTACGCAACAATGCGGCGAACGTAGTCAGCAGCGCTGGTATCTGTGGGGTTAACCATGCCGAGCGAAATACGACTACCTTCGACATGCAGCGGCAGCACTTGATAGTACAGGCAAGCTTCGAACGGCAGAACGCCATCAATGAGCACAAACATTTGCGGCACATCAATGCGGTCCGCAAGTTCGGGTGGAAAGAAACTGTGAATATTGGGAGAAGAAGCACCAGTGGGGTTGGGCTCTCGATTACCCGAAATCGGCACCATGAGTTGCTGGGGAGGAGAGACTAGGTCGAAACGCCGACGATTGAGCGGAATTTTTTGAGAACACAACAAGTTGGGCCTCAAAAAATTCTTCTAGCAGATTTTATAAACTTGCTTGAGGTTGAAGCGCTATCCGGAACAATGAACGAAATTTAACAATCTGAAATATGACACCAGCTGAAATAAATATGACACCAGTTACAGTCGCACCAGTCGTGAGGCTGGTTCAACATGCCATAAGCGGCTGGTAGCGCCCAAAGCCAAGCTTTAGCTACTCGTTTCCAACGATGTGGACCCTGATGGTGAGGCGTTACGCCATTCGTAGGCCTCTAAGTAAAGTTTAGAGCATTCATTCTTGACTTGGTTAACCTTAAGATTTCGCTCTTGAGCGATCGCCTCGGTGGTTTTCCCAGCCTTGAGATCGTCAACTAACTGCCGTTGTTCGGGAGTGAGCTGCGCTTCGAACTGCTGCCACTGCTGGGCACTCATGCCAAAGTTATGTTCTGCTGAGGTTCCTAACCAGGCGGTAACGACCTCAGGCTGAATTTTAGAAGCAAAGACGTTTTTGGCGTGGTAGCTAATCTTTTCTCGCAGGCGATACACCTGCTTGATTGGCACATCCAGCTCTTTGGCGATCGCTTCCTGTGACTTGCCTTTGACGTGTAGCTCTAGCCATTGCGCCGCCATGGGATCAACCTTGTCTGCCAAATAGGTCAAAAATTCTTGCATGACCGTTTGACGGGCGGTTTGCTGCTCTGCCCAGGCTTGTTGTTCTTGATAGTCGGCCTGAGCTTGCAAATCGAGCAGGCTGAGCGATCCATCAGTATCGTCGGACGTGATTTCTTCTGAGACTAGGCGCACGAGGTCCCCGCCGGGAACCTGAGTCATGCCGCCCCGGTGCGATCGCCGTAGGTAGTTCACAAAGCGGTAGATGATCAGCGGCTGGTTGCGAATGGGCCGCAGGCAATATTCCTCAATGCTGGTGAGCAGTAGAGCATTACGCAAACGTGGATTGGGAGTGCATTCGGCGATCCAGTCAATTTGCTGGCGAATGTAGCGATCGCTCTGAATCAGCTCTTGAATGACTTCTTGCAGCACATCCATCACCGTTCGCTGGCGATCGCGCGACAGCGATACCCACGTGCGAATTTTGCTGCGAATGAGAGACAGGCTGGCCAACCGTTTGAGCAAGCTGCGATAAGCCGTGTCTTGTGGCACATTCAAATACCGCTGTTGCAAAATGCGGTAGCGATAATCCATCGCCTGTTGCAATACCAACAGTTGTGCTGGCGGCAAATCGTCAAACCGCTGTTCATCTTCTCCGATCAGCCAACGGATGATTCCGTTCTGTGTTGCCAAAGGCTGATCTGGATAGTCGGTTTCCAGACGAACTTGCCACTCTTGTCTCAGTTCTTCAGCCCGTGACATGAAGAAAAAACCTCAGCACTTTTGCAAAACAGGTTGAAATGAAAGGTCGGTAAAGAGCTTGGAAGGGGATGACACTTCACTTTAGTACATCCCGGCCATTCCAGAGATCTTCTCTTCGGGGAACCCAACTGAAACGTTACGACTAGGAGTTGGGTTCCCCATCATCGGCTTCTTGAATGGCAATGACAAACTGTTGCAAAGTTTCAGTGACCTGTGCCATGCGGGCCAAGGCGGCATCTTGATTTTCGGCTAGGGTTTGTACGGCATCGCTCAGCGCAAAAATCTGATAGCCCTGCTGCTGTACTTGTTTCGCCAAGATGTCGAGGTGTTCCGACAGCTTATCAATGGTTTCCGTGCTGGCTAAAACGGCCTCACCAATTTGTTGAACTAACGCTTCCAAGCGTCCCGACTGCCCATCCAAGCTAGTTTTTCCCCACTATTCAAGCGACGATTCCATCGAACGTATGTTCAAGGGTACTGCAACTTGATGCAATTGAATCCCATAATGATTGAATAGCGATCGCACCACGAGGACGAATTCAGGACTATGACCTCTGCTGCTCCTGCAAAAACGCAATACGAAGCGGTAATTGGCTTGGAAACCCATTGCCAGCTGAGCACGAATACCAAAATTTTTTCCAACAGTTCTACCGAGTTTGGCTCTGACCCCAACACCCATATCGATCCGGTGTGTATGGGCTTGCCTGGTACGTTGCCCGTACTCAACCAAACCGTGCTGGAATATGCCGTGAAGGCGGGCCTGGCGCTGAATTGCCAAATTGCGCCCTACAGTAAGTTCGATCGCAAGCAGTATTTCTATCCCGACCTGCCCAAGAACTATCAAATTTCTCAGTACGACTTGCCCATTGCCGAGCATGGCTGGCTTGAAATTGAGCTGGAAGAAGACGGCAATCTTGTCCGCAAGCGCATTGGGATCACCCGTCTGCATATGGAAGAGGATGCGGGCAAGCTGGTGCATGGCGGCAGCGATCGCCTATCGGGGTCAACCTACTCGCTGGTGGACTACAACCGGGCGGGGGTGCCCCTGGTGGAAATTGTGTCGGAGCCAGATTTGCGCAGCGGGGCCGAAGCCGCCGAGTACGCGCGCGAGCTGCGGCGAATCATGCGGTATCTTGGCGTGTCGGATGGCAACATGCAGGAAGGCTCGCTGCGCTGTGATGTCAACATCTCCGTACGCCCCGTTGGCAGCGACACCTTTGGCACCAAGGTAGAAATCAAGAATATGAACTCGTTCAATGCCATTGAGCGAGCCATTAACTACGAGATTGAACGGCAAATTGCGGCGATCGAAACGGGCGATCGCATTGTGCAAGAAACGCGCCTGTGGGAAGAAGGTGCCCAGCGTACCATTAGCATGCGGGTCAAGGAAGGCTCTAGCGATTATCGCTATTTCCCTGAGCCCGACTTGGGGCCGATTCAAGTGTCCAACGAGCAACTGGGCCAGTGGAAATCGGAACTGCCGGAACTGCCAGCTCACAAGCGTCACCGCTACGAAGAGGAATTGGGCCTTTCCTCCTATGATGCGCGGGTACTCACCGATGACCGGGCGATCGCCGACTACTTTGAGGCAACGCTGGCGGCGGGTGCACCTGCCAAGCAAGCCGCCAACTGGATCATGGGCGACATTAGCGGCTACCTCAATAATGAGAAGAAAACCATCTCCGAGTTGCCGCTTACACCCGCTTCCCTCGCTGAAATGATTGACTTAATTGAAGACAACACCATCAGCACCAAAATCGCCAAAGATATTCTGCCAGAACTGCTGGTTCAAGGTGGTTCTGCCAAAGCTTTGGTGGAAAGCAAAGGGCTGGTGCAGGTCTCAGATCCAAAGGTGATTGAAGAGGCGATCGCCCAAGTGATGGCCGATCATCCCGATGAGCTAGAGAAGTATCGCGGTGGCAAGACCAAGCTGCTGGGCTTCTTTGTTGGCCAAGTTATGAAGCGCACAGGTGGACGGGCCGATCCCAAACTCACCAACCAGCTATTGGCCAAAATGCTGCAAGGCTAGACCCGTCGCACATCGGCCAGTAGAGCAAACCTCGCATAAAACCGGGCTAAACAGTAGACCTCCTGCATAAATCCTTCAAAAAGCCATTTGTGCATGAGGCCTGCTCATTTCGATGAATAGACTGGTATGAAACAGGCACCTCTTTGGGGTGCTTTTTGTTGGGAATCTTGATGAATCAGACGATTCGCAATCAACCAAATCGGTGATCCCATGACCGCCTTTCCCCCCCCAATACATCAGCTCAATCGCAAAAAACCTTGAACTTCTATCAGAGATTTTGATAGAAGTTCAAGGTTTTTGCTTGGAGGGGGTGTCACCCCCCACCCCTGAGATGTCATAATGTGCTAAGTAGATGCACCCTGATGGTAGGGAGAGTTTGTTTATCGCTCTCCCTTTTTTTTGCATCATCCCACACCTCAGCTCAAACGCGCGATCGACAAAATGCAGAGCAATAGCTTCTAGAATGGATCGAAGCGGTAGTTCTATGAAGTAGCTCATGTTTGAAGCCCTTTCCGATCGCCTCGAAGTAGCCTGGAAAAAGCTCCGGGGGCAAGACAAGATTTCAGAAGCCAATATTCAGGAAGCCCTGCGCGAGGTACGGCGTGCCTTGTTGGAGGCCGATGTCAACCTGCAAGTGGTGAAAGAGTTTGTTGCCGAGGTGCAGGAAAAGGCTCAAGGAGCCGAAGTCATCTCTGGTGTTAGCCCTGCGCAGCAGTTCATCAAAATTGTGAACGATGAGCTGGTGTCGGTCATGGGCGAAGAGAATGTTCCCCTAGCCAAGGCCGATGCTGCCCCCACTATTGTGCTGATGGCGGGTTTGCAAGGAACCGGTAAAACAACGGCGACTGCCAAGTTGGCCTTGCACCTTCGCAAGCAAAACCGCAACACGCTCCTGGTTGCTACGGACGTGTATCGTCCTGCGGCGATCGACCAGTTGATTACCCTGGGTAAGCAAATTGACGTGCCCGTGTTTGAGCTGGGGTCTGATGCGAATCCGGTGGAGATTGCACGACAGGGTGTCGCCAAGGCCAAGGAAGACGGTGTTGATACGGTCATTATTGACACGGCGGGCCGTCTGCAAATTGACCAGGACATGATGGCCGAGCTGGCCCAAATCAAAGAAACTGTGCAGCCCCACGAAGTGCTGCTGGTGGTGGATGCCATGACAGGCCAGGAAGCCGCCAACCTGACGCGCACCTTCCATGAACAAATTGGCATTACCGGTGCCATTCTTACCAAAATGGATGGCGACACGCGCGGGGGCGCGGCTCTGTCGGTTCGGCGCATTTCGGGCCAGCCCATCAAGTTTGTGGGGGTGGGCGAAAAAGTGGAGGCCCTGCAGCCTTTCTACCCCGATCGCATGGCTTCGCGAATTTTGGGCATGGGTGATGTGCTCACGCTGGTCGAAAAAGCCCAGGAAGAGGTGGATTTAGCCGAAGCTGAAAAGCTATCGCAAAAGATCCTGGAAGCCCAGTTTGACTTCAACGACTTTTTGAAACAGACGCGGTTACTTAAAACCATGGGTTCGCTGGGTGGCATCGTTAAGATGATTCCTGGCCTGAACAAAATTTCCAGCGACCAGCTAGAGCAGGGAGAAGAGCAGCTAAAGCGGGCTGAATCGATGATCAATTCCATGACGATTGAGGAGCGTAAGAACCCCGACTTGTTGGCCAGTTCTCCCAGTCGTCGCAAGCGCATTGCCAAGGGCTCGGGTCGCGATCTAAACGATGTGAGCAAGCTGGTGAGCGACTTCCAAAAAATGCGCACCCTGATGCAGCAAATGGGCAAAGGCCAGTTTCCTGGAATGCCGGGAATGGGAATGCCAGGGATGGGCGGTATGCCAGGAATGCCAGGAATGGGCGGGCCGATGGGGCAAGGTCCAATGCCGGGATTCCGAGGATATCCGGGTGCGGGCGGCCCAGCCAAAAAGAAAAAGAAGGACAAGAAGAAGAAGGGATTTGGCTCGCTGTAGCAGCTAACTTGGAATATGAATCCTGTGCAACCCGAGTTTTGGATAAGCTGAAGTACCCCTTTTTGCGTGCGCGGCGTGTGCAAAAAGGTTTTTCTGTGCGCGTCGCGCAAACCTCAGAAAAACCCTTAACCGAAACTGACGTTGTGTAGGGTGCGTCTGCCAGGGAAGTGAATCTTCCATAACCCCAGTGTTGGGTCAGGGCTGGTCTGAGGGCGGTGTAGCGCATAACCTCAGGCCAGTCCATTTGTGCGTGCGCATTGCGCAGGAATGGGCGCTTCGGCTGACGCAGAACTAACGTTACATAGAAGTTACGTAGACGTTACAGATTGGATGACGATTTTGGGCGGACAGGCCTGAGCAGGCTGAACACTGCGATGGAAATGGTGAGAAATATGAGCCCGATCGCTCCGGTGATCATGGTGGGGAGCCATAGCAGAATGTTGCTGCCTAGGGAGTCAATCCGGGCTCGCTGGGGGCGCTCCGGATTGTATCGGATGGTGACGGCTTCGCCGGGATTATGAGATGGGGGCCAGCTGCCCTCATTGAGCTGAACGGTTTGTACGCCCTGCTCTGGGATGGCGAATTCTACTTTGGGGTAGTAGTATTCGTCGCCATCGGAATCACGGCGGGGCACTAGCTCAATCACACGACCTGGGGCGGTCACTTCGCTGGTGAGGGTGCGGTGGGCAAAGACGCCCGTTGCTGTAGCGATCGCCAGCAGTAACACCGACACGCCAAAAAAGATGCCCGTAAATAGGTTGAAGCCGCCTTCGACCTGGACCTCTGGGGTCGTCAGGTCATCCCACGGTTGCACCATCAGCCGCATCATGACAGCGCGATCGCCCGGATCAACCACTTCGTGTGCATGGTCATACCGAACTCCATCAATTTCAAACGCAACCACTTCTCGCTGCTCGTTGAGCAGGATGGAATATTTTTTGTAGTTGGAGCTGTACATACGAACTTGACCTGTGTGGCGTGGCCAGCGAGGACATACGATCGCCCCCACCAGCTTCTATCGTGTTTGATCGGCTCATGGGGTTTGGATTGTTTGAGAACCGTTGCTGAGCCAAGGTTCTCAAACAATCCCTGGGTTAACCAACTTGGCGATTGCGATTGTGTGCGATTGTGCCTCTTTACCGGCGACGCTCTTGCAGCTTGCGATAGACTGCTCGCACATCAACGTTGTGGTGCGCTAGAGCTACCAGGGTGTGGTACAACAGGTCGGCAACTTCGCCTGCGATCGCCTCGGGATCATCATCTTTGCAGGCCATCACCACTTCTGCTGCCTCTTCGCCAATTTTCTTCAAAATTTTGTTGTCCCCCCCGGCCAACAGTTTGCATGTGTAGGAATCGGGGTTGGGGTGTTGCTGGCGATCGCGCACCACCTGATAGACCTGCGACAGCATATCGGCGGGTGGAGGCACAATGCCGCCATCCACCTGATGGAAGCAACTCCGCTCTCCCGTGTGGCAGGCAACATCCCCAAATTGCTCTACAGTAATCAGCAAAGCATCGCTATCGCAGTCGTAGCGAACCGATTGCACCTTTTGCAAATGGCCCGAAGTTGCCCCCTTGTGCCATAGCTCTTGGCGCGATCGGCTCCAAAACCAGGTTTCGCCCGTTTCCAACGTTTTTTGCAGCGACTCCTGGTTCATCCACGCCATCATCAGCACCGCTCCATCAAGATAATCCTGAACGATGGCGGGCACTAACCCCTGGTCGTTGTAGCGAATTTGGTCAAGGGGCACGGCCTGTTGAAAACTGTGCGATTGAACAACATGATCCACACTCATGGCTGGGTTGCGCTTTGCTGCATTGCGAAAAGATGTGCGTCTCCCATGCTATCAAGCGATGGTGCCTCGCCTTTGGTGAAGTGGCGTCGAGTGACCAGAGCAATTGCCCATGCGGCTGTTAAAGTTGCAAATTGTTGAGAAAATCACCATTGTTCAACAAATCCTCTGCGCCACAGATCTAGTAGTGGGATAGACTTAAATCCATATTTTGTGCGTTGCGGTGCATCCACATCTAGTTACACTCTGCAACAGTTGGGCCAAGGAGCCAATCGCCACCGATCGCAACCCCTGCATTGGTTTGGTGAACAAGCTGTAAATCTTTCGATTTTGCTTTACAGGATAAAGTCAATCGTCTACAGTTCCCCTAGCTTCTAGCTCCTAACTTTGTACACCTATGTTCCTTCGCGCTGAGGTTTGAGATGGCGTTTTGGGAATTTCTCATCCAAAAAGAAGGCGATCGCTCCTGGTTGCCGCTCGAATCTCCTGATGTGGAGATTTTGGAGGGACGCTACCGCGTGGTAGCTCGCACCAGCCGGCTCAACACTCCGGTCGATATTCGCATTACCCATGTGGATGAGGAAGACGACAACCCCAAGCACCGCGTTCAAAAGCGAACGGGCACAACCAATCCAGAAGGATTGATCGTGGTTGTGCCGTTTGTGGAATTGACTCCGGGTTCCTGGGAGTTACGCTGTACTGGTGACCTGATGGCCGACATGATGGGTCAGGGTTGGCAATACGCGGTGAAATTGCAAGTATTGCCGCTGGGAGTAGATGTGCCCGAAGACTGGGATGCCGACTGGCATGGGGATTTTGGCATGGTCGCCTTGCCTGATGAAACACCGAACACTCTACAAATTGAGCCAGATCAGCCCATCCTAGAGCTAGACGATCGCCCCGACGAGGTCATTGCTCAACCCATTGCTGTTCCGCCTGTAGAAGCGACCGGAATTAAAGAGCTAGCCAGCCGAGTGCAAAAGATACTGGCCAAGGCCGAAGCCGAAGCCACGGAAGCGGTGGACTCGGTTATGGATGTGTTCGATTCTGCGGTGGAGCCGATTGTTGCAATGGAAGGAGCGGGCGAAAACGGAAGTAACGCCAATGCGACAGGCATTCATGATGTAGATATTCATGATGCAGTCATTCATGG
Organism: Leptolyngbya sp. AN02str; assembly: GCF_050565595.1. Lineage (NCBI taxonomy): Bacteria > Bacillati > Cyanobacteriota > Cyanophyceae > Leptolyngbyales > Leptolyngbyaceae > Leptolyngbya > Leptolyngbya sp. AN02str. The sequence goes on along the minus strand of NZ_JBNXVR010000001.1, from coordinate 188,394 downwards.
GACTGATACAGATGGGGCACGCAGAGATGAAATCGCTTTAGACATGCCGGAATCTGAACTATCCGAGTCGCTGATGCAGGCTGAACCGTTGTTGGAAACTGTTGAGTCTGAACCTGCGATCGCAGCTTCATCATCTCGTGAAGAGCCGACCGCCGAGGTCTATGAGGATCTGGCGGATGAGCCGCTTACCCCTGAGCAAGTGTTGGCTGCGATCGCCGCAGTTGAGGCTGAGGTCAAGGCCGCGCTGCCGCCCCAAGAGCCCGTTAGCCCTCTGCGTGCCGTTCACATTCCCCAACCGGAAACCTTGAGCCTACAGCTAGAGCAAGACTACTTTACGGCGCGCCCCCGTGAGGAGATTACTCTCACAGGTCACATCAACACTTCCGATACTAGCGAACCGTTAGCCCATTTGCCGCCGGTGATGTTGCGAATTACTTTGCGCAATCCCAACAGCGGCGAGGTGCTTGTTAGCATGCGGCGATCGCTCACCTCCCGACAAATTCCCTGTCCTTTTTCGTGCACCCTAACGCCACCCCCTGTGCAAACTAGCCTGCTTGTGGGCGATATTGCGCTGATGAGCTTGGCGGGAGACGAACCAACCCCCATCGATAGCCACGGGTTCTCCATTTCGGCTGACTTGGAGCAGCTATTGGAGGCGATCGCCAACCAATATAGCGGGGAAGATGAACTAGGAGAGGCCGAAGACGAGATTACGCGGGTTGATGAAACCTTTTTGAATTTGACGGCGCAACCCGTTGTGCCATTTGTCGATTTGCAGCCTGCAACGGGTCAAATTTTGCCGCCTCAGCTGTATCGCCCCAGACCCAGTGCAGAGCCTATGAAGGCATTGCAATTGCCGCTTGTGCCCACTCGCCCACCGGCACCGCCCAGCCTGTTTGATGCGCTGCCCCCTGTGGATTCTGGTGTGTTGCCAGAAGCACCTGCGATCGCCGATCAGGCCATGGCGGATCAAGCGATGGCAGATCAAGTCCCAGAGGTGACCAAGGTGGCTGGTGCGATCGCCGGAGTCGATGCTCAAAGTGTTCCATCTGTTGAGCCTGCTGCAAAAGATCGCATTGCCGATATTCCCACGGCCTGGAATACCTTCCAAACTGTGTTTAAGGCTCCAAGTTTGCCCCTGGCAAGCCCTGTCATTGCCCCCAGGCCTCCTGTGCAAGTGGAAGTGCCCCCCTCGCCTGAAGATCAGGCGTTTCAAGCGTTAAACCTGCAAACTCGGTTTTTGGCACGGCTCAGTGCCCTCGCGGCCGATGCTGAATTCACCCATAATTTGTGGTCTGATCCCGCAGCTGCGGCTCATGCCAACGCATCGCCATCCGGGGCAATTGTGCCCGTTCCCTCGCCTGAGGCTGCACAGGCTGCGGGCGAGCCTCGCCCACCGGAGCCCTTGCGCTTCATTCCGCCGGAAATTGTGATCGATGACGAAACGCTGCTGCCGCCCTTCCGCACGGCAAGCTTGTTCCGTCTGCATGAACATACGGCAGAAGCAAAGCCGATTACCCTGCCAGAAGATGAGCCGGTGCCTGCACCCCGGGTGCACCTAGCAAATACGGAATTGGTATCGGGCGATCGCGTTGAAGTGGGCCTGAGCATTCCCAACCTGCCTGTTCGCATGGCAATCAAATTTTGGATTCAGGACTGTCAGTCGCGCCAAATTTTGGATGGCCCCCGCTGGCTGATGAACTTGGCCCCTAATGCGTATGGCGAACTCGAAGCTTGGGCATCGGTCACCATTCCGCCCGGTTGCTTGGAGTTAGAGTTTGGTGCGATCGCCGTGGAAGTGAACACCCAGCGCGAAAGCCGCAAAACCACCATCGAGCGCCGAATTATGCCGCCCAACCTGCCGATACTTTCATTTGATGAGCTAGAAATTTAGGGTTGGTATGGTTCCCCGCTGCCCTGCTGCTGATGTGGATGAGCGGCAGGTTGGGATGAGCGGTAACTCCCATGGTTGCGTGGGCAATGCAAGGCGCGCGAGATACGGGTCGGGTGTGTGGCGTCTACTTCTGGGGTAGACCGCCACACACCGCTGATGGAGGCTCTTCAGTTGGTTAAGCTCCCTCTCCTAACATGGCTGGAACGTCAATTTCTTTCACGCAGGTGGCCCGTGATAGAGAGAGAACGCAGTCCAGAATGGACAGCAAATCGCTAAGAGGCATTGCTTCACCGCCGGTTAGATTCTCTGCTGCCAGATCTTCCAACACTTCAGGAGTGCCAACATTGCCAGGGTTAATGACCGTTACCCCGATTTGTTGCGATCGCAACTCTTTCCGCAAGGAATGTACCACCCCCCGTAGGCCAAATTTAGATGCACTATTGGCAACTTCCCGTCCGGGAAAATTATCTCGACCTGACAGCGACCCCATGAAAATGATTTTGGGATTGTTCGATTTGCGTAGGGCAGGCAGGAGTGCTTTTACTAACCGAATTGGCGCGACTAAGTTGACAGCAATCACGCGCACAATATCTTCATCAGAACAGGTCTCGAAGCGGTATTGAGGGGTAAATGCTTGGGTTTCCCAAGTTCCACCCATGTATAGCAACGCATCCAAAGCATCATTTCCAATCGCTGTGGTAACGGTTTCTATGCCTGCTGGATCAGACAGATCTGCCTGCACCCATTCGCCCACGGGAGCCGTCGTCCGAGACACTGCCAATAGGCGATCGCACTGTTCTACCAAATGGTCTGCCACTGCAAGGCCAATGCCACGACTGGCACCTGCAACCAGAATGGTCTTAAAGGGCACTGCTGTTCTCCTCTTTAGTTCAGGCGTAAACCAAACTTTGTAATTCCTGGAAATTCGATATTCAGTTGTTCCAAAAAGTAATCGGCGTAAAAGGTTTGATAGGGCTTAAATCCAATGGATTCATAGGTATGGCGAGCGACCTCATTGCCGTTAATCACCATAATTCCAGCAAACTCATGCTGCTGCGATCGCCCCACTTCTAGCAAAGCTCTAAGTAACACTTTGCCAAAGCCCTGCCCGCGCGCCTCGGGTAATACCGCCACGTTTTCAATGATCCAGGTTGCTTGGGGAGTGAGGAAGATTGGCTGCAAATCGCCCCCCCAAAGTGCCATGTAGCGATCTTGAAAGGTGGTTAGGGCTTCACCAGACCAATTCAACTCTTGGGCGATCGCCTCTAGCCGCGACAAACGCAAAGGACAGTAGTCTTCTGGACTAGGCACAAAGCCTGATGCCGCTGCAACAGGTTGGCCGTGTGCCTCCAAAACTAGAAAATCTGCCACGTTGCCCCAGTTGGAAGCATCGGTTCTTAGCTCTGCCTCAATAAACTGCAAGGCCGTAGTGCCAGTTCCATCCAACAGGCTTTCCCAAAAGCAGTGATTTAACGGGGGCAAAGAAGCCTCGTACTCAATCCTGGCCAGGAATGGAATATCAGCGGTTGTGGCTTGCCGGGTGCTTAATGTGGTTGACATGGTGACTCCTGCGAGAGTGCCTCTGCAAAAGATACAATCTGTATGTATCTAAACATAGGGATTGCCTCCGTTCTTGTCAAGATACATTCTGTCTGTATGTTAAATTTGAACAATTGATCATGCCTGTCAAGTTGACCAAAGCTGAGCAAACTCGCCGCACTCGCCGCGCAATTCTCGATCGGGCGCGCCACCTGTTTGCAACCAAGGGGTACGCCGCTACCGGAACGGAGGAAATCATTCGCGAATTGGGAGTGACGCGGGGAGCCTTGTATCACCAATTTGGCGATAAGTTGGGGGTGTTTAAGGCGGTGATCGTAGAAGCCTATGATGAGATCGCGGCTTACATTCAGGCGAAGGTGCAGCTGCTTGACCAAAACTGGCAGCAGCTGATCGTTGGCTGTCAGGCATTTCTAGAAGTGGCTCACCAAGAGGAACTGCGACGCCTGGTTTTCATTGAGGCTCCGGCGGTTTTGGCGGCAGATGACTTGGTAGAGCTGGATCAATATGGTTTTGGCTTGCTCTATGCGTCGATTCAGCTTGCGGTAGCAGAGGGTGAGCTAGACACAATCGATGCAGAGGGTTTTGCTCACTTGGTCAATGGTTCGCTGAATGACCTGGCGGCCTGGGTTGCCCAATCCAATGATCCTAATCGGCTAAAAACAGCACAGTCTTTGATTGAAACGTTACTGGTGCGACACCGCAGTTCACGTAACTGAACAGATTTCAGATCAATCGAATGTCACATCACGACTTGGCGATCGCCATCGTCTCATGAACGCGCTGCTGGCTCTCATGGGCTGAAGTTTGCTCACAACCCCGTTACCTGGCTCATGCAAGTCAATAGTCCGGAGCAAGTCCAGGGCATGAGCTGCTGTGTTTGACTGCCGAGCTTCTCGTGAACTGAAGGCCGATAGGTCTGGCTTTTATTCTCCAACCTCTGCGCCTTCACTCCAAAAGGGGTAGTAGCTGGCAACTAGAGAGAGCATGAGCCACCATAGCGTGCTGATTTGAGGACGGAACCAAACGGTATCGACAAGACCGTGAGCCAGCATTCCTACCATGGAGGCGATCGCAGCGATTAGCCAAAATGCATCCCAATTGTTGCCCTGGCGCAACGCTTGAATGCGCCGCCAGCCCTGAGTAAAGGTGACCGTTAGCAGCCACAGGAAGCAGGTTAGGCCAATCACCCCCGTTTCTACCAAAATTTCCAGCAGTACTGAGTAGGCACTGAGGGCGGTGTAGCCCGCCCGCTGGTAGCGCGGGTAGATGAGATTAAACGCATTATTGCCGGGGCCAATGCCCAAGATGGGGCGATCGCGAATCATATCCTGCACCGCCGCCCACACATTCAGCCGAAAATTGTTGCTGCTATCGGCCCGACCCACAAAAATGCTCATAACGCGATCGCGCAGGGGAGCCACTGCCACCACCGCCACCACCACAAACGCTGCCGACAGCCCCAGCACAATGGGCACCGCCCACCGCCGCCAAAAGCGCGGCAAATACACACTGAGCCAATGCGCCAACATCAGTACAAAGGCAAACCCAGCTACCACATAGCCAATCCATCCACCCCGGCTAAAGGTCAGCACCAGGCATGCCGAGTTGATCAGCGTTAGCACAACCGCCAGCGCCTTGGGTAACCACCGCTTCCAAACAAACACCGCCGCCGCACTAAACATGCAGGCCGGAATGAGATAGCCTGCTAGCAGATTGGGGTTGCCCAAGTAGCTGTACACCCGCGTTGTTCCCGCCAGGGTGGATTGAGCATCGACCCAGGTGGCCAAGGCTTGCGCTCCAAAGAACCACTGCCGCAAGCCAAACACGCTCACGACCGTGGTGGTAAGCAAATACAGCGTCAACACCGATGACCGCAATCGGGGCGATCGAAGCACTCGCGCCATGAGCAAAAACAGCACAATATTCAGCGTGAGTTTGGCTAAACCTGCTGCGGCTGCCGTTTTGACGGGAGAGACCCCCGTTGCCACCAGCGAAATAAACCAATAGGCGAACACCAATACGTGAATTGGCGTAAACCCAGGGCGATTTTCATCGGACAGAGTCAGCAGAACCCAATAGGCTCCGCACGCCGCCATCAAAATCCCAATCAGCGCTGTCGAAACAAACGGAGCCAGCACCAATACCAACGCCACCAGCGCCGCCCCCAACGGTTCGCTCCACTGCATGAGCCAGCTTCCCTGCCGCCATCCATACAGCGAACCGACCAACCGATGCAAATAACTGGATTTGACCCATTGCTGCACGGGCACCGTTGCAAAGGTAAAAGATTGCCAAACAGAGTTCATAAAACCGGGAGGCCCGTGTGGGGATTAAGTGGCGTTCATCAATATGGATAGTACCAAACGGGAGGCATGTCGGAGTGGGGGAGTCGGGAGTCGGGAGTCGGGGAGGGACTAGGAGTTTGGGGCTAGGGGCTAGAGATTCAAAGACAAATACGGAACCCGCGTTGCTCTGAACGCAATCCAGAATCCGCAATCCAAAATCCAAAACCCGCAATCCCAAATCCGCTACTGGGTATCAGTCTGAGTCTCCAACACAGCTTGTATACCGACTGGTAACTCCGACAAAAAGTTGTATCCCGTTACCTGCTCAATCAAATCAACTGATCGCCGATAGCTTTGCCAAGAAGTCTCTCGGATGCCTTGTTGGTTGGGCATGATGACTGCGATCACTCGGGTGTCGTTGGTGACATCTGCCAGGGTCATGCCTGGACGATCCAGGACTACAACAATTTTCCAGGTAAGGGCAGGCACCGTAATCCGATCGTTGCCAATGCGATCGCGACTGCCTCGTGATCCAACGCCGCCCACCTCCGACGAGCCAGCAATGATGTAAAGCTCCTTCCCTTGCCGTACGAGATCACGACAATAGCTTTCCAACCGTTCCCAAGGCCCCTGGTTGTTGTCCGGTGCTTGGGGAATGATGTTGGTCATCAAAAACACGGCTTGGGAATCCGTGCGGGTGCGATTGCGATCGGCGGCTGGTACTAAGTGCCCCCGATCAAAGCCGCTGCCAGTGTAGTCGTTGGTGGTGACCTGATACCATCCCGTTGGCAGGCTCGTGTCGGGCATAAATTCAGAGCGCGGTTCGCTGCCCAACCAGTCTCGGTTGAGCTGCCAACTCACCCAATTGGCAATGCCCTTTTCGCGGTTGTAGGACATGGCATATTGCGATCGCACAATCAGGTAGTTGTTCTCATGGTGTGGACTTGGCACCGCTTCGCTGGGGTTGCCAAACAATAAATGAGGGGTCGCGGGTGCTTCTGGTTCGGTGGGAGTCAGCACACTGCAGCCCAGAACTAATCCACCACAGGCGATCGCCAACCCCGCCCACGATACGAATCGATGCCAGGTGAATCGCCGCCAGCCAAACGAATGCCAAGCCATGAGCCAACTACGCCTCAAGGATTTTTGGGGTAATGTTCTTGACTGGTGATTATTTTGCCGAAACACTGCGCTGTTTCGACAAAATAACCACAGCGTTGAAACACGACCGTTTTTTGCTACCTAAGAATACCCTCTGGCCAGGAGAGCAAACCGCCATTCCAAGATTCGGGTTCTTTCCTTACCAAACGAAAGCTTCAGCGATAGGATGAATGAGATCGAATTTCCCCCTTCAAAAGCTTGAAAATACAGCTCAAAAAATACACGTGGGAGTCCATGTAAGATGCAAAGTTCGTCCGATTTCGATAAACGTAAAGTTCTGTCGGCGTTGGCTCACGGATCAATCTTCCTGAGCACTTTGGTGTTAGCAATTGGGGTGCCAATTGTGCTGTTGCTTGTTTCGGATGATCCGGTCATCACTGCCAATGCCAAAGAAGCGATCAACTTTCACCTCAACTATTGGGTGTTGGCGTTTATTTTCGGTCTGCTTACCTTTGTATTGATTGGCTACCCGTTGCTGGCGATTCTGTTTATCGGCCATTTGGTGATGCCGATTTTGGCCATTCTGCACTGTTTCCGCGATCCCGAACGGGCTTACCGCTATCCCTTTATTCTTCGGGTGCTGTAGTGCAATCAGCTTCATCGCGTTGACAGATCCCTTGATGCCTCTGCCAATGAACTGAAGAAACCAATAAACCCAAGAACCAAGAGAGCCGGAACTATCAGTTCCGGCTCTCTTGGCGATCGCTGAGTTTTTCAGGATTACTGAGCCACAACTAGGCCCGTATTTTGCTGAATCACATCGCGGTATTCACTCTTTTGCTTCACGCCCATCATTTGCTTCACCAAAGCTTTGTCCTTAAAGAACTGCACCGTTGGTGTGCCAGTGATTCCGGCAGATTCAGCAATTTCGGGATCTTGCTCAATGTCAATTTCCACATAATGAATCTTGCCTTCAAACTCGTTGACGACCTTATCGAGCATGGGCTTGAGGGTGTGGCAGGGGCCGCAGGTGGGCGAGGCATATTTGACGATAATGAGGCGATCGCTATCGTGGTACAGCTTGCGCAGCGCATAGCCACCCACATGACGCGTCCGGGTAATATCGAACTCCGCCGCTTCCTGGTACTCCGCCTTGTGACCATTGCTGGCATGATGCTCGGAGGCTTCCGTTTGGTGGAACTCCTGAATCAGACCATTTGCCGAGAGGTAGCGCTCGGCCAGCAGAGCCGCCATACAGCCCGTTCCCGCTGCCGTAATGGCCTGCCGATACTCATGATCCTGAACATCGCCCGCCGCGTAAACGCCCTGCACACTGGTTTCTACATCGTTATGGGTCACAATGTAGCCCACATCGTCCAGGTCAATTTGGTTGCCAAAGATGGAAGTGTTGGGTCGGTGGCCGATCGCATAGAACAGACCCTTCACAGGCAAATCCTTCAGCTCACCGGTTTTGTTGTTGTGAATTTTAATGCCCGATAGCAAGCCGTTCTCGCCATACACATCTTGCGGGGATGTATTCCAGTGAACGGTAATTTTGGAATTACGCAAAACGCGATCCTGCATGGCCTTGCTGGCGCGCATTTTGTCGCCGCGCACCAACATGTGCACATGGGAGCCGTACTTGGTCAGGTATACGGCTTCCTCCGCTGCCGAGTCGCCACCACCCACAACGGCCAAGTCTGCCTTGCGGAAAATGGGAGTTGCTCCGTCACAAATCGCACAAGCCGAGATGCCCTTATTCCAATAGTCATGCTCGCTGGGTAGCCCAAGGCGCTTGGCGGTGGCCCCGGTCGAAATAATGACGGTGTGCGCATACACCTCGCGCTCATCCGAACGAATCAAGAATGGACGCTGGCTGAAGTCCACATAGGTCACATCTTCGGTGACTAGCTCGGCACCCCAGCGCACGGCTTGCGCCTTCATGTTGTCCATCAGCTCTGGGCCAGTAATGCCATCGGGAAACCCAGGAAAGTTTTCAACCTCGGTCGTGGTCATCAGCTGTCCACCAGGTAGCCCGCCCGATTGAAAGCCTTCAAACATAAATGGTTTCAAATTTGCTCGAGCTGCATAGATTGCGGCAGTGTAGCCAGCAGGACCCGATCCGATAATGACGACGTTTTCGACCGTTGGGGTTGTCATGCTCTTAAATAAACTCATAATGACTACGCTTAAAACAGCATAGCTCAACTTTTTGTAAAAGGGAAGAGGAAATACGGTGTAATGATGTACAAGCAGGGTGGCTGGTGAGAGGAACGGTGGCGATCGCCCTCCCATTCTCTTGTCATCGGTAAGCCCGGCCTTGTAAGCGCGGTCTTATTTAGTAGGGTGCCCAGTCGCTCGCCTGGGTGCGATACGTCCCTTAAAACAAAAAGTCCCTCGTCCAATTGTGGACAAGGGAGTAGTGATTGAAAGATTAAAAGTTCCCCACAACGCCGTCTTACCTCAGTTTTTGACCTGGATTAAATCCAGGTGGGAAGCTTGGCCTCAGTTTTAAGTTTCCGGGTACATGCCCGGTCTACTGCCACTGAGCGCAACTTGCGCCCCGTTTAGAAAAGGCATAGATCATAAAACATTATTGGCAGTCACCAACGCCGTAGTAGAACCTCCCTTATTGTAGCCATCGTCGGACCCAGAACGACAAGTGGGTTATCACGACTTGTCAAAATAAGCTGGTCTTGAGAGGGTGAATAGCAGCAAACCGCACTCAACAAACACATGGAATAGGGCGATCTTAAGGAGCAGGTGAGCTGATCAGCGATCTCGTCCTATGTCCAAAGCCTTAAGAGCTAAAATGTATTAGCAGTTCGCAACATTTCGATTTAACGCGCGAGGAGCTTCGCAACGCATGGGCAAGGTTGTAGGCATTGACTTGGGAACGACCAACTCGGTAGTTGCCGTAATGGAAGGCGGCAAACCTGTGGTAATTGCCAATGCTGAAGGGATGCGAACGACTCCTTCTGTAGTTGCGTTTAGCAAAGAGAACGAACAGCTTGTGGGGCAAATGGCGCGACGGCAAGCCGTGCTCAATCCTCAAAATACTTTCTTTGGTGTGAAGCGGTATATTGGACGGCGCTATAGCGAACTGAGTGCCGAATCAAAGCGAGTGCCCTACACCGTTCGCAAAGACGAGAACGGCAGCGTCAAGATCAAGTGCCCTCGACTGGAAAAAGAATTTGCACCGGAAGAAATTTCGGCTATGGTGCTGCGCAAGCTGGCGGATGAGGCCAGCCGCTACTTAGGCCAGCCTGTGACAGGGGCCGTCATTACCGTCCCGGCTTACTTCAATGACTCACAGCGGCAGGCCACACGAGACGCAGGGCGAATTGCCGGACTGGATGTGCTGCGAATCATCAACGAGCCAACAGCCGCTTCGCTAGCCTATGGCCTCGATCGCCGCGATAGCCAAATTATTTTGGTATTTGACCTGGGTGGCGGTACGTTTGACGTGTCGGTGCTGGAAGTGGGCGACGGTGTGTTTGAGGTAAAGGCCACCTGTGGCGACACGCAGCTGGGCGGCAACGATTTTGATAAAAAGATTGTGGACTGGCTGGCGGAGCAGTTCCTGGAAGCCGAAAAAATTGATCTACGGCGCGATCGCCAATCTCTGCAACGGTTGATGGAAGCGGCGGAGAAGGCCAAAATTGAGCTATCGGGCGTGAGCGTGACGGACATTAACCTGCCCTTCATTACCGCCACACCCGATGGCCCAAAACATTTGGAAACTCGACTGACGCGATCGCAGTTTGAGGGCATGTGTACCGATCTGCTGAGTCGTCTGCGGGGTCCCCTGCGCCAAGCCCTGCGCGACACCGGCCTCATGCCAGAAGATATTGATGAGGTGGTGCTGGTGGGTGGTGCGTCTCGCATGCCCATGGTCAAGCAACTGGTGCGCAGCTTTATCGATCGCGAACCTAGCGAAAACGTGAATCCCGACGAGGCCGTTGCGGTGGGAGCTGCGATTCAGGCCGGGATTTTGACTCAGGAAGTGGGGATGCGCGACATTCTGCTGCTAGATGTCACCCCACTCTCCATCGGGTTGGAAACCATTGGTGGCGTGATGAAGAAGCTGATTCCCCGCAACACCACCATCCCCGTACGCCGCTCTGACATCTTTTCCACCTCGGAAAATAACCAAACGATGGTGGAAATTCATGCAGTGCAGGGCGAGCGGGAAATGGCTTCAGACAACAAATCCCTAGGTCGCTTCAAGCTGATGGGCATTCCCCCAGCCCCGCGCGGCGTGCCCCAGGTGCTGGTGTCGTTTGATATTGATGCCAACGGCATTTTGCAGGTAACGGCGGTCGATAAAACCACTGGACGCGAACAGGGCATTACGATCCAGGGGGCTTCGACTCTAAGCGAAGGCGAAATTCAGCGGATGATTCAGGATGCGGAACGGAACGCACTGGTAGATCGAGAGCGCCGCGAAAAAGTGGAGAAGCGCACCCGCGCCGAAGCCCTGACCTATCAGGCCGAGCGTCAATTGAGAGAAGTAGCGCTCGACTTTGGTATGCAGTTTGCCAGTGGCTACCGTCGCCGGATTGAGAACCTGATTCAAGAGTTGCGGGATGCGCTGAAGAAGGATGACGAGCGCGGCATTGACGTAGCTGAGGCCGATCTGCGAGATGCCCTGTACGAACTCCAGCGCGAAGTCTACGAAATTAACCGCGAAGAGGAGGAAGAAGAGGGCTTCTTCGGCTCTATTAAGAAGACGCTGTTCGGCGATGAGGAGGATGATTACCTTACCTATGGCGATCGCCGCGATCGCTGGGATGACCGCGATCCCTGGAACAATCCGCCCCCTCGTCGCGACACCTGGGGCGATGATCGAGGTCGCGATCCTTGGGATCCTCGTCCTCGCCGCGAAGTGTATACCCCTGGCAGTGGCTACACGCCCGGTGGCAATAGTTATGCGCCTCGCGATAGTTACAATGCTCCACCCCGTGACAATTACAATAGCCCTCGCGATCCCTACGGTGCCCCGCCTCGCGATGCTGCACGCCCTCGGGATGATCGGCGCGACAGTTGGGAGAACCCCCCTCGTCGCGATCCCTATGGCGCGCCTTCCGGACGCGACAGCTATAGCCGGGAAGGCTATGATAACCGCGAACCTCGTCGCGATGTGCGACCCGATGCGCGGACACCCCAGCGCGACAGTTGGGATGAGCGGCCTCGCCAATCGCCTCGCAGCGATCGCCCTGGTAGCACGAGTGATAACTGGGATACCCGCGATACTCGTGGCCCGTCAGATCGCGGCATGACCGACAATCGGGGCAATGGTGAAGGGCGATCGCCCCGTCCTGCTGCCGATCCCTATCGCCCCAGTTCCCCTCGACCCGAAGCACGACGTCGCCCCTCATCTGCCTACGACGATCCCAACCGATTTGGCCGCGTTCGCGGTGATTGGGAGGAAGAAGACGATGATTGGCTGTAAGCTCATGAGAGCTTTAACTTTGGTTTAGATTAAGGCTCTCTCTGCCCGTCTTTCTGTTTTGCCTGCCCGTTCTTACCCTCCCGTTGATTGCTGAATGCAAAACTTTCGGAATTATTACCAGCTCTTAGGAGTTACCCCAGACTCGACACCAGAGGAACTGAAGCGCGCCTACCGCAAGCTGGCGCGCCAGTATCATCCCGACATGAATCCGGGCAATAAGGCGGCAGAGGAAAAGTTTAAGGACATTGGCGAAGCCTACGAGATCCTGTCTGACCCTGCTCGTCGTGCCAAGTACGACCAGTACAGCCGCTTTTGGAAACAGAGCGGCTTTGGTGCACCTGCCCGCAGCAGACCATGGAGTGCTCCACGCAAACCTGCACAGGATGAGGTCGATTTTAGTCAGTTTCGAGACTTCAACTCCTTTGTCGATCAGCTGTTAAATAAGCGAGATGAAGTGGCACAGCCCTCTCGCACGGTCGATCGCGATCCCTACCGTCCGGGAACGACCAAAACAGCCTACACGGTGCCTCGTCCGGCTCCCAAAAATGCCGAAGCTCGACTCACAGTGCCTCTCGAAAAAGCCTTTCATGGGGGACGAGAGCGCATTCGCTTAGAAGATGGGCGATCGCTCGAAGTCAACATGCCTGCTGGCCTACAAACCGGACAAAAAATTCGGCTCAAGGGCCAGGGAATTAACGGTGGCGATCTTTTCCTCAAGATTGATGTAGCGCCCCATCCTTTGTTCAAACTAGATGGAGCCGATGTGTCGTGCCTGATTCCGGTTACGCCTGCCGAGGCGGTGCTGGGTGGTGCGATCGAAGTGCCCACATTGGATGGTATGGTGAAAATGATGGTACCTCCCGGTGTGCGCACCGGGCAAAAGCTGCGCATGGCTGGCAAGGGATATATGCTGGACGGCAAGCGTGGCGACCAAATTGTAGAAGTACTGGTGCTGGTGCCTAAAGAAATCTCGCCTCAAGAGCGCGAACTCTACGAAAAGCTCCGCCAGGCCGAAACGTTTAATCCTCGTGCAGATCTATTGCTGTAAATAGATCGGGTGTGTGGACAACGCACACCAGTCTGAGCGCAGAAGGTTCGGTAACGCTAACGTGAGCTATGGATAAGCTGAAGTGCTCATTTTTGCGTGCGCAACGCGCACGCAAAAATAGGTTTTTCTGGGGTTTTCGCGCCGCGAAAACCCCAGAAAAACCCTATAACCGAAACTAACGTTAAAGCTAGAGCCGATTCACCGTGAGATACACAATCAGGTTGTCGCTGACGACGGGGATTCCGCTCGTGCTAGCTGGATTGAACTGCCACTGCCGAATCAAACACTCGGCGAGTTCTGCATAGTCTGGGCTGCCGGGGCCTTCTCGCACCTGGGTTTGCAAAACGCGCCCATCTGCCCCAACCGTAACGCGAATGGCAATCTCGGCCCCAAACCACGACACACTCTCGGGTGGCACAATGCACGAGCCAGGAGTCATCGGATCAGAGACAAAGCTCATGGATGGTTGAATGGCCTGGGCAGGCTGTTCGGGAATGTCGGTTGGATTTTCTTCGAGCGGTACGGTGCCAAAACTAATGATGTTGGCTTGCAAGTTGGTGGGTGCGGCCTCACCGCTGACGGCAATTTCGCCGATGCCGTCGTCGTACCCGTCGGGGTTAGCGATGTCGCCGGGTTTCAGGTTGGGGTTTGTGGGGCCAGGGTTGGCGGCTACATCGCCTGGAAATGTTTCGGGAATGTTGGGAACGGGGGGCAAGGTTTCTCCCGAAAGGCCCGAACCGGAATCGTTGCCCATTGGCAACTGAGCTTCGGGGGTGGTGGGTGCAGGCGGTTGGAGCGGCTGAGGCGGTTGGGAGGATTCTGGTTGTGGAGCCTGTGGTGGCGGTTGAGGCGTGGGTCGTTCTGCAACACCACTGGGCTGAGGCGCGATCGCCGAATCGGGTTGCAATACGTCGGGGGCTGGCGCTGGAACAGGCTGAAATTCGGGATTAAAGGCAATGTTGGGATCTTGTTGGGGCTGGATGCTGGGTGGCTGAGCCGACTCCAACGGTTCCGTTGCCGTTTCTGGGACTGGATTGGCCTGAGTTGAAGCAGCGGCCTCTGATGCGGTGGCTTCGGGTGGGGTGACGCTGGGGGCAGTGGCCACATCCAACGTGCTGATATCGACAAATTCGATGGGAGTGGCTGCGGTGGCCGCACTCGATCGCGCAGCGGCTCGCAACAGGGCCGGTAACATCAGCCATAACCCAATATGAAAGGCGATCGAACCCGCAACTAGCCATATCCACAACTTTGGCGGGTCGGCGTGTTTCCGAAGGCCCGCCCCATCGTGGGTATAGGTGGGGTGTTTTGCGAGTGGCACCATGGGTGGAGAAAGCAAGCCTGAGCGACCCGTTGCCGCAAGCGGCCAACGTCTTCATATCATAACGATCGCCCTGCATTCATGCAGAACGGTTTCTGTTTTTGAGACGTGGGTTGATCCGTCAGGTTCCCCAGCGATATCAGGCGTGGGCAACGGTGGGTTCGGTGCTGGCCCACCCCAGTTCGTGAATGCGATCGCGCGCTTGTTTGGGTACATCCGTGGCAACGAAATGGTGGTGCATTACCTGCACACTGAGCAAATGGTTGACCACGGCATCGAGTTGCGTGCGCTCGGCGGGGGGTGTGGCGGGATCGCTATGGCGGGTGAGGGTTTGCTGCACGGCGGCGTAATCCAACAATCCCGCATCTTCAACGGCCCGCTTGGATAGATAGATGTCTGCCAGGGTGTGCATGGCCTTGTTCTGAATTGGGTTGGAGTTGGCGGGGGGAGCCATAAACGCAAACTTTTGGCGATCGTACAGCACTTGGGGCAATACGCCCTTCATGGTTTCCCGCAAGATGTACTTGTCTTTGCGATCGCGCAATCGCATAAACGGCGGCAACGTCACGGCAAACTCCACCAGGGGATGATCGAGGAAGGGAGGCCGGGCTTCCATGCTGTTGGCCATATCGACGCGATCCCCCGCCCATCCCAACACCTGCGACTCAAACTGGGTTTTGATCCAGATATATTGCGCCTTATCCAACGGATGGCGCTCCTCGATTTGGCTACCGTTCAGCCTGGCGGCCACGGCCTGCCCCGGCGAGTAGTGCTGCGTAGCCGTGCGATGCTCGACCTGAAGCAAGCTCGACACCAGTGGCGACAGCGACAGCCACGATTGCAAACAGCTTGGGGTAAAGCCCACCAACTCCGCCAACGCCGGATCGTGAATGGGGGTTTCGGCCAGCAAATTGCCTTTGAAGAGTTGATTACTGGCCTGAAGCCAGCTCTCTAGCTCGGCGCGCTCTTCTGGCGTGGCATCGCTCATGCCGTGCAAGATCATGTCCATTCGCAGCTGGGGATAGCCCGCAAAAATTTCGTCGGAGCCTTCGCCCGTCATCACCACACGGTAGCCTGCGCGATGCACATGCTCGCTCAGCAGTAGCTTGGCCACGGTAAACGTGTTGTAGATGCTGCGCTCGGTGTGCCAAATGGTGCGGACAAAATGGTCATATAGCTGGTTGCCGTTGATGCGAATGATGTCTTGCTCTGCCCCAACGGATTGAGCCATCTCCTGGGCGATCGCCGCTTCGTCGTAGTCCTTATCCTCAAACCCAATGGTGAATGCCTTGACTGGGGACTGCTGGCACGCTGCCGCCACTCCCATAATGGTGCAGGAATCGATCCCTCCCGACAGGTAACAGGCTACAGGCACATCGGCTTCTAGCTTGAGCTGAATCGCCTCCACAAAGCGATCGCGCAACTCTTCGATGTATACCTCGTCGGGTTGGCGAGGCCCCCGCTCCTGGGCTAAAGGGAAATTTAAATCCCAATACTGTTGGGTGCGCACCTTTAGCGCCCCATTCACCCGTTCCACAATCACCATTTGCCCTGGCTCCACAGCGTGGATGCCCTCAAAGGCCGTCGTACCCGGAACCATGAGCTGCATCAACTGGTGATATAGCCCGGTCGAAGAAAAGCGCCGCTGCACCGCTGGATGCGCCATCAACACTTTAATTTCTGAGCCAAATACCAGCCCATCGCGGGTCATGGTCCAATACAGCGGCTTTACCCCAAAGCGATCGCGCACCAAGGTCAGGCGATCGCCCGATTGGTCATAAAACGCAAAGGCAAACTCACCACGCAAATGGGGCAGTGCCCCCTCCAGACCAAACCGCTCGGCCAGGTGGAGCAGCAGCTCGGTGTCGCTTTTGGTGGCAAAGCGGTAGCCACGCGAGGTCAGGTCAGCCCGAATGCGCTTGTAGTCGTAAAACTCCCCATTATGGGCGATCAACACCTGCCCATCTCGCGAAAGGAAGGGCTGCCGTCCCCGTTCTGGGTTTAGGTCAATGACAGCGAGTCGGGCATGGGTAAACCCGACTCCACGTTCGGGCATCACCTTCCAGCCACAGCCATCGGGGCCTCGATGGGACTGAATGGCCGCCATCGCTACCAAAACTTCGGGATGAACGGGACGAGCCGGATCGTGGTGCATTACGCCGCCAATGCCACACATGCGCAAACTCCTGAATGGTGAGCTGGGTTGACTGGGTATAGGCGTTGCATCCTACCGCTGGTTTTGCCGTTCCTCAATTTTATTTGGAAAGATTTAGCGAAATCTATCGATTTTGTGAATACTGTATACACAATTGCAACCCCTGATACAGCAGTCGTTCTTAAAAACCTCGACAGTTGGGGCTAGGATGTAAAATTGTGCTTCAAAAAATTAAATATTTCTCTAGATTGCTTCATGATTCGGGCGGTGACGAGAGGTTGAACAAAACGGCCAATATTGCGAGTCGTTTGTTGTTAGCGGTTGATTGCAAGCCGATTGATTCCAAACCTGTTGATTGCAAGCCCTGCCTGAATCCCAACACCCTTAACAAAATTGCTGAATAAAAGCGTTGGAGGAATATGACGTTTTCCATTGTGGCTTGGGATCCCGCGACACAGATGACTGGGGTTGCTGTGGCAACTAAGCACTTAGCGGTTGGCGCATTGGTGCCCCATGTGAAATCGGGTGTGGGGGCGATCGCCACCCAGGGTCAAACAAATCCACTGTTGGGAATTGCTGGACTGCGTATGTTGGAGCAGCGCACCATTCGAGCCAGTAGCGTCAGCGAAATTCCAGTACAGGATGTGGTGAACTTGTTGATGCAGGATGACGAAGACCGCGAGCAGCGTCAACTGCACCTGGTTGATCATCACGGCCATACGGCAGCTTGGACTGGGAGCCAGTGTGTGGGCTGGGCTGGCCATCTCACCTTTCCGAATATTTCGGTGGCGGGCAACATGCTGGCGGGCGAAGATGTGCTGGTTGCCATGGCCGATGCCTACATCTCGAACGATGGCATGGAATTTTGCGATCGCCTGCTGCATGCGCTCGAAGCCGGAGATGCGGCTGGAGGCGACAAGCGTGGTCGGCAGTCGGCTGGGATGTACGTCATGCATCACGACGAGTATCCCCATCTTGACTTACGGGTTGATCATCATGATGACCCCATTTCCACCCTGCGCCTTCTGTTCACCGAATCGCGCCAAGAATACTACCAATCCTTTCGGCAGACCATGCCCCGCAGCCGTTCTCACTCGGTTGAAGCCCTATGGCAAAAGGCGCTCTTCAATTCGGCTCAGTCCACGTCGCCCATGTCCAAGGCTTCGCTCAACCTGTCGATGAGTCCCATGGTTACGCCTGCAGATGGCTCGGTTTCGCATTCTTGAGTTTGATCTTCTATTGACGTCCGATTGAATCGCTGGGGTGAGGATGTCGATTCTGCTGTGGACCGAGTTGGTTGTGATGGATCCGCGCGGTCATCATCTGTTCGGTGGCCAGCGATCGCGCTGCTAGTGGATGCCAAACAGCATGGCAGAACTGGCGTTAAGATAACAGGTGGCGAGTGATCGAGAATTCCATGACCAACTCTGGACTGACCGTTCCCCACGGGATCACCTTTGAGGGGGCGATCGCCCTCACCCAATCGCTTATGGCGCAAATGGACGCCTCTGCCATTTCGGAAACCGATTTGCGGCAAACGGTAGCTCAGTTGGTGGCTACCGAAAATGGGGCTCGAGGATTTTTTGTGGCCTACCTAACTGATGAGCGATCGCTGGCTGATCAGCCGAGTGCTGGGCTTATTGAAGCTCTGCGGTCTTCTCCCACGATTGTTTCCGATTTGTTGGTCAAAAACTTGGCGATGTCGGCGGCAATGGCGATCGCCCACCGTCGCAACCAAAACGAAAGCATGGCCCAAGGCTCTGACCGAGTGCGATCGCGCACCACCGAGTTGATTCAGCAGCTCAATCTATCGGCCATTGCTGACAAGCTGACTCAGCTCCAAACCACCTTGGCGACGGGTAGTGGAGACTACGAACCTTTTTTGACCCGCTGGAACTATGATGACGAGCAGCGGCAGGTCATCCACACGGCGGTTAAAGATGCTTTAACCCGGTGAGCTAACCCAAAATGGGCAGGGCAAGATAGAGAAAACACGTCTTGCAGTAGGGGTAGGCCATGGAGTTTGGGCTGAACATGAACCGGGTGATTCAAGACACCATTGTTGGCAATGCCAAAATGACCGTTGACCAATGGGTGGCGGAGCATCCGGTGGTGGGCTTTTTTGTCATGCATCCCCGGATTTTGCTTGGCCTAGTGGTGGTGGGAATCTTGCTGCTGACTGGTTTGTTCGGCGCAGTCAGTCGCATGACCGAAGGATTTTGGCTGCGGCTGATACGGATGCCGTTTATATTGGTGCGATCGCTCGGTCGTGGCGGGTTTTGGCTGGTGCGGCGTGCCCTGCGCCAACCGACTGCGACACCCACACCCACACCCAACCCTTGGCTAGAGATTGCCCAACGGCTAGAGGCCCTACGCCACGAGCAAGACGTGCTGATGCAAGATATCCAAATCTTGCTGCAACAAACTACCGATGTGCCAAACAAAAGCTGAGTCACCCTTTGGGGAATGAATTCGAGCGATCGCTTCACCCACCCGTGGGGAATGTTACTGACCTGAGTTTTGAATAAGCTGAAGTCACCGTTTTTGCGCGCAAATCGCACACAAAAATGGGCTTTTCTGTCAGAAAAGCCCTTAACCTAAACTGACGCTAACTGGTAAAACAAGCGGTAGAACGCCTAGCCCTCTACCTCGCTAACGGTGACTGTGTACCACCCTTGGCTGTTGCTATCGTAGCCATTGATGATTAGTTGATACTCGCCTGAGCTTGGCAGTGTTACCTCTAGAAATGAATTGGTGTCATCCGCATCATCATTCTCGGCTAGCACTGCTCCGTCGGGTGTCAAAATGGCGAGATAGGTATCAAACTCGTCGCTCTCAAGGCTGATCATAATTTGCTGACCAGCACGACCATTCAAAAAGTAAGTATCGTACAGGCTGCCATCGCTCTCTAAGATGCTATCTCCGGGTTCCAACACCCCTTGTCTTTGCAGCAGAATTGGGGACGATTGGGCGATCGCCGCTTCAGAACCCATCTGAGACGAGACGGGCATTTGGGCGATCGCTGAGGATGCCATACCCACTCCTAAGCAAGTCATCACTACAACTTGAGGCGTGAGCAGCGAGGTTATGCCATGATGTGCCCGTAGTTTCATAGACTATTGTCCTAATGCGGATAGAAGGGCAGGATGCGATTCGCCAAGGTGCACTGGGCACGGGGCGACGCACAGCACTGCTAACCCTAGGTTGCCCGTAGGGATGCACTCGCTATCAGATCATGGGGATCGCTCGTGGATGCGATCGCTCTCAGGGTTCCCGTTGCGCTTGCTTGCTTTGGCCAAAGTGGTAGAGCCCTGCCAGCAGCAGCCAGTTCAGCAAATTGACTCGCACATCGTAAAACGTGACATCAAACAGGGCATAGGCGAAGCAACCGCCCACGCCAAAGAGGTAGCCCAGCATGATGGCTGCCGAGGGGGATGTGGCTGGTTGAACGAGCATTGCCATCACCGCTCGATAGCAGAAGTACCCAACGAGTGCGGATAGGCCAATGGTGATGATGAGGCCCGCCTCTGAGCCTAGCAGCAGCCACATGTTGTGAGGATGGAAAATGTTTGGCCATGCTGGATCAAAGTCTCGTGTTTGGTACACGATTTTGTAATTTCCCAACCCCCAGCCAAAGAGCGGGCGATCGCGGATGAGATCGAGGGCAATACGCCAAATGTTGACTCGAGGATCATTAGCCCATGTTGCTGGAGAGAGCGATCGCCCGCCAATCCCCAAGAGTGCTGCACTACCAATGATGGCCACAATGCCCAAGATGCCGCCCAGCATGGCCCGTTTGCTGGCGCGGTTGAGCAATAGCAGCACCAAAAACACCACCATCTGCCCAATCGCAACCACAAGACCGTTGCGGGAACCCGAGGCAAAAATACCAGGTAGACAAGACACCGTTGCCAACAAGACCCAAAGACCAGGCGATTTCCAACTCCAAGTCCAGGGCTTGCGATCGCGTGACACCAGTTCTTGCCACAGCAACCCCAACCCCAACCCAAAAATGGGCACTAAGTAGCTGGCATACACATTCGGATGGTCAAAGAACACCATGGCGCGCCCCTTGTGCGGTGCAGACTGGAGCCATTGCACGAAGGGTGTGGCCTGTAGAGCAAACGGCACCCGAGGCGACTTAAGCCAGTACTCCACAATCCCCAACAGGTTGATGGGCAACATCGTGAGCACCATATCCCGCGCAATGCGCTCAAAGTGCCATAGCGTGGGCAGCAAAAAGGGCAGCATAGCAAACAAGACAAAATACGGCAAAAAGTTGGCCAGCTGCAAAAAAGCCTCGCCCCGGTTATAGGCGATCGCACTACTTAGAACCATCAACCCTGACAGCACCAGCAAACTCCGATGGGTGAGTCGATTCAATCCCGATCGACGATACGTTGCCAGCAACCCAATCAACGCGGCCCCAACTCCAGCCATCCCCACATACGAGACATAGGGAATCGTCGCTAGCCCTAACCGGAAGACCCTAAATAGCCAGGACGACGTACCCATCGCTTTTTCTGCTGTCACTTAGTACGCCCCTTCACCTGTGAGCACGACCCAAATCGTGCGCATCAAAATATAGATATCCAACCATACTGACCAGTTTCTAACGTAATAGGCATCTAAATTCACCCGCTCTGCGTAGGACAAATTGTTGCGCCCAGATACTTGCCAAAGCCCAGTTAAGCCAGGAGTTACCTTGGTGTAAAGCGAAAATTTATCGCCGTACCGCTCAATTTCATCCGCCACAATCGGGCGAGGGCCAACCAAGCTCATCTCTCCACGCAAAATATTCCAGAGTTGGGGCAGCTCGTCCAAACTCGTCTGTCGCAAAAAACGGCCTACTCGGGTAACACGCGGATCATCCCGTAGTTTTTGGTTGGTGACCCAATCCTGCTGTAATTCGGGATGGAGCTCTAAATAGTTGTACAGGGCGCGATCGGCATGTTTGACCATGGAGCGAAACTTCCAGGCCTTGAACGGCATGCCATCTTGCCCAATGCGAGTCTGCCCATAAAAAATAGGCCCAGGCGAATCAAATCGAATCAATACTGCAATGACAACGAATAGGGGCAGTACTAGTAAGCCGCCAACCAGGGTAATTAGGCGATCGATCAAGAATTTGACGAGTTTTGGCCCGGGGAGCAGCAACTGTTGCCGTACTTCTAGCCCCAAAATGCCGCCCATATCCTTGGCATCGACCCAGAGGCTTGAAAACCCAAACAAGTCGGGGATGATCAACAGGTGGGCAAATGTTTGGCCATAGCGTTCCAGTAACTGCAAGAGGCGATCGCGCGGAACTCCTGGCATCGCCACAATTGCATAGGGAATTTGCCTTGCCTGTGCCAAACTTGGGGCCAGTTCAACCCCACCCGCAACCGGCACCCCATGCAGTAAACCATGCTTATTTGAATCATCATCCAGCACCAGCACTGGCTTCAGACCAATTCGGGGGCGGCTTTGCAGCGTGCGAATCACCATATCACCCGTTTTGCCAGCTCCCAGCACAATCACCGGATAGCCCCACCACTTGCGCGGTGCCAAGTAGTGCCGAACCAGGGTTCGCCCCGCCAAAATCAGCACAATGGACAGCAGCCATACCATCAAAAAAATGCCCCGCGAGTATACCTCTCCCTCGCGCCGCAAAAAGATAGTGGAGCCCAGCAAAAAATAAACCAGGCTGGTTGAAAGGGTGACCCGGCGCAGCTCATCGACCGGACTCATGGCGACCCCTGGGTATAGCCCTGCCAAAGCATAGGTGACAATAAACAACCCCATCAGCGGTAGCAGTTGCCAATATAACGATGGCTGAAACTGCCCGTCAAAAAATAGGCGAATGTAAACGCTGAGCACCCCTGCCACGCTAAGTGCCAACAAGTCAGCCCCAATCATGCTCATCATGGTTGGTACAGAGCGCGTTGAAATGCTTAGGGCAGACCAGGTTGGACCAAGTGCGCGATTAAGCTGCATTCGTGGATTTATACTCCTCACGCTACTAATGTATGGCATCCCCTGCCCGAAATTGTGCAAACTTCTGATCAATTAGTTGAGAAAGTTCTTGCCGAAAGCGATCGGGGGAAAACCGCTCTGCCTGCTGGCGCAGATCCTCCAGCTGAAAGGTGAATTGGCCGTCTTCAAACTGTTGAATGGCGGATACCATGCTGTCTACGGTTTGCTCGTTAAATAAGATGCCTGTTTTTCCAGAAATGACGGTTTCAGCGGCACCACCTTTGCCGTAGGCGATGACGGGAGCTCCTGCAGCTTGTGCCTCAACTAGGGTAATGCCAAAGTCTTCTTCAGCGGGATAGACGAATGCTTTGCATCGCTGCAGGTAGTCTTCAATTACGGCATCGGATTGGGGAGCCAGAAATACGACGTTTGAGCTGCCCTGGCTGGTTACTTGCTCCCGGGTTGGCCCATCGCCAATCACAACGAGGGGTAGCCCTAGTCGGGTAAAGGCTTGCACGGTTAGATCTACGCGCTTATAAGGTACAAATCGGGATATGGTGAGGTAAAAATCATCACGTACCGATCGCGCTTGAAACCGATCGATCGCCACGGGTGGATAGACTACAGTTGCCTTGCGTCGGTAGGTTTTCCAAATGCGCTGAGCCACGAAGCGGGAATTGGCAAGGTAATGATCGACACGGTTGGCGGTGGCCACATCCCACATGCGCAAGTAATGCAAAATGGCGGAGGCGGCGATCGCCCGAATGCCGCGTTTCAAGTTGGCACCTTGCAAATATTGCTGCTGCATCTCCCAGGCGTAGCGCATGGGTGTATGCACATAGCTGATGTGGAGCTGATCGGGTCGGGTAATCACCCCTTTCGTTACGGCGTGATGGCTCGATAGCACTAGGTCATAATCTGACAGATCAAACTGTTCGATAGCCAGTGGCATTAGCGGCAAATAAGCTCGAAAGTGGCGTTTGGCAAAGGGAAGGTGTTGCAAAAAGGACGTGCGGGGCGATCGCTCATGCAGAAAAAACCGTAGCTCATCGTCCAAAAACTCAACCAGACTATACAGCTCAGCCTCCGGAAACATGAGCAACAATTGCTCACAAACTTTTTCGGAGCCCGCATAGGTAACCAACCATTCATGAACAACCGCAACCTTCATACGCAACTATCAATTCATGCTCCAACCATTTCGCTCAGAACTGATGCACCCATGCAAAGTCCTAAAATTTGGGGGTGCTTCTAGATGGACAAAAAACAACTGGGTTCGCCCTAGAGTTATTAAGCCCTGGTTTCAAAGATTAAACTCTGTCGACAGGATTTCCGAAACAACAAGCTCAACCATCCCAGCCCCGCAGTAACCCTTCAAGGTTTGAGGAATTTACCACACCAGCCGATGCGGATAACACTCAACCATAAAAGTGGTCCTTTGTGCTGCAATTTCAGCCAACAGGATGACCTCAGCCAAGCCAACCACACGTCATACAGACGTATTGAGCAGGCCAGCAGCAAGTTGACTATAGACAGCTTGCTAGAACGAGCAGAACTGACGTGCTTCGTGCAGAATCTTGCGGTTTTTGGGTTATGTTTTGTGGACAATGTCACAAAACATAACCCAACAGCGTCAGTCCTACCGTTGTCGGCCCTAACTTGGTACTGTGTTCTGCCCATGCATGAGATCTCTCCCGCAACTCCAAGTGCAAATCAGCATCGCCGATTAGAAAACTATCGGGATTTGCTGCTCATTCTGCTGCAAAAGGAAATCAAAGTCCGTTATAAGAACAATGTTCTGGGCTACCTCTGGTCGGTTGGCAATCCTCTGGCGTTTGCCTTGGTATACTTCTTTGCCTTCA
Organism: Leptolyngbya sp. AN02str; assembly: GCF_050565595.1. Lineage (NCBI taxonomy): Bacteria > Bacillati > Cyanobacteriota > Cyanophyceae > Leptolyngbyales > Leptolyngbyaceae > Leptolyngbya > Leptolyngbya sp. AN02str. The sequence continues at coordinate 163,758 of NZ_JBNXVR010000001.1, read as the reverse complement.
AAGTCATCATGCGGGTTCAGATTGAAGCATACCCCTTGGTGTTGTTGGCGGGCCTTTTCCCCTGGCAGTGGTTTGCCAACTCCGTGAACTCGGCCTCCAGCGTATTTGTATCGCGCGCTTCCATTATTAAAAAAGTGAATTTTCCACGCTACATTATTCCGCTATCGGTATTGCTCAACCACGCTGTGCATTTTTGCTTTTGCTTGCCAATCATCGTAGGGTTGCTGATGGTCTACCAAAAAGCGCCTTATTGGGGTTGGATTCTTGGCCTACCGCTGCAAATGGGGATTCAATTCATGCTGCTGTACGGCATTGCTTTGACGCTCTCCTCGCTCAATCTATTTGTACGCGATATCGAGCCCATCGCTAGCATCTTGACTCAGTTCACCTTCTTTTTTACGCCAATTGTGTTTACCGAAGACTTGATTCCTCAACAGTTCAGTGCTTTGGTGTATCTCAACCCGGTTGCTTCGTTGATGATCAACTGGCGGCACTTGCTCGTTGACGGTCGCTTGAATGGGATGTACGTAGCTCTGAGCTTGGGATACGCTGTGCTTTTTGCGGGTGTGGGTGTGTGGATCTATCGACGGCTCGAGCATCGGTTTGCAGAAGTGGTATGAGTGAGTCCATTATTCAATTTGAGTCGGTTAGCAAGTCCTATCCCCTTTACGACCAGGTGCGTGGGGTTAAGCACTTGTTATTTAACTTTCCGCACAATTTCAAAACTCTGCGCCAAATTCGCTATGAGGCTCTGCGCGGTATTTCATTTGAGGTGAGGCGCGGAGAACAGTTTGGTGTGATTGGCCACAATGGAGCTGGCAAAAGCACAACGCTAGGGCTGATTGCGGGTGTGATTAAACCTACGACGGGCCGAGTGATTGTGCGAGGACGGGTTTCTCCGCTGTTGTCGTTGGGGGCTGGTTTTCACACCGATCTGTCGGGTCGAGAAAATATTTTATTGAATGGTATTTTGATGGGCTTAACCCGGCGTGAAGTGCAGGCCAGGATGGCAGAAATCGTTGAATTTAGCGGTCTTGGTGAATTTGTCGATCGCCCAATTCGGGTCTATTCCAGCGGCATGTTAGCGCGTTTGGGATTTTCGGTTGTGGCTCACCTTGATCCTGAAATTTTGTTGATTGACGAAGTGTTGAGCGTAGGAGATATCCGGTTTCGCCAAAAGTGCATTGCCAAAATTCGTGAATTTAAGCGCACTGGTGTGACGATGGTGCTCGTTAGCCATTCGGTACATTTGGTTGCTAAGCTATGCAATCGAGCGATGTGGATTGAGAATCAGACCATTCGCAAAATTGGGAAGGCTCGGGTGGTTGTGGATGCGTACTGCAACGCCGCAAACCTGGAACCTTTGGTGAGCGTAGATGATAGCTATATGGCCGACCTTTAAGCTTTGGGCGGTATGCGCTGCGCGAATGATGCATGCACATCGAGGTCTGGTAGCACCAGACCTCGATGTGAGATTGCTCTTGTGTGTAGCTTGGTTTGCGGTTTCGTATTGGATTCGCGTGAGCTTTGAATCGGCTAAAGATCCTTTACTGAAGCTGATATTGGATTCGTGTTCCAAGGATTAGCGTTCCAAGTCGGCGATCGCCTTGGGGACGGCTTCAGTCAAGTTTTCGTAGCCATTGGAAGTAACCAGCACGTCATCTTCAATCCGAATGCCAATGCCAATCCACTGTTCGGGCACGTTGGGCTGACCTTCGGCAGGCTTGAAGTCGGGCTTGATGTAAATTCCTGGCTCTACGGTGGTAATTTGTCCTGGCTCCAGTGTATGGGGAGTTTCGTCGTGCTGGTATACCCCCACATCATGCACATCTAGCCCTAGCCAGTGGCCGGTGCGGTGCATGTAAAAGGGCTTGTAGTGTTGCTCTTTAATGATTTCCTCTTTGCTGCCCTTGAGCAAACCCAGATCCATTAAGCCATCGACGATGACTTCTACCGCCGCATCGTGAATTTGGCTGTAGGGGTTTCCGGGCTGAACTTGGGCGATCGCCTTTAGTTGGGCCTCCAGCACAATCTCGTAAAGGGCTTTTTGCTCAGGCGTAAATTTGCCGTTAATGGGAAACGTGCGGGTAATGTCGGAGTTGTAGTATCCATAGGCGCAGCCCGCATCAATGAGCAGCAAATCGTGGTCATGCATTTTCCGAGTGTTTTCGGTGTAGTGCAGGATGCAGGCATTTGGTCCCGACGCCACGATGGATGGGTAGGCTGGGCCACTGGCGCCATTGAGCCGGAATGTGTGTTCAATTTCGGCTTGCACTTCGTATTCGTAGCGGCCCGGTTTGGCAAAGGCCATGGCTCGGTTGTGTGCTTCTGCGGCAATCTTGGCGGCAATGCGCATTTGCTCAAGCTCGTGGTCACTTTTGATTTGCCGCATGGCGTGGAGCAGAGGGGCTGGATCGGCGATCGCAGTTGGCCCAACGCCACGTCGGGGATACATGGCCATGAACCGTTGCCATAATTGCAACATTTTGTCGTTGAATGCGCGATCGCGCCCTAGCCGATAAAAAATGCGATCGGCTTTGGTGAGATACTGCGGTAGCTTCTCATCCAACTCATCAATGGAGTACACCACATCAGCCCCGAACTGCTCTTTGGCAGCGTCTACCCCAACCCGATAGCCCGTCCAGGTTTCCTTATCTGGGTCTTTGGGTTGCACAAATAGCACAAACCGATGCTCGTCATGGTGCGGGGCCAGCACCGCCACAGCATCGGTTTCATCGAACCCAGTCAAGTAAAAGAAATCGCTATCTTGCCGAAAGTTGTATTCCACATCGTTGTGCATGACTGCAAGCGGTGCGCTGCGAAACACCGCAGCACCCTTGCCCAACTGGGCCATCAACTGATCGCGACGACGGGCAAATTCGGTTACTCGCATAGGTAGGTAGGCGTGAAAGATGAACGCAAAGGCTGGTTTTTGGGTGAGAAGATCCCGCCGCTAAGAACCGTAGCCGTTACCTCACTGTACCGCTCCCAATCCCAATCTAGCTATAGCTCATAACGTCAATTCGGAGGCCGCTGTTGGGCAAGCTGGAGCGACTGAGCGAAAAGGAACTGCCGCGCTGCTGAACTGGGGTGCCCGACATCACCGTTAAAAAGTCATCCAAGGGTTGAATATCGCAGGCATTGGCATCGGCTGCCGATGTGCGGAATTGGGTAGGAATGACGATGCGTGGGTTGAGGGTTTGAATGGCTTGACGAGCCTCGTCGGGGGTGTAGGCTTTGGGGCCGCCTCCAACAGGAACCAAGAGCACATCGGGCCGACCAATCAAAATTTGTTGCTCTACATCAATGGGTGCGGCTGCACCGCCCATATGGGCAATGTTCATGCCGCCCATGGTCCATTTCCACACAACGTTGACGCCAAAGCGACGGCCACCGTTTCGATCGTGAGCGGTGCGAATGCCTTGTACGTTGAGGTTGCCAATGTTGTATGCGCCGGGCTCGGACAGTAGGCGGGGGTTGCCGGGTAGCCCTTCGACGGAGCCCTCGTCAAACAGGCGGCTGCTAATCATGACAATATCGGCAGAAACGTTGGGACGGCGGTAGCCTGCGGTGCACCCAATGGGCCGAAATGGATTGACCAAAATACGACGGCCATCCCCCGAAAACAAAAAGCAGGAATGCCCCAAATACTGGATGGAGACTGCGGTTTGGGCTTGACCCGGCTGGGCGATCGCACCCGCTGTGAGGGATGCGGCAAGGCCAGCTCCTGCATACAAAAAATGTCGTCGCTTCATAGGCTCCTCAACACGTCGTTTCACGAACAGTGGCTTGTTGGTTGGTGAATGGCGCACCCCCCAAGTTGGAACTATGCCAACCCTGGCAGACTTGCGGTGCAGCATGGGCCAAATGTGGCGCTCACGCTGCCTGACAGCATTTGCCTGCATCGGGCGATCGCCACCAGAGCATCCATCCACGGCAAGGCTGAGGTCGCTCCAAAACTGGGCACCTTTTAGCTTACAGCGATTTGGTTCCTTCTTTGTGCGATCGCAGTTAAGCAGACACAGCAGCACATTGGCTAGCGGTTACCAAGAAGTTGCGCAGCAGTTGTTTACCAGCCGTGGTTAAAATGCTCTCTGGATGAAACTGGACGCCTTGTAGGTGTGGATAGTTCCGGTGGCGCACTCCCATAATGGTGCCATCATCCACCCAGGCTGTAATTTCCAGAATATTAGGACAGGTTGCGCGATCGATAACCAGGCTATGGTACCGCGTCGCCAGCATCGGATTTTCAATGCCTGTAAAAACGCCCACATTGCTGTGGTGAATGGGCGACGTTTTGCCATGCATGAGTTCGGGGGCCGAGGTGACCGTGCCGCCAAACACCTGACCAATGCCCTGATGCCCCAAGCACACGCCAAGCAGTGGAATGGATGGGCCTAACTCGCGAATTACCGTGGTGGAAATTCCAGCATCTTCTGGACGGCCCGGCCCCGGAGAAATCACAATCGCATCGGGCTGGAGCTGGCGAATCTCTTCTAGCGTGATCTGATCGTTGCGGTAAACGCGGATATCGCTGGCAATCGGAAGCTCGCTGCCCAGCTCCCCCAAATATTGCACCAAGTTGTAGGTAAAGCTGTCGTAATTATCGATGACGAGAATCATGGCAAGAAAAAATGAAAACCCAACGAATGGGAATAGGCCTATGCCCTACAGTAAAGGGAAATGCCTCAACCGTGGGCTTGAGTGATTTGATGCAGGCGCTCAACCAGTGGCGGTAGGATGAGGGAGCCTGCCACTAAAATAGCCGCAAATGCGGATACAAGCACGGCTCCAGCGGCGCAGTCTTTTGCGGTTTTGGCTAGCTCGTGATAGGTTTGCTTGACGGTGAGGTCAACAACCGATTCCAGGGCGGTATTCAACAACTCCATGGTGAGCACTGCGCCAATGGTGAGGCCAATCACGGCAACTTCGATGCGGCTGAGTTGAAGATAAAAGCTGAGGGCGATCGCCAGTGTGCCCACGACCAAGTGAATTCGAAAATTGCGCTGGGTTTGAAACGCATAGCTCAACCCTGCCCATGCATACCTAAAACTGCTGGTCAGACTAGAAGCAACCTGCCACGCAAGCTCTCGATCGGGTTTTGCAACCTTCCCTGACTGAGAAGAAGACTGGGTTGAAAGCTGCTGAGGCATACACACACCACATGGTATAAGAACAGGACAGAGGAAAGCACTTATCAACAACGATATTCGGTGTCGACTCAAAATTAAAAGTTCAACGTGCCGGAATGACGATGAATCAATTGTGTCCCTTGAGTCGTTTGTAATCTCGCGTGAGTTGGAAAACAGCGCTTCTTGCTACAGTTTGCCCAATTCGTGCGATCGATCTGTCTGGTTAATCATATTGAATGGATAGCCCAACTCGCTGCAAAAGAAGACTTTGCTGCTGCAACATGCTGAGCAAGCTAGGCTCATCAGGATGATCCCACCCCAGCAAATGTAGCAAGCCGTGACTGGCTAGCCATGCCAGCTCTTCCAGCAAACGGTGCGATCGCTCTTGGGCTTGTCGTTCAGCCGTCTCCACCGAAATTACAATATCACCCAAATACAGAGGAATCTCAGCCAACATTTCCTCTGGTAGAGGGGTATTGGTTTCCAATGCGGCAAAGGCGAGTACATCGGTGGGCTGGTCTTTGGCACGGTACTGCGCATTCAGCGCTTGAATCTCAGCATCAGTGGTGATCTGTAGGCTAAGTTCGTACTGTCCAATGGGCGATAGCGTTGGCTCTAAAGCTTGCAACCATTCGGCAAACCACGTTTCCCATGGGGCGGCTTGCACCGCATTTTGCCAATGGGCGATCGCCAATGAACCTTCGCCGGGCGTGGCGAGAGGCTCGCTAGTTTGCACATCAACATCAACCTGGATGAGAACAGCCATATAGTCGCCATCAAAAGAGCTAGGCCCAAGGCCTCATATTCGAGCAAACCCGGTTTGTTTAGAGGGAATCTTACAGGGATTTGCCCGAAAACATCTCAAACAACATGGGGGATGCCGCTGCCCTAATGGGTGAGATAGGCAAGACCCACCAATAGAGCCAGCAGTCCAACCGTGGTGAGAGCGAAGTGGTACAACGACTTCCCTCCCTTTTTTACCATATTGCGCATGGCCAGCTTGACATAGCTGGGCGGTGGCTCGGCGGTTGGCATGGGCATCGGTTCCTGGTTGGCTGTGGTGTCGCTTGTGTTAGCCGCAGGTTGGGAGTGGGGTGAAGGATTGCTCATGGACGATCTCAGACAAATTTTGTGAAGGGTAAACGGATATTCAATCCAACGAGGCCGAGGCTAGCTGCTACACCGTTGTAGCTTCTACCATTTGGTTTTCTTGGCGGAGACACGCTTCAATAAAGGCTGCCAAGTCCCCATCCATAATGCCGGTAATGTCGGTGGTTTCCACGTTGGTGCGCAGGTCTTTGACCAGTTGGTATGGGTGGAACACATAGTTGCGAATTTGGTTGCCCCAGGCGGCTTCCACCATATCTCCCCGAATGTCGGCAATTTCTTTGGCGCGCTGCTCTTGGGCAATGACTAATAGTTTTGCTTTCAGTCGAGCCAGGGCTTTTTCTTTGTTTTGTAGCTGCGATCGCTCTTCGGTACAGCGCACCAAAATGCCCGTGGGTAGGTGCCGCACCAGCACACCAGTTTCCACTTTGTTCACGTTTTGTCCACCCTTGCCGCCAGAGCGCATGGTGGTAATTTCGATATCTTTTTCGGGTAAGTCTAGCTCAACCGATTCATCCAAAATCGGCATGACTTCTACCCCAGCAAAGCTGGTTTGGCGTTTGCCATTGGCATTGAAAGGAGAGATGCGCACAAGGCGATGGGTGCCTTTTTCCACCTTGAGGTAGCCATAGGCATAGCGGCCCTCAATTTCTAGCGTGGCCGATTTAATGCCCGCCTCGTCTCCTTCGGATAATTCGGCCATCCGCACCTTGTAGCCCTGGTTTTCGGCCCAGCGAGTGTACATGCGCAGCAGCATTTCTGCCCAGTCTTGGGCGTCGGTGCCTCCGGCACCAGCGTTGATGGTGAGCACGGCTCCATCGGCATCGTATGGCCCAGACAGAAGCTGCTGTAGCTCCCACTGATCGAGCGCACGGGATAACTGCATCAGGTTGTCGTAGGCTTCCTGCAACAGTGCTTCGTCAGATTCCAGCTCTAGCAGCTCAACAACTGCTTTGGCATCTTCGATGTTGGCTTTCCACTGCTCCAATTGCTCCAAATGAGATTTCAACTCATTCAGCTCTTGCATGGTTCTTTGAGCATTGGTTTGGTCGTCCCAAAATTCGGGCTGAGCGGCAAGCTGTTCTAGATCGCTCACTTTGGCGGTTAGTGCAGGAACGTCAAAGATAGTCCTGGGTATGTCCCAGGCGCTCAGACAGCAGTTCAATATTGCGTTTGAGATCGGTCGTCTCAATCATGGCGATCGCGTTTTATCCTTTCCACGGTGTACAGGCTGAGGCTGAGTTTGATGCAGGAGCATTGTGCAACCTGGTGAACCATTAGCCCAAAGGTTGTGTAAACGTTCGGGTTTGGTAACCCTTCGGCACCCTTGATTAAACGTGCACCACTCAGCCCAGTTTATTTTCAATTTTAGTGGAGAGGCAGCGGGCGATCGCGCTTTTCTTTATCCTAGGGGCAAGTTAAACACGAAACCTTCCGGTGATTGGATGCGAAACCTTTCCGTTCTTGGAATAGCCAAACAGAGCGTGTGTCAATTAGCCCTTGTGTCAATTCGTAAAGGAAGGCGTAGGGGGCAACATGACAGCCTTGGGATAGGCAATGCGTTGGTGGTTGTAATCCTGCCACACTTTGACAAACACTTCTGCAATGCGCGGCATTTCGTCGCGGGTGAGGCCCGAATCAACCAATTGATTGTCTTGCCAGCGGGCTCGCAAAATCCGGTTCACCATAATTAATGCTTCTTTTGGGGTGGCATCTTTGAGCGATCGCAGCGCCGCCTCGCAGGAATCTGCCAACATCACGAGCCCGGTTTCTCGCGATTGCGGAGTGGGGCCATCGTAGCGAAAATCCACTTCACTTACTTGTAGAGCTGGATTCGCTTTGGCCCGTTCCAGGGCCTGATGGTAAAAATATGTGATAAACATAGTGCCCTGATGCTCAGGGATGAATGCCTGAATGGCTTTGGGCAGGCGATAACGGCGAGCCATGACCAAGCCCGTCGTCACATGTTGTTTGATAATGCTGGCGCTCCTCCAGGGATCGTCAATCACATCATGTTTGTTTGGCCCGCCCATCTGATTTTCGATAAAGCCTAGCGGGTCGTGCATTTTGCCAATGTCGTGATAGAGCGTTCCGGCGCGCACCAGCTCAACATTACAACCCAGTGCCCGCGCTGCTGCCTCGGCCAGGGTGGAGACAAACAAGGTGTGCTGAAAGGTGCCTGGTGTTTCGGCGGCAAGCCGCTTTAGGAGAGGACGGTTGGGATTGGCCAACTCGGCCAAGCGGACTGGAGTGACGAGATCGAACAACTGCTCCAAATATGGGCTAATGCCCAAGGCAATGACACTCCACACCAACCCCATAAAGCCCTGTACCGCTGATGCAGAAAGAATGGCATAGAGCACCGAGGGCGACCAAGGCGTGATGATGAGGCTAAGCAGCAGGTAGACCGCCGCTTGCGTGAGGCCAACAGCTCCGCCAAGGAGAGCCAATTCTTCGCGCGATCGCAACTGCCCTGCCATATAGGCTCCCAGCACGCTAGCTACGGCACTGGCCGCCAAGTGCTGAAGACCAATTTCCATCCCAATGGGCAGCACCACGCTCAGGAGCGAGACCACCGTTACACCCAAGGCCGAGCCATAAAAACTACCCACCAGCAGCCCTACGACTGGCAGACTCGTGGCCGGAACACCCAGCGACACCAGCAGCGGAGTTGTAATCGTTAGCAGCGTGACCAAAACATAGTCGCGGCGGCGCAAGCCAGGATGGAATCGCCGTTCAACCAATAGAACGATCGCCATGCCACCGCTGACCAAAATTGCAAAGCCCACAAGCCCAGCCCAGTTAATTTGTCGTTGGCTCATGCCAAAGTGATCCAACAGCACAAACTCGCGCTGAGTAATGGGTTGTCCAGCCTCGACGATGATCTCTCCTCGGCGAATTTCGACCATCACCTCTTTGACGGCACGGGCGGCTTGTTCGGCCTGTTGTCGGGTTTGTTCGGGATCATGCACCAAGTTGGGCTCAAGCGACGCCATCAGAATTTCGTTGACGAGGGGTGTGGTGCGATCGGAGGAAAGCTCTGTGACGGTGTGGGTGCGTACAGCATTGCTGAGCAGGCTTTCGGGCAAACCGGGCGGAATTCCCTGAGCCAGCATGCGTTCTAAAATGCGGCGCACCTTGACGCGAACTTCCATCCACTCTGTATCCGAAAGGGACAATAGCTCTGGAGTGTAGAAGCTCTGCACTGAGTCGTCGGCTGTATCGCTCAGCATGGCGCTGGCTCGGGCGTAGTTTTGGCGCGCCCGAACGATAATTTGCTTGAGTACTGAGTAATCGTCGGCTGAAACGCTGCGGCGGTAGTTTTGCAGTTCTAAGATGGCCAGCTCAAACGAGGATTGGGCTCCTGTAAGGCGAGACGTGGAGGATGCACGGTTGCGATCGTTCTCGGCTTCGCCAACGAGCGATCGCTCTCCTTCAACCGCTTTGACCACCATCTCCCATTCATCCTCAGGGGCCTGCCGCACATAGCGCTGGCTGGTTGTGGATAGCACCGCTGTCGAGAAAAAGGGAAAGGTGCCAGCCTGCAAACGAACGCGATCGCCCTCATCTAAATATCGCTGGATGGACTGATAGATCGTTTGATTGACAGACTCATCTAATTTGAGCACCTGCACAGCTCCCAAGCGCGCATCGCTGCGCTGCTTCTCTGTGCTTTCAACATCCAAAACGGTAGCCGATGTGGGCGCTCTTAGCGTTCGCGGTGCAGCCCGACCAACCGCGAGTTGCGGCTCATTGTAGAGACGGTACCCAATTGTGCTGGTTAGGGTAAACACCGCCAAAACAAACACCGCCTTGGAAGACCAGCGAGGTGGATGAGGCGTCTTGCGATGGCTAATTGGCTCTAGCAACCGCTGCGCGGGGAAATAGGTGCCTGCTAAGCAAGCCAAATTATGGCAATGCTTTCGCACTTTCGACACTTTTGATAGAGCAGTGGAGTTGGCACCGTGGCTGCTAGCCGTGGCGGAACGTTGAGAACTTTGCCCTGGCACATGTGCCCGATGCCAAGAATGAACCTGCTGAATGAGTTGTCGAAAAGATTTCATCAGTGCACGAGATACTGAGCAATGTGTATGAACCAGCCCGAACTCAAGCAGCCGTCAAGGTTGTTTTGCAAAGACGGCAGGATAGGCCTAAATCGCCTCTACGAAAACAGTATAAGCTGCCCTTAGAGGGCATGCCAAAGCCCCCTTCGCCAAGATCCGCAGCAAATGGATAGGCACCCTGCTGAATCCTCGTTTCCTTTGTCTAACCCTGGATTTGCCTACCCATTGGCCGTCAACTTCATTTTTCAAGATGCAATCCTTACTCTTTAGGTTTAGATCCGTTTGGGTAGAAATAAGACGCTGTTACGCTTTTCTATACAAACCTAAGCCATTTTTTAGTAATCGTAGGGATTTTCAGGTTCTTCAATGGGCACGAGATTTGTGGCTTCGATGACGAGCTGCCGCTCCTCGTTTAGGGTTTCGGTAATCATGCGGCCTTCGACCCGAAACCACCGATCGGGTGGGTACTCGGTTCGCGATGCCGAGAGCTTGACAGGGAGCGCAACGGGGTAAACGTCGGCGGCACAGCAGGTAATCACAAACCGCGCCAGCATTAGATATTGATCGGGTAGCTCGGTGGAGTGAATAACAAACCCTTCAATATTGGCAGCCTGCCCCGTGTAGGCATCGGGTTCGGGATAGACGTTGAGGGTGCGCACCCAGTCAATGAGACTGCGATCTTCGGGCCGAGTTCCCCCCCGAAACGATTGGGGTTGCGATCGCGTCATGGTTAATGTTTCGGCGACCCCGCGCTCTAGGGCAACTTGGCTTGCAAACGCCTGAGGAGAGTATTGCAGCCCAAACAGGGCTACCACCAGCATGAGTCCACTGCTCCAGCCCTTGGGCAATAGGCTAAAGTGCTGCATAGAGCTGGCTTGCTGCATAGCACGACGTTTATGGTTCAAAAGTTGGAGTGCTTTTGCTCCTGCGATGCCGACTAGGCAAATACCCGCTAGTACGGCCAGCCATACATAGTCAGGATGCAGAAGAATATTGATGCGTCCAGTGATCCAGAAACGGAGGAGCAAGACTCCCCAAGCCATCAATGCAGCAGTATCCAACCACGTCAAAAACCGTTCAGAAAGTTGCCGAGGGGCAGATTTACGTCGTCGAGCCATAGGGTGGAAAACACTGAAGTGAGTGAGTCAATGAATTGGATTGAAGAGGACGAAGGTCGCTGGTTTGCGTGAAGGCCGCTGATTTTCGCGGAAGATGTGACTCCATGTTTGGGTTTGGCTGCTCATCCCAAACTTGGGTACGGCCAAGGCCTAGCCCCAATACAAGTTGACCAGTAGCGCTAGCAAAAAGGCTAGCTGCCCCGCCAAGATGAAGAGATACGCGATCGCTCGTGTGCGAAAGACTGATGTGAGTAGAGCAAGATTCTTTAGGTCGATCATTGGCCCGAAGACCAAAAAGGCCAGTAGTGACCCTGTGGTAAAGGTCGATGCAAACGAGAGCGCGAAGAAGGCATCGACTGTTGAGCAAATCGACACAATCCACGCCAAAAACATCATGACCACAATAGAGCTGATAGGGCCTTGCCCCAAACTGAGCACCAAGTCGCGCGGAATGGCCACCTGCACCAGTGAGGCGATCGCTGTCCCCAGGATGAGAATGCCGCCCAACTCCCGCAGTTCCAAAATGATATTTTCCATGACCAGGCGCAAGCGATCGCGCCAGGATTTTGACAGCACAGGATTTTCGCCAATGGCAACGGATTGCAGCAAGCTTCCATCCAGTTGGTAGGTTTTGCCGGGTTGCCCAATCAAAAAGGTGCCCGACTGCAAGAGAGGAGAGGTTGCCTCAGCGGGCGATCGCCGCTCCACCTTGGGCATGGCCCGGGCCACGGCTGGGTTTAGCAAAGGACGCACATCTTTTTGGCTGCTAAATACCCAACCAACAATCGTGGCAATAAATAGAGAAAATCCAATGCGCATAAACACGATTTCGGGCTGATCACGAAAAGCCGTCCACGTGGCCCAAAACACAATTGGGTTCACCGTTGGGGCTGCTAGCAAAAACCCAATTGCTGTCGATGTGGGCGCTCCCTGTACCAGCAACCGCCGCGCCACGGGCACGTTGCCACACTCGCATACCGGAAACAAAAAGCCGATCATGCTGCCGATCAGCGCACCCAGCATGGGGTGCTTGGGAATGAGCTGAATGAGCCTGCGCTCGTCTATAAAAAACAGCAGCACGCTGGAAAACGTCACTCCCAACAGCAAAAAGGGAAACGCTTCCACCAGCAGGCTAAAAAAGAGCGTTAAGCCGCTATTCCATCGATCCATGAAGATGACCGTTGCTTGTCAATAACACTCCTGACGCAGGGGCCAACGATGGGGTTGCACCAGGTTGACTCAATTGACCTGAGTGATGGCATGAACCATGTGTGCTCAATGTCTAGAGTTGATCCTACAGGAAGGATGGAAAAATCAAAGTAGGCTAGATAGGGCGATCGCCGAAAATGCTTGTGAAATGGAGCTTTTAAGCTTTAGACGATTTTGTAATGTGTGGCATACCTCCTGGGGTTAAACCCAAAACTCTTGAAGACTAAAGAATGAACCTCAGCTCATATGAGATGGGATGGAGTAAATAATCCAGCCATGATGAAGCATCCAACCCTAAAACCCTGTGTCGCCCGCACTGCGGTCAGCACAGGGTTTAGGATCTGGTTTTTCATGATGTCGAGGTACTTGGTAGCAATTGAGACGTAAGGCTCTGACTACAGCCGCAAGATGCCAGAGCCACGACCGATGAGAGGCTATCTGAGCGGCAATTGGAAAAAAGGCATCAAACGCTTCATGAACCTTATGCCTAAATGCTGTACGGTTCTGCTACACGACGATTCAGACGTCAAGGGCTACCCAGCCAGGAGGCTTAATGGCTAGGAACGACTAGGGAAATCAATGAAAGGTGCTAAGTTTCGCGAATTTAATTTATCCTTAAACTGAAAAGTTGAATTCAATCCACGTGGTACTTGAGAAGCGTTGACGAAACCACAACTTTCCTGTCGGCTCATGTCTTGCGAACGTTTGTCGGTACTCCTGGAACGTTAACGATGTTATTCATCGGGTTCGCTCATTGAGTGAACTGATGCAGAAACCGCCCTTGGCTCCAAGAATTTGAACCCTACTCCACAGTCCAGATCGGTCAATCATGCTGCGTTTTCCCGTGTTGGTATGGGGAATACACCATCCCAGATTGGCCCAAAGGCTGTATCGGAATCTACCGCGCAGAGCTGGCAAATTCGTTAAGGTCATGAACATTCAGTAAGGCCGTAGAGATTTAAAGAATGCGCCTGGAACAATTGCAAGCATTTCTGGCAGTTGCAGAAACGGGGAGCTTTCAAAAGGCTGCTCAGCGGTGCAGTGTGACTCAATCAACCATTAGCCGACAAATTCAGGCATTGGAAAGTGATCTGGAAATGACGCTGTTTCATCGCAATGCTCAGGCGAAGCTAACGGTAGCGGGCGATCGCCTGTTGCCGCGAGCTCGCAAAATTTGCCAAGAGTGGCAGGCCGCTACCACCGAGCTGAATGAGCTACGGGCTGGCAAGCAGCCCGAACTTTGTGTGGCCGCAATTCATTCTTTGTGTGCCTATCATTTGCCTCCTGTGCTGCAAGAGTTTTGCTCCATTTACCCGGATGTACAGCTGCGAGTGACTGCACTAGGGAGCGATCGCGCCCTCAAGGTGCTGAAAGACGGCCTGGTTGACTTAGCGATTGTGATGCATAACCGCTTTATGGTGACCAGTCCTGACATGGTCGTAGAAACGCTTTACGATGAGCCTATCAAGCTGCTGATTGCGGCACAGCATCCTCTGGCGCACTATACTCAAGTTCCCTGGGAGGAGTTGGCGCGTTATCCTCAAGTTGTCTTTAAAGATGGCTACGGCATGCAGCGGATTGTGCAAGAGCAGTTTGCTCGGCGGGGTACGGTGCTGAAGGCTGCCCTAGAACTCAACACGCCGGATGCTTTTTGTGGCGTGGTGCGGCAAGGCGAAATGGTGGCGCTTTTGCCTGAGTCATCTCTCATTGACGCATACAATGATTCAACTCTAACGATTCGTCAGGTAGCAACGTCAGACAATGCGTTAGGGGATCCGCCGCTCAGTCGTCGAGTCGTCATGGTTACAACGAGCGATCGCCTCGAAATTCCTCCCATTCGCAAGTTTCACGACTTGATTTTGCAGCACTTTGCGCAGGCGGCTGCCCCACTGCTAGGGCAAACTATTGAAGACACCCCATCGCTGGCCCGTGAGATTGGCGCATGAGTAACCGATTTCGAGATTTATTGCGAAAGGTTGGCAGTGGCCCGCATACCAGCCAAAACCTGAGCCAAGAAGAATCTGCCGATGCTATGCGGATGATGTTGCTACAAGAGGCAACACCAGCGCAAATTGGCGCGTTTATGATTGCTCACCGCATCAAACGCCCTACTGGAGATGAGCTGGCGGGCATGCTCGATGCTTATGCAGAGCTGGGGCCGCAGCTTCAGCCCATCGCATCGCGCTGGCCAGTTACGGTGTTTGGCATTCCCTACGACGGGCGCGATCGCACCTTTCCTCTTAGTTTGGTAACAGCGCTAATTTTGGCGTCGGTGGGCTGTCCCGTCATTTTGCACGGGGGCGATCGCATGCCCACCAAGGAAGGTACTCCCCTCATCGACCTGTGGCAACACCTGGATATAGACTGGTCTACTTGCTCGCTAACGCATGTGCAGCGAGTCCTGGAGTCTACCGGCATCGGATTTGTCTATTTACCCATGCACTTTCCGTTGGCTCAGGGTTTGGTGCCCTATCGGGAGCAAATTGGTAAGCGGCCTCCCCTGGCAACCTTGGAGCTAGCCTGGGCACCCTACGCTGGTGAGGCCCATCAGGTGGTGGGATTTGTGCATCCCCCGACTGAAGGTATGGTACGCCGCGCTTTTGAGCTGCGAGGCACGCATCACTTCACAACGGTTAAAGGATTAGAAGGTAGCTGTGATTTGCCACGGGAGCGCACAGCCATTATTGGCTTGGCCTCTGGGGCAGGCTTTGAGCGGCTGCACCTTCATCCCCATGAGTTTGGTTTTGCAGGCAAAAATGTTGGGCTAGAAGCCCCAGATATGGCGGCATCTTTGATGCGCAGTGTGTTGCGAAATGAACCATCGGAATTGCGCCAGTCTATTTTATGGAATGCTGGCTTTTTTCTATGGAGATGTGGTCAGGCAAATACTCTAACCGAGGCGATCGCTCAAGTTGAAGACCTGCTCCATCAGGGGCAACCGCTTAAAAAATTGGACGAAGTGCGTGCTGCTGTGGCATCACCTCAGCTCATTCGCCAGTAACCCGCCGTTCCGTTTGAAATCGGTGGCCATCCAGCGTGAACCCATGAGTCAATCTATGGGAATACAATGTAGCGTTCAGCAGCGGATTGCGATCGCCTAGCTTTGGTGAACTGGTAGCTGTAAGTTGGGGCAAGCATGGCTCTTGACCCGTAAATAGCGGGTACACTCCTCGGATGTGAGCTGACGATGGCTGCGATCGCGCGCCAGCTTCATCAACATCGGCCATGAGGCCGCCCATAAATAGATGCGCCCCTGATCCGTTTGTGCTGCAACGTAATGGCCATCCGGGCTGAAGAAGACCCGCTGAATTTGAGACGACGGATCCATCTCAGGGCGCAGTTGAGCTTGCTCCGTGCCATCCTTTGCATTCCAGAGCCGCACCGTACCATCAACCCCGGCCGTCACCACCGTTTGGCCATCAAAGCTGAACTGTGCATCAATTGCATTACCCTTGTGGCCGGTTAAGAACACATTGGGGGTTCCCGTCGCCACATCCGAAATTCGAATGCTGCCATCCGTTTGGGTGGTCACCAGTCGCATTCCGTCTGGGCTAAAGTCGGCGCTGTTCACCTCGGCGGAATGGGGAATGCGCAGCAGCATCCGACCCGATCCACGATCCCACAAAATCGCGGTGCGATCGCGGCTGACAGTGATCAGTTTTGTCCCGTCAGGGCTAAATTTGACTTGATGAATCTCGTCGCGATGCCCTTTCAGCGTGGTAATCACTTCACCAGAAGCCACATTCCACAGCCGCACCGTGCGGTTGTCCGTTACCCCTGCTACTACATCACTCATCGGGCTAAAGGAGAGCTGATGCATAACCTCCCGGGTTGTTAGCTCTTGGGTCATGCTGTATTGGCTATCGGGCTGGCGCTGTTGCAAAATGAGCTTGCCTTGAGCGGTTGCGATCGCCATCCACTGGCCATCTGCACTGAGGGTAACCCCGCTGACCGACTGTTTCTCCCATGGCTGAATTGGCTGCGTCAAAAGCTCGTTAGAAACTGGGTCCAGCTCCAAGGTTGAATGCTGTGAAGTCGCAGCTGCAACCTCGCCAGATGACGTTTCCTCAGGCTGCAGAGACAGCATTGCAGCTGGTTTCGATTTTTGCTGAGCCGTGGACTCGGGCGAAGGCTCCTGACTCAACAACTCCTTTACTCTTTCCCACATCGCCGTTCGGGCACTGTGGAGCGGGTGCTTTTTTGCCAGTTGGCTGCTGTGTAAGTGTTGCTTGGCTGTGTTTAAGGGATTGGTAGATGGATCGGATGACGGCAACTCCTCGTCGGTCACAATCGTCCACTGCTGAAGCTGGCCTTCTGTGTTGACGGTCATTAGCCGATTGACCAATGCCTCTGGAGACGGGGCGATCGCCTGCTGCGGAACATCCGTCACAACCGTCGAGCCATCGCGGGCTTCTGACAGAGGGTCAGGCAATGGCTTGAAATCCTTTGCAATAAACGAAGACCACTGAATCGAGCTGTTCGACAATTTGACTGAAGGTAGCTCTGTGCCTGTGCCCGTTGACCACCAGTAGACCATGCCTGCCTCGCTCGCCGTGACCAAGTAAGCATTGTCTGGGCTAAAGGCCGCCTGGGTAATGGATTGGCCATTCTCCACAGTCGATAGCTGCTCTCCTGTGTTCACATCCCAAATCGAGGCTTTGGTAATGGCAGGCTGAGCATCTTGAGCCTGGAGATCTCTAGCCTGGGCGGTTTTGGGATGAGTAGACACCAATAACTCGCCATTGGGACTATAGATGAGCGGGGCGGAGTGCGATTGCTGACTGACTGGCCACTGTGCCAACTCGGCCTGGAGCGTTTGGGTTTGTAAATTCCACACCTGTTTGCGGCCGTTGGTGTCGATAGTAATGATTAGCGTTTCTTCGGGGTTGACCTTTGCATCTGTAATGTGGCTGATGCTAACAGGCTGCGCTGGTTGAGCGATCGCCGATTCCACCGCCGGTTCCATGTCTGCAATCGGTTCAAATCCAAATTGGGTGCTCAACACTGTGTTGAGTTTGCCTGTGGCTACGTCCCACAGTCTGGCTCGTCCATCGCTACTGGTGGTAACAATCCATTGCCCACTGGGGCTAAAGCGTGCCCGGGTCACTGAAGCGTTGTGCGCTAAAGTGGCGATCGCTTCCAACCCGACAAATTGCTCCATCGGTTTCGTGGTATCTGGTGTCGTGCTCAGGGGTAGAACGTCCCACAACTCCACTGAACCATTTGCACTTCCCAGCAGCAGGGTTAGCTCGGTGGGGCCAAAGGCGAGGTAGTCAATTGGCCAAGTTTGGCTCATTTGGCCTCGGGATTGCCCGGTTTGGGTATCCCAAAAGGTCAAAATGTTGCCACTGCTGGCTGCGAGCAGTTTCCCATCTGGACTGTAGGCAATATGGGTTGCTACTTCAGGTAGTTCAATCTCAAATTGCAGAATGCCGGACTCACTATCCCAAATTTTGATCTGATTGGAGTCTGCGGCGATCGCCGCGATTTGGGAGGCGTTGGGGCTAAAGGCAAGTTCGGTAATGGAGACGCGAGCCTCGGATTGCTTAGGGCTGATGGCCGTTTGCCACTGCAACTGGTGCTTGGGGCCGATGCGGCTGGCAACCCGAATGACCTGCGTGGTTTCGCTCCACAGGCAAATGGTGCCATCTAGGCTGGCCGTTGCCATATAACGACCGTTGGCGCTGAACACGAGTTGATTGATGCTGGCTTTGTGGCCCTCAAACTGAAGCTGCAGTCGCAAATCCCGTAAGGCCGCTCTCAAGCTCGATTGGGCTTCGTAGGTGCGCTCGCCCTGTTCGACTGCCAATCGACTAATGAGTAAGGCCGCCATAGAGTCGCGCTGAGGCTCTTGCAGAATGGATTGGGCGATCGCCGCTCGCTCACGCGAGGTTGCAATATTGGCCTGGTATGCCTTTTCGGCTTGGGTTTGCAGGGTGACCTGATATTGGTTGAGTGCGATCGCCACTGCTGCCGTTAGGACGGTGGGAATGCCCAATTTCAGAAGTTTTGCCTTTTGCCGCTCTCGTTGGTGGCGCATCAGGCTGATCTGAATATACTGAGAGGCGATCGCCGACAGTTCATGCGGATACATCCGCAGAAAATCGCGCGCATCCATCAGTCGGCTACCGTGCAGTAAGTGGCCTGCATCTTTGGGCCGATTGAGCCTAACCCATTCTTGCGCTTCGCGCTCTAACCGACGTTGCCGCAATAACAATGCACGGTTTTCGTCGAGCCATCCTCGCAATAATGGCCAATTGCGAATCAATGCTTCATGGGCAATATCAACGGTCTCTTGAATATCCAGAATCGTCGAATCTTCGTTCGCGGGTTGATTAGTGACCACCAGTTTGGCCGCAACGAGCTTTTCCAACGTTTGATCGACAAGCTCCAGTGGAAATGCTGGGCTAATTAACTCTAATTTCGTGACTCGACGACGCGTATCCTCGGTTCCCTCGTCCAACTGAGTCAGCGCCAAGAAGATGCGCTTTGCCGCTGCTTGCTCATTCGCCGGCAGGCTGTCATAAATTTGGGTCGCTCGGGTTTGTAAGGTGCCTCGCACACCGCCAAGTTCTGTATAAGTATTGAGCGTTAGCTTCGGTGGTTGGTCCCCTTCCGCCAGTTGACGCCGCTGCCATAGCTCTAACAGGGTGTACTGCAAGAGCGGCAACTCTCCCGGTGAGCCCATCACATCTAGCAGCATGGTGTACACCAGATTGGGCTCGCACTGTAGACCCACTTTTTTGGCAGGGCGAACAATGGTGTTTTTGATTTGCTCGTAACTAAGCGGCATGACCCGAACAATTTTGCGCTTGAGATAGCGGGCTAGATTGTCGTAGCGCAGACACTTATTAAAGAAATCGGCACGCAGCACAGGGACGACGGTAAACTGTTCGCTGCAACTTTCGATCGCTGTAATTAAGCAGTTGAAAAACTGGCGACGAATTGCCTCGTCCCGGCAAAGCGTAAACACCTCTTCAAATTGGTCAATGAGGAGCACCATACGAGCGCGTGGGCTGTCCCCAATCCCAGTGGTAATGCTGGTTTCGGGCGCAAGAGTTGCGCGAATGAGTTGGGCTAGGCCCTGGCCTCCGGCTTGCAAAAATTGTTCGGCTCGGCGGAGCTGTTCGGCACGCTCTAGGTCGGGCAAGGTGCTGTCAATAAACGCCGATGCCAAACTGCGCATGGGGTTTTCGCTAGGGGTAATGAGCTTTAGCCGCCAGCGATCGCTCCCGGTAATGTGTTTGCCTTGGCGTAGCTCATGCAATACACCCGCCCGCGCCAGCGACGATTTTCCGCTACCTGATGCCCCAAGAACCGTTACAAAGTTGGAGCTTTGAATCTTATTTAATAGTTGGTCTGTCAGCTCTTCGCGACCAAAAAAGAAATCGGCGTGAGCTTCATCAAAAAACTGCAAACCCCGGTATGGGCACACATCGGCGACGGATGGCTGCGTGGTGCCTGTCGCTGTCGGAGTGACCAGGCCAGACTGCACTCCAGCGCGGGTCAAAATAATTTCACTCCCCGAATTCTCAAACAAGGGTTGTTGCAGCTCACCCTTTAGCCGCTGGCTCACATGGGCGGTTAAAGAATGACCCGTGACAATTCCCGATGCAGTTTGGCGCGAATCCAGCCCTTCTAATAATGCTTTGGTAAGGACGCTGTAAGACCCATCCAAAGATTCGTAAGCGACCTCATATTCACGAGAGGCTGCAATAAATAGGCGATCGGTTCCGGCTTTTGCCCCCGGATCTGCTTCCAGCACATTGAGTAATTCCCCGCTATGGCAACAGTCCAAAATCACAATGCGTTGCCGCACAGGACTTTCTTGCAATAGTCGGCGTAACCAAAACAAAGACAATCCGTAAAACCCAGCCTCGGGATTTGAATCGCTAACTGCTAAATACCCTTCTTGGATACCTGCATCCCGCTGAATGCCATGGCCAGAAAAATAAAAGACCGCCGTGTGGGGAATATTTTTTCCCTTGGGCTTGAATAGGTTAATCAACGCTGTTTCTAAATCACGAAGAGTAACAGGTGTTGATTGACCAATTCTAGGTTGGCTGGATTGAATAATTTCTGGCAGACGCTGAACGCGGAAGTCTCCTTGGGTATGGAAGACTTGTGCGATCGCCTCTGCATCTCTGGCAGGAGCCTGCAACCCCGACAGATATCGGTAGGTATTGATCCCAACCACGAGAGCATCCCGAGACATTTTCACTTCTCCTCAAACACGCGATCAATCATTAGGAAATTGGAAATTGGAGAGCATTTAGAAATTGGATTTTTTTCTTCAATGCACTCATCAAACTAGTGAGTAAAGAACTGCCAAGACGTGACCAATAGTGATACATGAGGGAACACAACATAAGCTGAAAAAGAATGAATTCAAGAACGAAGAAGGTATTCCAAAAAGACACAATTAGAAGATTATTGTGACTCAGTGGAAAGAGTCTGTGGCTGTGGTGCTATTGATAACAGTCAGTAAATAACACAATCATCTACCTTCTTTGAACATATGGATACTCACGGATATCCATGAATTGGGTTCAGCAATTTGACTGATTACATAGGCGAAATGTACTAGGTGTTTTGGAGAAATAACTTTTCTCTACAACGAACATAGCGGAATTACTAAGCTGTGTAAAAGGGGGTGTGAACCCACATTTATTGTTCAATAAAAGCTAAATCCGGTTGATTTATTTCTGGATGTTTGGTTTACGTGAAAACCACATTACAGCCTTGAAAAAACATTGATTTGTCTGGATTTTGCATCGCTAAAAGCTTTGTTTGGCAAGCAATCCAGATTTTTATCAGTATTATCAACTAAGTGGATATACTGACCTTTGATAAAGCATTCTTAAAGGAATCGCTTCATGTACTGCTAAGTTTTACTTGAAGGTGTTAATTGTCTGAAAAAAATACTTTTTCTTAGAACGAGGCTTTTGATATTTATTGCATTGCTGTAAATACGACAATTCGTGAAGCATTGGTGCCTGGTTGATGAAGGCTAAGTTAGAATTCAGCTTGATTTAAATCACTACACCGATAGTGCTTTTTTATGAAAATGGCTCTATATCAAGTGGTTGTATGAACACAACACCATCAGGGACTCGGTTATTGGAAAATTGGGGTGGGTGCAATTTGCACGATCAATTGATGATTGAGAGATGGTAAAGAACAGGGTTGTAATACTGTTTCTGTACAGATGTTGGTTCTGTTATGCAGGAATAATTGAGTACATATGAGCCATTCTTTTTCCTTAAGCGGTGTTTCCCAGTTGCAGGCAGCTTCTGCAGCTGAATCAGAGTCTTGGTATTGGCGAGGAGTTGCCCTGGCTGATGAAGGCCAGTACGCAGCAGCGTTGAGTTGGTTTGATCAGGGGTTGAACCAACAGCCGCTGCACTTGAAGGGGTGGGTGTTTCGATGCGTTGTTTTGATCCACCTTGAGCGTTATGAGGAAGCGCTAGAAAGCTGCGGTAAGGCTCTGGAGATTCAGCCGGATGATGCAGAAACCTGGACCTTTCGCGGTGTCGCGTTGCATCGATTGAGTCGCTATCGTGAGGCATATGCAAGCTACGAGCGCGCTTTGGGGCGTACTCGTGCGACGGGTTGGCGGCGGTTGCTGGGTTGGTTGCATTGGTAATAGCAGCATGCGATCGCTCTAATCCATTCAGTTGGCTGTACCGAGCCGCTCATGAACACACTTTGCCTTGCCGCTAAATTGCAAAGCGTTGCTCATCGCAAACAATAGACCACTCCACCTAAAAAATTAAGGAACCCAACGCTTTGTGGGTAAAGATCATGAACCTTAAAAGCCGATGCCGTCCGCACTGCGAACGACATCGGCTTTTTTAAGAACTCGCTTGAATGTTGCCGAGACACCCATGATTTGTTTGTGCTGAAATGTAGTGAAAGCCAAAACTGAAGCTGAGATTAACCCAAGGATTTAACTGATCTAAGGCTTTGTATTCAAGAATCGATATTCAAGGGTTTAGTTTACTCGGTGAGACCTCATCGATTGGGGCGATAGTTCGTCAGATACATCCTTCAGCTTTTGGGATGCAAATTTGAAATAGGCAGCAGCGCGTTTATCGGCTCCGATTTCTAAAAAATAAATGGCATGCTCAATGGATGCTTGTGCTAGCGCAAATTCGCGACTGACTGATGACTGCATCAAAGGAATCTCCTCAAACGAAGGGGTAGGGATTTAGGCTGGCAACCGCTGGGACGTAGAGCAAACTGGATAAGGAATGGCCAGTAACTTACGCATCGAGCAAGAGTTGCGATCGCCACAAACCAGCTCGGCAAACCAATGGACAGTAGCGATTGATGAGCGCTTTTTGGTACGCATTGGGAATACGACGTGCTGCATCATAGCGGGCGATCGCCCATGCGATGGCATTGGCTGCATCGATGGGAATTCCAGCTTCAATCAGCTGCCGCCAGTAGGTAGGGGTGACTTCACGAGTGGATTTGTGACGAAGTTTAGTCATATCGCCTGGTAGAGAAGGAAACACGTTGCGTTGCTTCTATCATCATCAATGGTTTTGCCCAGAAGCGAGGTGACAGCAACCGGGGTGAAATCGTGATGTTGTCCGGGGAAATCCGTGATTTCACCATTTTCTTAGCGTGATGGCGGCGGAAAAAACTGGTGATGTTCGTCACATCTGCTGACTGAAGCGCTTCCTAACCAATTTGAATCAGGCGGTATTCGTCTCATAAAAATTACTCTAAAATAGAACAAATGAACTATAAAGGTCGTAGCCATGACTTTTTTCCAGCGCTTACAGGATGTTCTGGGGATTGGGGAGTCCTATGAGGACGAGGGATACGAGGACGAACTCTACGATGAAGAATACGTCTACCCCGAGGGCTACTCAGAGCGCCAAGGCTATGGTCGTCGCCGGGTTGTGGCGGAAGATGCTGGTGCCAACAAGGTTGTCGGTATGCCGCGTCTTCCTGCTGGCCAGCCCGAGGTCGTTCTCATGGAGCCTCGGACTTTTGAAGAAATACCCCAAGCGGTACGGGCGTTGAGAGAACGGAAGTCTGTCGTGCTGAATTTGGGGATGATGGATCCGGATCAGGCTCAGCGGGCGGCTGACTATGTGGCGGGTGGCGCTTATGCGGTGGATGGGCACCAAGAGCGGTTGGGTGACCACATCTTTCTGTTCACGCCAAGCTTTGTGCAAATCAGCAGCTATTCTGGTATTCCACCGTTGCAACCTCAGTCGGCAACCATGGCACAAGTGATCAGTCCGTCGCTCCAGGGCTCTACTCAGGGCTCTACCCCTGGAGTCCCGTTCCCAAATCCGTCGCTGTAGTGCGCGATCGCACACTACGGCGATCGCTCCAGCGTGCTAATGCATAAAAGACAGTTGGCTGTCGGGTGGAGTGTAGCCCAGGTGTTTCCATGCGGCTGCGGTGGCGACTCGTCCGCGTGGAGTGCGGTTGAGGTAGCCAATTTGCATCAGATAGGGTTCGTAGACTTCTTCGATGGTTTGGGAATCTTCACCCGTGGCAGCGGCAATGGTTTCTAGCCCAACGGGGCCTCCGCCATAGTTTTCGATCATGACGGAGAGCATACGGCGATCGGTCCAGTCGAGGCCGCAAGGGTCTACATTAAATAGTTCCAGTGCCTCAGCCGCGATCGCTTCTCGAATGGACTCGCCAGCCGCTTTGACCTCGACAAAGTCGCGGACACGGCGCAGCAGACGGTTAGCAATTCGAGGAGTACCGCGCGATCGCCGAGCAATTTCTTCTGCTCCATCTTGAGTGATGGGTGTGTTCAAAATTTCTGCCGCGCGTAGCACAATCAGCGTCAACTCATCCAATTCATAAAACCGGAGCCGCTGCACTAACCCAAAGCGATCGCGCAGGGGCGAACTGAGGGCACCGACCCGCGTGGTAGCACCGACCAGCGTGAACTTTTGCAGGGGAATGCTGCGAGTGCGGGCACTTTGGCCTTTGCCGATGGTGATATCGATGCGCCCATCTTCCATCGCTGGATAAAGAATTTCTTCGGTGACGCGAGACAGGCGATGAATCTCGTCAATAAATAGAACGTCGCCAGGCTTTAAATTGACCAACAGGCCCACAATATCGCGAGGCCGCTCCAGGGCTGGGGCGGTGGTGATTTTGCAATCCACCCCCATTTCCTGTGCCAAGATCAGCGACATGGTGGTTTTGCCGAGTCCGGGGGGGCCATACAGCAGCAAATGATCGAGTGTTTCTTTGCGAGCTTGTGCGGCCTGAATGGCGATCGCCAACACTTCCTTCAAATCTTTTTGGCCCACGTAGTCTGCAAGTTGCTTTGGGCGCAGGCTTTCTTCGGGCTTGCCGAATTCTTCGGGTGCGCGCTCTGGCTGCAAAAGAACATTCTCGCTAGGACTCGCAGCCTGAGCAGCCCGTTTTGGAGAAGAGGAGTCCGCATTTGGATCGGGTTGCTTGGAGGAAATGATCGCCATGGCGTACTGAATTCTTGTAGCGGTGAAGCCGAAGCTTGGAATGATAAAAGATCGGATGTATTAAAGATCGAATGTTCTCATCATACGCTTCATTGCTGATTCGGCGCTATGTCGATGGCGTTGCGTTGGGTAGAGGTGGCGATCGCATTATTCAAGACTGGCTGGTGGGGTGAGACTCCGCACAACTCGACAGGGATTGCCAACTGCAACGACATTGGCTGGAATATTTTTGGTGACAACGCTGCCTGCGCCAATGGTGGTGTTGTCACCAATGGTGACTCCAGGACACACGATCGCGCCACCGCCTAGCCACACATTATTGCCAATGCGGACAGGTGCGGCTAACTCGCGCCCCGTCAGGCGTAGCTCTGGCTCAACGGGATGGTATGCCGCATAGATTTGCACACGTGGAGCACACAACACATCGTTGCCAATGTGGACAGTATTGCAATCAAGAATGACGCAACCTGTGTTCATATACACGCGATCGCCCAGGTGAATGTGCACTCCATAATCACAATAAAACGGCGGCACAATCGTGAGCGATGTGCCTATACTGCCCAACAGCTCATGGAGTAATTCTTGACGTTGATTGAATGCGTCAACGTCGGTTGCGTTGTAGCGCTGCAACAGACGGCCAGCTCTCTGCGATGCAGTAACAAGCTCCGAATCACTAGCAAGATACAGTTCGCCAGCGAGCATTTTTTCTCGTTCTGTTTTTTCTGATTTAAACATTGCAATTTGCTACAAATTTCACGATTCAAAATTTCAGTTTTCTCTATTAAGAGTAATCGATAGATTCCTTTTCAAGACTGAATTTGAGCGGTTTTTCAATAGGGCTTTGTAGAGAAAATTTTGAAAATAAAGCACTGTGAAGAACCTAAAGATTTGATTAAGGATAATTCAATCTTGAACGTCTAAAAAACAGTGAACTGCTAGAGATTCAGCACAATTTGGGCAATGTATTGTGCACTACTCTCTCGTTCATGTAAGCGATCGCTGACTTTTCCTTATTGCTCTGTCTGTATACTGCATACATTCATCTTTAAGATGAAAAGTTGCTTTGCAATAACTCACGTCAGTTGAGTAGGTGCAAAGCAGTAGCCTCCTCATCATTCTGTGCACCTCCAGCAATAGGTGCGATCGCTAAACTTTTAGATTTCTTGCATCAGTTCCAGGCTGTCGGGCAAGATTGACCGCCCCCATTCTTGTCAGGTTCAAGCAAGAAATCTATTGCCTTCAACTGCACCTGAGACGGTCTACCACCATGAATCTTCAGAAGTTTTTGAAACCTATTTCGACAACAAAACCTCAATGGCTAACGGCAAGTCTTGCTCTGGTCTTGCTCTTGGCGACAGCGTGTACCGGTGGCTCCACCAACACCAGCACCAACACTGATCCCGCTACAGCTTCCAGTGCCGAGGGCGGAACTCTGGTTTGGGCACGCTACGGCGATGCCGATTCCCTCGATCCACACCGCACCACCACCACCCTTTCCTGGCAAATCTTTGATCAGCTCTACGACACCCTTTTAGCATTCGACGATAACGGCGAGATTGTGCCGAATCTGGCCAGCGAGTGGCAGGTCAATGACGACGGCACCGAAGTAACTTTTACCCTCAATCCCGGCATTCAGTGTCACGATGGCACCCCATTCGATGCTAACGACGTGAAGTACACTGCCGATCGCGCCATCAGCAACGACAACCCCAGCGTTACCAAAGGAGCCTGGGGGCCAATTTCGGAAGTGCAAGTGGTGGATGATCAAACCGTCACCTTCCGATTCGCCTCACCGTTTGGGGCGTTTCTCTCCTTCATGGCAGACCCGTTTGCCAGCATGCTCTGCGATAGCAACGCCGATGCCGGGACCCAGTTTGGTGTGAGCAGCGCCATTGGGACTGGCCCCTGGAAACTGGTCAGTTGGACCAAGGGCGACGAAATCGTGCTGGATAAAAATGAAAACTATCAGAAATTTGGGCGACCGGTCGAAAACCCTGGTGCGCCCTACCTCGATCGCCTCGTTGTTCGCCAAATCCCCGAAGCCCAAACGCGGTTGGCTGGCCTACAAACGGGTGAGGTGCAGCTAATCGTAAATCCTCCATTGGATGATTTGGATGCCGTTCGGAACGACGACAACCTGGAACTGCACGTTGCTGAAAACACGGGACAAAACTTCTTCTTTGAATTCACCATTTCGCGCCCACCATTCAACGATATTCGCGCCCGTCAAGCCGTGGCCCATGCAGTCGATGTGGATGCAGCGATCCAAACCGCTTTTGGAGATGACCTGGTACAGCGCGAGCGTTGTCCCATCAGCCGGGGCGTGTTCGCCAACGATCAAGATTTCTGCGCACAGCATGGCTACGAGCATGACCCCGATCGCGCCAAAGAACTGTTGGCTGAACTCGGTTACTCTCCCGAAAACCCCATGAAGGTCATCCTGATGACCTCCACGGGCGACAACCGTGAAAAGATGGTGCAAATTTTTCAGAGCCAGTTAGCCCAGGTTGGGATTGATGCCCAACTGGAGACCATGGACATTGGCACGCTTAACGCTCGGGTGAAGCAGGAAAACGAAAAGACTAGCGGTCCCAGCACCTTTGACCTGATGGATTGGGCTTGGTTTGACCCCGACATTCTCTATCAGCTCTGGCATTCGCCAGGAGCCTACAGCGGCTACCAAAGTCCCGAACTCGACGCCATGCTAGAGCAAACCCGCACCACTGTTGATCAGGAGGAGCGCCGCGCCGCTGTCAACGACGTGATGGAATATCTGCTCACGAATGCGGTGCATGTGCCGCTTTATACGCCGGGTTCCCTCTGGGTGTATGCCACCCGCAGCAATGTTGAAGGCTACAAGATTGGGCCATTTAATCGGCCTGTCTT
This sequence comes from Leptolyngbya sp. AN02str, assembly GCF_050565595.1. Lineage (NCBI taxonomy): Bacteria > Bacillati > Cyanobacteriota > Cyanophyceae > Leptolyngbyales > Leptolyngbyaceae > Leptolyngbya > Leptolyngbya sp. AN02str. The sequence continues at coordinate 135,775 of NZ_JBNXVR010000001.1, read as the reverse complement.
CAACGATGTAAGGCTGCAATAGATACCCTTGCGGGGCATCGGATGCCATGTTCCTCGTAACTGTCTGAACTGACGCATGGGTGTTGTGTGTAGAGTGCGTTTCACCCCACACACAACACAAACACACTCGATTCTTGCGTCAGTTCCAACTGCTTTTGTTGCATTTAGGACTTACGCAGTTGAATGATTTTTGGAGCGCTTAGCGCTCCAAAAATCATTCAACCCCTGGTTTTTCGGATGAAGTGCGTAAGTCCTAGCACTGTGTTCTATCCAAGTCTGAGCTGGCAATTTCATGACCCGTTATCTCATCAAGCGTATTTTGGGCGGACTGTTCACGATTTGGATTACAACGATTGCCGTCACGCTCCTGATCCACTTGGTTCCAGGTGATCCGGTGCAGATTATGTATGCGCAGTCTCAATCCACCACACCTGAACAACTCGAGCAAATTCGCCAAAACTTGGGGCTCGATCGCCCAATTTGGGAGCAGTACCTCATGTACATGGGGCGCATTTTGCGCGGTGACTTTGGCACAACGATTCGAGGGAATCAACCTGTCTTGGATTTGCTGCTGGTGCGCTTGCCCAACACGTTATTGCTGGCGGTCAGTAGCCTGCTGGTGACGATGGTGGTGGGTGTCCTATCGGGAGTCTTTGCAGCGTATCGGCGCGGCACCTGGCTGGATACAACGCTGATGGCCGGATCAATTTTGGGAATTTCAGTCCCAAGCTTTTGGTTGGGGTTGATGTTGATTTATGTGTTCTCGATTCGCTTGGGGTGGTTTCCGGTATCGGGAACTGACCTAAAGAATCTGGTGTTGCCTGCCATTACGCTGGGCTTGGCCAATGCCGCCTCAGTTGCCCGACTTACCCGTTCCTCCATGCTGGATGTGCTGTCGCAGGATTACATGCGCACTGCTCGCGCTAAAGGGTTGGGCGAGAATGTGGTGCTGTCGCGCCATGCATTTCGCAATGGCATGGTGAATGTCGTGAATATGTTGGGGTTGCAGTTTACCTACATGATGGGTGGGGCGATCGTGGTGGAAAACGTGTTTGCCTGGAATGGCATTGGGCGCTTGGCGATTCAGTCGATCTTTCAACGGGACTATCCCACGATTCAGGGATTCATTCTCATCTTTGCGACGGTGGTGGTGCTGGTGTCTATCCTGCTGGATTTGCTGTACGTGTGGATCGATCCACGCATTACGTACAACTAACGATTTCACGTATTTGGCAGCTTACGTTTGCTGGTGCTATGACTCAACCGTTTCTTCGCGCGGCGGCTTCTGTGGGAGAGAACGCTCTCAAATCCAAAGAATTTCGCCAGTTTCTGCGGGTGCTATTGCGTAGTCCGGGTTCCAAGCTGGGCGCGTTCATTTTGCTGGTGTTGCTGCTGGTGGCCGTATTTGCCCCGGCGATCGCCCCCTTTGAACCCACCCAAATGAATGCTGGTCCCACCCTAGAGCCTCCTAGTCCCGCTCATTGGTTTGGCACCGATGAGTTTGGCCGCGATTTGTTTAGCCGAGTGGTGTATGGCAGTCGGCTCACCCTCATGATTGGTTTGATTGCCGTGGGCATTTCTATGACGGTGGGGGTGCTGTTTGGACTGGTAGCGGGCTATGCCGGAGGCTGGGTTGAAGCGATTCTGATGCGATCGATGGATGTGCTGTTTTCCTTCACCGAAACGCTGATTGCGTTGGCAGCGGTAGCGGTGCTGGGGCCAAGTTTGCAAAATGCCATGATTGCCGTCGGCATTAGCGCGATTCCGTTCTATGCGCGGGTTACTTATGGCGCGGTGCTGGTGGAAAAGAACAAAGAATATTTCAAAGCCGCACAGGCTGTTGGTGCAAAGCATGGGCGGCTGATCTTTCGTCACTTACTGCCCAATATCCTGTCGCCCATTATTGTGGTGGCAACGGTGGGCGTATCGGTGGCGGTGCTGTCGGCCTCGGCGCTATCGTTCTTGGGCCTGGGTGCGCAGCCGCCCTCGCCGGAGTGGGGCGCAATTTTGGCGGCAGGGCGCGATTACTTTCGTCGGGCTCCGTGGGTGACGACCTTTCCTGGGCTGGCGATTGTGGTCACGGTGTTGGGATTTAACCTGCTGGGGGATGGGTTGCGGGAAGCGCTTGACCCGCAACAGCGGCGATCGTGACGAGTCCCCACCGATGGGGTAATGGGATGGGCGGCAGTACCTCTTCTGCAGTACCGCCTCGATAGTGTTGCTAATGGATCGCAGTGATGAATCATCTGCTGAATGTTCAAAACTTGACGACTCGCTTTTATACTCGCAGCGGTGTGGTGCAGGCGGTAAACGACGTATCGTTTCATGTGGAAGCGGGCGAGACGCTGGGCATTGTGGGGGAGTCGGGTTCGGGCAAGAGCATGACGGTGTTATCCGTGGTGCGGCTGATTGAGCCACCGGGGCGAATTGAGGCGGGTGAGGTGTGGTTTGAGGGGCGTAACCTGCTGACCATGAGCCTGCCAGAGATTCGGGCGTTGCGCGGCAACGATATTGCCATGATTTTTCAAGACCCAATGACTTCGCTCAATCCGGTGCTGCGGATTGAACAGCAAATGACTGAGGCGATTCGGCTGCATTTGGGGTTGAACAAGGCCGATGCAAAGGCGAGAGCGGTGGAACTGTTGCATCGGGTGGGAATTCCTGGTGCAGCGGAGCGGATTCGCAACTTTCCCCATCAGTTTTCTGGTGGAATGCGGCAGCGGGTCATGATTGCGATGGCGTTGGCCTGTAATCCTAAACTGTTGATTGCTGATGAGCCAACTACTGCGCTGGATGTCACTATTCAGGCGCAGATTGTGGAGTTGATAAAACAGCTCAAGGCTGATTTGGGCATGTCGGTCATTTGGATTACCCACGATTTGTCGCTGCTGGCGGGATTGGCCGATCGCATTCTCGTGATGTATGCGGGCCAAATTGTGGAGTCGTCTCCTTTGCACATGCTCTATCAGAATCCGCGGCATCCCTACACGATTGGCTTGTTGCAAAGCATTCCCCGATTAGATGCGGTACGCCAGTCTCGACTGCAACCCATTGATGGTCTGCCGCCGAGCTTGGTGAATTATCCCAAGGGCTGCCCCTTTGCCGATCGCTGCCAGTGGGCGATCGCCCGTTGCCATGACGGAGATCCGCCGCTGGAACCAGTTGGCGATCGTCATCAAGTTGCTTGTTGGGTTAAACCGATGGGGGCAGAGGTTCTCAGCCCCTCCACGTCTACCTCAGCCTGATATTGCCAGCCTAATATTGCCCTGTTTAGCCAACGAGTTCTGAGCTTTTTGTTTGCTGCTATGCTGCACACTACCCCACGCGATCGCCCCCTCACCTTGACCGAAACCCTACTCCGGATTCGTGATCTCAAAGTCCATTTCCCCATCTTTCAGGGAATCGTGTTTCAGCGGCGTACCGGATGGATCAAAGCAGTCGATGGGCTCAATTTTGATATTTACAAGGGAGAAACGTTAGGGCTGGTTGGCGAATCAGGCTGCGGCAAGAGCACAACCGGACGAGCAATTTTGCAATTGCAACGGCCAACCGCTGGCGAAGTTTGGTTTAACGATACAAACCTGGTTGAGCTAGAAGGTGAGCGATTGCGCCAAACTCGACAGCGCATGCAAATGATTTTTCAAGACCCCTACGCCTCGCTGAATCCGCGCATTCCGGTTGGGGATACCATTGCGGAACCGCTGGAAATTTTTGGGCTTGCGGCAGGACAAACGAAGCGCGATCGCGTGTTGGAATTACTCGATGTGGTTGGGCTGAATGCCGATGTCATGGGGCGCTATCCGCATGAATTTTCCGGTGGGCAGCGGCAGCGGATTGTGATTGCGCGAGCTTTAGCGGTAAACCCCGACTTTATCGTGTGCGATGAACCGATCGCCGCACTAGATGTTTCGATTCAGGCACAGGTGGTGAACCTGATGCAGTCTCTTCAAGAAAGCCTAGGGCTAACCTACCTGTTTATTGCCCATGACTTGAGTGTGGTACGCCATATTAGCGATCGCATCGCGGTTATGTATCTGGGCAAGCTAATGGAATTGGCTGATCGCATCTCCCTATACGAAAATCCCCAACACCCGTACACGCAAGCCTTGCTCTCGGCGGTTCCCATTCCTGACCCAGCCTTAGAAGCGACCCGCCAGCGAATTGTGTTGGAGGGCGATGTTCCCAGCCCCAGCAATCCACCGGGCGGTTGTCCGTTTCATACCCGCTGCCCCTATGTTGAGCCACGCTGCCGGATCGAAGAGCCCGCCTTTCGCCAAATTGCTCCGGAGCATTTTGTCGCTTGCCATTTGGTGGCCTGACCCCATCGGCTCAGCTTGGTAGAGAGGCGATCGCGCCACAAATCTTTACAAAATTTGCTGTCATTAATCGCAATTTCTGTAATTAGAGTTAAATTTTTCAACCTTAGAAAAAAGGGCTGTTATTAGTAGGCGATCGCTTCAAAAAGTGTATGGGGCAACAATTTCCGTCTTGGGGCTGGCGTTTTGCGCCGCTGTATGCATCTTTACAAGACGTTAAAAATATAAATCTTGGTTATAGAGAGTCAAAGAAGTTTCAACGTTGAGCTTATTAGATCCCTGATATATTTTGTGTTGAACCCAAACGTCAGGGCACAACAACCTCATCAATATCTTGTTGCTGCTGTTCCACTGCTCTGAAATAAGACTTTGTTGATAGCACACTGGTGGCCGTTGGTGCGGCCAAGTTGCCACAGAGGGTAGAGCCTGGGCTTTTCAAGCCTCAGGGCGGGTTCGTATGTTTGTGTTCGGATCTAAGCGATTCACAGGAAGGGAAACGATGTCTTATTCACAAACCAAAACCCAGAGCAAATCTGGGTATGAGGCTGGGGTTAAGGATTACCGCTTAACGTACTACACGCCTGATTACACTCCCAAAGATACCGATATTTTGGCCGCCTTCCGGGTGACCCCTCAGCCAGGTGTGCCTCCCGAAGAGGCGGGCGCAGCCGTGGCCGCTGAGTCTTCGACGGGTACTTGGACCACTGTGTGGACCGACCTGTTGACCGACCTCGACCGCTACAAGGGCCGTTGCTACGACATCGAACCCGTACGTGGCGAAGATAACCAGTTCATCGCCTACATTGCCTATCCTCTCGATCTGTTCGAAGAAGGCTCTGTCACCAACCTGTTGACCTCCTTGGTGGGTAACGTGTTTGGTTTCAAAGCTCTGAAAGCGCTGCGTCTCGAAGACTTGCGCATTCCCGTTGCTTACCTCAAAACCTTCCAGGGACCTCCTCACGGGATTCAGGTAGAGCGCGACAAGATTAACAAGTACGGTCGTCCTTTGCTGGGTTGTACCATTAAGCCCAAGCTCGGTCTGTCGGCCAAGAACTACGGTCGTGCCGTTTACGAGTGTCTGCGCGGCGGTTTGGACTTCACCAAAGACGACGAAAACATCAACTCCCAGCCCTTCCAGCGCTGGCGCGATCGCTTCACCTTCGTTGCTGATGCCATCCACAAATCTCAGGCCGAAACGGGTGAAGTGAAAGGTCACTACCTGAACGTGACTGCCGCCACCTGCGAAGAAATGCTGAAGCGTGCTGAGTATGCCAAAGAACTCAACATGCCCATCATCATGCATGACTTCTTGACCGCTGGTTTCACCGCCAACACCACCCTGGCCCACTGGTGCCGCGACAACGGTGTTCTGCTCCACATTCACCGCGCCATGCACGCTGTGATCGACCGTCAAAAGAACCACGGTATTCACTTCCGCGTGTTGTCCAAGTGTTTGCGCATGTCTGGTGGTGACCACATCCACACCGGAACCGTTGTGGGTAAGCTAGAAGGCGACAAAGCCATCACCCTCGGTTTCATCGACCTGCTGCGTGAGAACTACGTCGAGAAAGATCCCTCTCGCGGTATCTACTTCACCCAAGACTGGGCTTCCATGCCTGGTGTTATGGCGGTTGCTTCCGGTGGTATCCACGTGTGGCACATGCCCGCTCTGGTTGAAATCTTTGGTGATGACTCGGTGCTGCAGTTTGGTGGTGGTACGCTGGGTCACCCCTGGGGTAACGCACCGGGTGCAACGGCAAACCGTGTTGCTTTGGAAGCTTGCGTACAAGCTCGTAACGAAGGCCGCGACCTCATGCGTGAAGGTGGCGACATCATCCGCGAAGCTTGCCGCTGGAGCCCTGAGTTGGCTGCTGCCTGCGAGCTGTGGAAGGAAATCAAGTTTGAGTTCGAAGCGGTTGATACCGTCTGATGAGGCTTTTGAGGTTTAGAAACAGGCATGCTTGTTTCTAAACCTCGGCACGACCCTATGGATCTGAAGCAGATTGCGAAGGATACGTCTAAAACGCTGGTTAGCTACTTGACCTATCAGGCCATGCGAACGGTGTTGGCTCAGCTCAATGAGACTGATCCGCCGCGGGCGCTTAAGCTGCATCAGTTCACCCTGAGTCAGCGAATCGAGAACAGCGAACCCTATATGGAAGCGTTGTTTCACGAAGATCAAGCACTGGCGTTTCGGATATTGACGGTGCGAGAGCACATTGCCGAAGAGATTGCTGATGTGTTGCCGGAAATGCTGCGAACGAGCATTCAACAGGCCAATATGCAGCAGCGTCGTCAGCAGTTGGAGCGCATGACGCAGGTAGATTCCACCCCAGATGACTGGCCTGTAGGCGAGGAAATCTCGGAGCCACAAGAGCCAAATTCGGAGGCTTGAGGGCGTGCTGAGCTGAGATGTGTATTGCTTGTTCGGGCAATTCGTTGCTTGATTTTTGGCTTCGGTGAATGGCTAGTTCAGGTTTTCTGATAGCTAGCCTTGTGTTTAGCCATCTAGTTCAACAGTATCGATAGATTGAGGACATCATGAAGACCTTACCCAAAGAGCGTCGTTACGAGACTTTTTCTTACTTGCCTCCGCTCACGGATGCTCAGATTGCACGGCAAATTCAGTACACCATCGATCAGGGCTACTTCCCCTGTATCGAGTTCAACGAAGATGCTGCTGCTGAGATCTACTACTGGACGATGTGGAAGCTGCCCATGTTCAACTGCACTTCTCCTCAAGAAGTGCTGAACGAAGTGCAGCAGTGCCGCTCGGAGTTCCCCAGTTCTTACATCCGTGTTGTGGCATTTGACAACGTGAAGCAGTGCCAGGTGATGAGCTTTATCGTACACAAGCCCAACTCTGGTAACAGCGGCAACTACGGTGGCGGCTACCGCTACTAAAGTTCACTCGGGATGGACTCGTTCCTTCCCAACCTAAAAAGCCTTAGATTCCCATCGGGTGGGGTAGCTCCCACCCTTTTTTGTCTCTACTTTTTGTCTCTGGCGATCGCCAAATTCTGGTGCCTCGCTGTCCTTTTGAATCGTTTGTTTTATGCCTAGCTACGCTTGGCATTAACCAAGCCTCTTCTCTGTTTCTATCAAGTTGCGATCGCGCAATTACGAGTTACTATGATGAGTTACTACATTCCACCTAAGTTTCTCGACCGATTGGCAGTTCACATCACCAAAAACTTTTTGGACCTGCCCAATGTAAAAGTGCCGTTGATTTTAGGAATTCACGGGCGCAAAGGCGAAGGCAAAACCTTTATGTGCGAGCTGGTGTTTAAGCGCATGGGCATTGGCGTGGTGCTGATGTCGGCGGGGGAACTGGAGAGTCCCGATGCGGGCGATCCGGCGCGCTTGATTCGGCTGCGGTATCGTGAGGCAGGCGAGTGGAGCCGGGTAAACGGACGCATGGCCGTGCTGATGATCAACGATGTAGATGCGGGCATTGGCCGGGTGGATGGCAGCACGCAGTACACCGTCAACACGCAGTTGGTGAACGCGACGTTGATGAATATTGCCGACAACCCCACCAATGTGCAGCTACCGGGAAGCTATGATGCCGAGCCGACGCAGCGGATTCCCGTTATCCTCACAGGAAACGACTTTGCCACGCTGTACGCGCCGCTGATTCGCGATGGCCGTATGGAAAAGTTCTTCTGGGATCCCACCCACGAAGACCGGGTTGGCATTGTCAGTGGTATGTTTGAGGCGGACGGCGTGTCCAAGTCGGACATTGAAAAGCTGGTGAACACTTTCCCAGCCCAGGCGACAGACTTTTTTGGAGCGTTGCGATCGCGCCTCTACGATGAGCAAATTGCCGAGCTGATCAACGCCATCGGCATCGACAAAATTTCCCAAAAGGTTGTCCATAGCGACGGCAAACCAACAGAGTTTCGCAAGCCCAACTTTACGCTGGGGCACTTGGTCGAGATTGGCAACGCCATGGTGCGCGAGCAAGATCGCATTCGCGAGCTGCGCTTGGTGGAGGAATATAATGTGGCGCTCAAGAGCCGGAATGTGAGCGATCGCCAACCAGCCTCTACCCCGGCCGCATCACCCCAGCCTTCTCCCAACGCCGACTCAACCGCTGCATCCTCGGGGGAATACTTTGCCTACTATGGCCACAGTAGCGATGTGCCCGACTACGAAACAACAAAGCCCAGAAACGGGAACGGACATGCAAATCATCAATCTCGCTCATCATCGTTAGATGTCGAGATTGTGGCTCAAATCGAAGAATTGATGCGGCAGGGCAATCAAGTTGCGATCGAGGTGGTAGATGCACGACGGTTTCGGACTGGATCGTGGCAGAGCTATGGCGTGTTTGATGGAGATGTCGGCAGGGCGATCGCCGCATTAGAAGCCTGTTTGCAAGAACATGCTCGCGATTATGTGCGAATCGTGGGCATTAGCGGGGCTGCCCTGGCGGGTGGCAAAGCCGATCGCCGCCGAATTTTAGAAACGGTGGTTCAGCGTCCAAGTTCCAACCGCTAGCCTGGTAGGTCACCACAGTCGTTTTGATGGGCTGCAAAACCCCGAAAACATTGATTTATGGGGTTGTGATCGGTTCGCAGTCTACCAAAACCCGCGTGGCAGGTGCCCAGAAGCGTCCATTCCAGGGTTGTATTGGGGTTGGGGTTTTGCGACCCCAATACACCAATTTGTCGAGGCTTGGTTGGCAACTGTTCAAAATCTGCGTGGCAGAGTGTTAGCAAGCGACATCTATTGCGGCAGGGCTCACGCCGTTGAATGCTACTTTGTGAATCAGGCATGGAGCATTGCTTCAAGGTCTGAGATTTTTGACGCAGGGTGGAAATCTCTGCCACAGCGCGTATTTGCCCTGAGGGGTGAGTGGATAGGACATTCAGCAGAAATGGCTGTGGACGTTTCAATTTTACGAGAGTGCAAATATAACTCTAGGTGGATAGCATAAGTTCGAATTTTGCAAGATTGTGGTTTCAAACAACACGACCATTGACCACGATTGCCAATTTTTTATCGTGTCACTTTCGCTGAGAGTCTTTCACTGCTTGATTTGCGCTGAAAAATGATTAATTGAGACGAGGTTTTGTTCAGCTCTGTTGTTCTGCATGACAGATTCGAATAGTCTCTTTTTCTAAATAAAAATGAGTCTCAAGTTCGTGCGTCTTTCCGAATTGCAAGCGGGCGATCGCTCACGGTTTGACGAACAGTTTGCTTGTTTGGTTTCTATTCATTCCTCATTCACCTAGTATCGAGACTCATGATGGATTTACAAGCTACATTTCACTGGATTTATGTTGTTGGAATGGCGATCGGAGCCATCTATTTCCTAGTATTAAGCCGCAACCCCAAAGGGGTGCCTTCGTATGAATATGCGGTGGCTGCCTTTATCCCAATTTGGTCTGGTCTGGCCTACATGGCGATGGCTTTGGGGCAAGGCAAGGTAGAAGTAGCAGGCCAGTTGGCCCACTATGCCCGCTACATTGACTGGATCGTGACGACACCGCTGCTGCTGCTGGCTTTGGGATGGACGGCCATGCACTACATTGCCAAAGACTGGACCATGATTGGTTCGTTGATGGGTACTCAGGTGGTGGTGGTGGTTTCGGGACTCGTTGCCGATATTTCTACGGTGCCTCATGTTCGATACCTTTGGTACCTTTGCGGTGTGGCTGCTTTTTTGGTGATTCTGTGGGGAATTTGGGGACCAATGCGTGCCAAAACCCGGGAACAAGGTGCAGAATTATCCAGTTTCTACGACAAGCTTCTGACCTACTTTACGGTGCTTTGGGTAAGCTATCCCATTGTTTGGATGATTGGCCCTTCAGGACTGGCGTTGATTCCTCAAAATTTAGAGACGTTTCTATTTTGTCTATTGCCCTTTTTCTCAAAAGTTGGGTTTAGCTTTTTAGACCTGAATGGGTTGCGAAATCTGCAAGATAAATCAACCGACGCTCGTATTGGTCGCGATCGCCGAGTTGGTAACATCTTCCAGTTATTTAATTTTTCAAATTCTTGGGGTCGCTCTCGCCGCCGTTCATCGCGGCGTCGCCTATCGCCTTAGATGCCTCTAGTTCTGCCGATTTACGGGTAAAACTCTCTAGATAACGATCCGGCAGTGTTGCCAGCAGTGCTGCTGGAGGAATGGGAAGCTTCCGTTTTTATTAATCGGTTTTTGCAAACACTCTTGTTATGATTTTGGCGATCGCAACCTGTAGAAAAGTTGGTCAAACATGGCTACTTCAACTGTTTTAGAGTTCATGCATCGCACTGCTGAAGACGAAACGTTGCGCCAACAGCTAGAGGCTCTTTTGGGGGTAGGAGATGGCAACATTAGCTCGGAGTCGGAGCTAGATGCAGCCGAAGGTGAAGCCCTTAAGGGCGATCGCGCACCCATTGTGGCCGAATTTGCTGCCCAGAATGGATATCCCTTTTCGGCAGACGAACTGGTAGCTGTTGTAGATGCCTTTCAACGGCATCAGAGCGGTCAGCTCTCAGATCAAGAGTTTGCCAAGGCGATTGGGGTACAACCTGCCGTGGCCGAAAGCTCTATCAATCGATTAACCCGATTTTTGAAAAAAACCTACCTGGGTTTAGATTGAGGCTGTTGCCTCATCCCAAGCTAGGTGTCGCCCTAGTCGGAGGCGCAAGGGGCTACGAACTGGAGATGCGTTCCTCGTGATCAATTGATCAATGAACCTGGCCCATCTACCCTTCGTCGCGATGCTGGGTCGTTCCCATTGGCACGGCACGACCTTCGGGCAAAATCAGCATGGCATCGCCAAACGAGTAGAACCGATACTGCTGAGCGATCGCCTCTTCGTACAGCGCTAGTAAACGCTTGCGCCCAATCAATGCGCTCACCATCATCATTAAGCTTGACTTGGGTAAGTGAAAGTTGGTGATGAGGCCGTCGATGGTGCGCCACTGATACCCAGGGTAAACAAACAAGCTTGTTTTTCCGCAATAGGGCTTGAGTTCGCCCTCTACCGATGCTCCTTCGAGCGCTCGGGTCGCAGTGGTGCCCACCGCTATCACGCGTCCCCCCTGGGCCTTGGTTTTGCGAATTTGCTCAACGGCGGACTCTGGCACCTCTAGCCACTCGCCATGCATCACATGGTTGGTGATCACGTCGGACTCGACAGGACGAAACGTGCCAACTCCAACATGCAGCGTGACAAAACACTGATCAATTCCCTTGGCTGTAAGCGTCGTTAACAGTTCGGGCGTAAAATGCAACCCGGCGGTGGGGGCCGCCGCAGAACCTGGGCGATCGCCAAATACGGTTTGATAGCGTTCTTCGTCGGCTGCGTCCGATTGGGTAATGTATGGGGGCAACGGCATGTGCCCAATCTCTTGCACGATCGCCAGCAACGACGTATGAGCCGGAAACTCAAACTGAATGAGTCGACCGGCTGTATCGGGATCCGCCGCCAGTACCGTAGCGGTCAGTTTGGGTACGGCATCTCCTAGATCATCGAGCGAAACATGGCGATCAAAAAATTCAATGCGGGCTCCGGGTTTGAGGCGACGACCCGGACGCACAAGCCCCAGCCAGCAATCGCGCTCTCGCTCCTCAAGTAGCAGCACCTCTACTTTGGCTCCGCCAACCTTGCGTCCAAACAAGCGGGCTGGAATGACCTGAGTATTGTTGAGAACGAGTAAATCTCCTGGCTTGAGCAGATTTGGTAAGTCTCGAAAGATGTGATGCGCATGAGTATGGGGCGAGGTAACGGCCAACAGCCGTGAACTATCGCGAGGCGTGGCAGGATGCTGGGCAATGCGATCGGGGGGCAGCTCATAATCGTAAGCCGCAAGCTGAAGATCCTCCGCCACATCCTGCTGCACATTTAGAGACTGGTTGAATACTCCTTTAGACATAGACTCCGGCTCTACTTCTTAAGCTTTTGAACAGATTGGGTGAAAACCCCCATGCGAGTTGGGGTGTCTTCCCGCTATTGAAACTCGGTTAAACCGCACACAATAAGGATGTACCAAATTACAGCCTTACATGTGCTTGGGGTTCTCGCTATGGAATATATCTATTACCTTGCGAATGCCAGCCTAACCCTCCGAATTGTGGAGTTTCTCCATCAGGCTTCCTGGTTGCCAGTTCGATTTCTAACGGTAATTCACCAGATTGATGGTTGGGTTGTCAAGGTCAAACTAGATGCCTTGATTCCACCAGAAGAAGATGCTGACTTTCGCGCCTTTTTGAATGAATTGGGTATTCCCTACGAGCCCGACATTCGAGTACGTATGGCGCTTTGGGGTTTAGAAATTGGTCAGTCTCCTGTGAGCGTTATGCGACGTTATCAGGTTGCTGTGGTGTCGCATGGGTATCCCGATCGCGGAGAGATTGAAGAATTTCGCAGACAGTTTGTTTCGGGATTGGGCTATTGTCCAGAAACGCTTGCCTAGGCTGTTTCTGTGAATGAGCATGGCAAAGTGGCTACATGTATGGCTGGCTCAAACGTTGCTAGATATGTGATGTAAACCGGAGAGAGCATGTTCCTTGGGGGCATGCTCTTTTGGTGTGTTGGCTAATGAGATGAGGCCAATCGAGGGGGGATTTTGGATGGCTCACCGATGGGGGGATTGGGTATGCCATCGGTGAGCGGGTGCAAGGGGAAGGGTTAGGCGATCGCCAACGAAGCCAACGGATCGGAAATCGAATTGCTTGGAGCCTCAAAGGAACCCGTTGCGACAAATTCCAGGCGGAGTTTGAGCCAGGTAATGAATTGAGAATTGGTTGACACGATGGCGGCAGCGGGCTTAGGCACTTGGGCGCTGACACTGGCCAGTTCGGGCGCATCAAGAAATGCCGGTTGCCGAACCAGCCAAAAATCAATCTCTTTGCCTTTTTCAGCGTAGTCGCGATACCGCTCTTTCAACACTTCATCAAGCGGCTCTTCTTCTAGTAAAAACTTTTCGCTTGCCAAGATGTAATAGTAAGTGGTCATAACTCTCCTTGAATGACGCGTTTCATATCGTGAACGGCGCGCTCTAGGCCAACCAACACGGCACGACTAATAATGGTGTGCCCAATGTTGAGTTCTTCCATGCCAGGAAGGCACGCGACGGGATAGGTATTCCAATAGGTGAGGCCATGCCCTGCGTTCACCCGAATGCCCAGCGCGATCGCTTGTTCACATCCAGCAGCAAGGATTGCCAATTCGCGGCTGCGGGTTTGCTCATCCTTGGCTTCGGCGTAGGTACCCGTATGCAGTTCGATAAACTGGGCACCGATCTTCGCTGAAGCTTGAATCTGCGCCTCGTTGGCATCAATGAACATGCTGACGGGGATATTGTGGCTTTGCAGTTGATCGACGACCCAGGCCATGCGATCGACTTGCCCAGCAACATCGAGGCCACCTTCAGTGGTGATCTCTTCTCGCCGCTCGGGAACCAACGTTACATAGTCGGGTTGAATGTCGAGGGCGATCGCCACCATTTCATCGGTCGCGGCCATTTCAAGATTGAGATGGGTGCGAACCGTTTGCCGCAACAGCCGCACATCGCGATCTTGAATATGACGCCGATCTTCCCGCAGATGCACGGTAATGCCATCGGCCCCGCCTAACTCCGCCAAAACTGCTGCCGCCACTGGGTCTGGTTCTACCGTGCGTCGGGCCTGCCGAATGGTGGCGACATGGTCAATGTTTACGCCTAAGGTTGGCAATGGATTTCTCCTTGATGCTCCAAATTCCATAATGCCATTAAGTCGCCTTCCCCAAGTAAGGCAGCCATGCGATCGCCGCAATTCTCAGTATGGGCTTTCAATACTCAACATTTGTGTTCGACAGGCACAAACGCTTGGGGTTGAACATCGAAAAAACTCACTGGCAGCGGGATGTTTTCGGGTTTGATTTCAGAATGCGAATTGCTGGTGCATCACCAAGGTTGGCCGAGCGAAACGGGAATCCGCCAGATGGAGGATAGGGAAATGTAAAAATTCTGTCATACTTGCGATGTCATGATCCTATATAAGTTGAGGTGGCACAGGTCAGCACATTGCCCCAATCCACTAGGTTGTAGCCTGTTCTAACCCTGCGCTTTTGGATGCTGGGTTTGACCCTTCCTCGCTTCGCTCTACCCATTGGAATCTTTTATGCTGAAGGCTCTTTTGTTCGACCTGGATGGAACCCTTGCCAATACCGATCCGCTTCACTATTTCACCTGGCAAGAGGTGATGTCTGAGTTTGGAATCACCATTGATGAGTCGTTTTACCAGTCGCGCTTTAGTGGCCGACTCAACGAAGCCATTTTGCAAGATTTGTTGCCGCATCTCACCCCCAAAGAAAACCAAAACTTGGCGGAATACAAAGAGGCGAAGTTTCGGGAGCGAACACTAGAACTGAGGCCCTTGCCTGGGTTGGGTGAGTTGCTTGCATGGAGCCATGCTCATGCGCTGCAACAGGCTGTAGTCACCAATGCTCCCAGTGCCAATACTCGCCATCTGCTCAAGGTGCTTGGCCTGGAGGAGGCATTTCCGGTGGTGGTGCTGGCGGAAGAGTTGCCCCAGGGCAAGCCCGATCCACTGCCCTACCAAACGGCGCTGAATCACTTGGGGATACAGGCCCACGAGGCGATCGCTTTTGAAGATTCTCCTTCGGGGATTCGCTCGGCGGTCGATGCCGAAATTTGCACAGTGGCGATCGCCTCCACCCATTCCCCCGATCACCTGCTAAACCTTGGTGCATCACTAGTCATTGCCGACTTTACCGATTTGCGGCTGGAGGCGCTATTGCGCTCTGCCCTGCAATCGGGAGAAGCGGTTGTGCAGTAACTAAAGTGGCTGCATTGAACTTGGTCGAACCATTTGCCTATCCCTGCAATAGCGGCAACAGCAGCGTTACAAAGTAGTAGACTAGCGGCGCGGTAAACACATAGCTATCTGCTCGATCGAGGATGCCGCCATGGCCAGGAATCAACTGGCCCGAATCTTTCACGCCAGCATCGCGCTTCATCATCGATTCGGTGAGGTCGCCTAGCAGGCTGGCAATGCCAATCAGTAAACCCAGCGCCATCCCCGTTAAGGGAAACCCTGGCCATCCCAAGAGCCAAGAGCCGATCGCTCCCACAATCACACTGCCCAACACGCCTGCGACAGCGCCCTCCACCGTCTTTTTGGGGCTAATGGCCGAGAGCCTGGTGCGGCCAATCATTTTGCCAAACACGTAAGCGCCAATATCGGCGGCCCAAATGCAGAAGAAGGCCAGCAGCGTAACGGTGAGCCCTGGCGGCATGGCGCGAATATCGAACGCGGTAGGAAAGTAGCCCCCAAAGGGCAGGTTGGAGGCTTCGGGCTGGCCGAGCGATCGCAACCGTACCCAGTAACTAGGCAAATAGCCTCCGTAAAACAGCCCCAGGATAGAAGATGAAATATCGGCGATCGTGGCAAGCTTGGGCTGAAACAGTAGGTAAAAGCAGATAAACGTTCCGGCCAGCGGCATGACGGTATCTGCCAACGGGGGCCACAGGGTGGAAATCACCAGCAGCGCTTGGCTCACGGCCAGCGTCGTTTTCGCGGCTGGGGCAATATTTTTGGCTCGAACCAGCTGAAAGTACTCTAGCTGCCCCAAGTACACCAACAGTGCAATACCAAGCGTGAAGTACCATCCGCCCAAAAACACCATCCCCAGCGCAACTGGAATGGCAACAAGGGCACTAACTAACCGTGACAAGGACATACAACACGCGACAGTAAAGACTCTTGGGGATTAATGTAACAAACTCGCTGCCAACCGCGTGACGACAAGCTGCTTCAACCAGATGCTTTTTAAGCAAAAATTCAACTTTTTTGCAGGTTGGACTGGGCAAATTTGGCAGATGGCGATGGGTCAACCGCCAATTCATTCTGCTCATGCATTGCTACTTGATGGCGATCGCCCTGGCTGAGACCAAGGCTGGGCAAGAGGTTCGTCTGAAGCGATCCGACTCTATAGGATCACACCATCCTCGCGAATCAGCCGCGAGGCTAAGGAGTGTGGTGAGTTCCTGACTCGGCAAAGGCTTGCAAGACGAGTTTTGTTGATTTTGTTCTGTCTCTCTCAACACCTAGTCTCCATGGGTTGAAGAATGGGTTGAAGAGAGATATACCGGGTGAAACGGATGCTGGGTGTGCATTTGGGTTTCGTCGTCCAAAACCTGAATCACATGTTTGTAGATGGTATCGGCTTCTTCGGGGGAGTTGCCAATGCTGAGTAAGCCCAACTTGCCGTACTCCGAGAGGCAACCCATGATGTGAAAAACGCTGCCCGTTTCGGAGCTACGGCTGAAGTGTAGCCGATGTCGTGCCACAATTTCCATCAGGTCATTGGGAAGGAGCCCAATGTAGCGATCGCTCTGCAAATTATCGGTCGCAACATAATATTTGGCCTCGCCCCGTTGATTGAGAAAACACCCAGACTGCCTGTCATAGTGGCCTCCAGTCAGCAACTTGAGCGTCATGTGAGGATGAGTGGTGCCGCCCTTGCGAATGTTGATTTCGATGGCCTGCAAATTCCAGGAATCGTGGTTGGAGGAGCGCACCGCCATAAAATCGACGCTGTAGCGCTCGATGACTCCTTTGGCGGCCAGCACTTTGCCCACTGCCAGCCCATATTCCTGAAGCTGTTGGCGATAGCTGTCATCGGCAGGGAAACTGCATCCCAAAAAGATTTGGCCATCGGGACCACCCAAAATTTGGTCATGGGTGGAGAGAATCTCCACGTCGCCCATGGGCGAGATGCGACCCTGCACGCTGGGCGATCGCTTCTCTTCCCCTTCGATAAAGGCTTCTACAATGGCACCCAGGTCGGGAATGCGGCTGCTAAAGTGAGCCCAAGTTTCGGTATCGCACTGAAAGCTAAGGTGCTCAAAGGCATGGGCGATCGCCTCAGCTCGTTCTACCGTAGAAGCGCGTTCAGGAGCAACGGACTGCAACGCATCCAGTTTGAGTAGGGCATTTCCCTGCCCAGAAAACCCCTCATTCAGCTTGACGACCATGCGCTTGAGGTTGGGCTGACGCTCCCACAGCTCAGCGGTGGCGGTGGCGAGGTCGGCGGCGTCCCACACTTCTAGGCAGCCATCGGGATGAGGCACATTGGCTTCCGCAAACACTTCGCGACTGCCGCTCTTGGTTCCCCAGCGCAATAAATCGGGATCGAGGGCCAGCAAGGGCAGATCGAGCTGAAGCGATAATTCTTTTTCGATCTGGGTGGAGTTGAAGCAGGTCATGAAGGCGCAATCCGTGCGGATGGCTTTGCGCAACCGTTCAATGAGGCGGGGCCGCTCCAAAATCTTTTGGGTGAGGGGCTTGGTGGATGCGTCGTCGGTGGAGAAGAGGATGAGGCGATCGCGCGCATCGGGGTAGGGCACATCGGGCAGCAGATTCAGGTAATAGTCCACAATCAGCGGGTTGAGCGGCTGCGAGGTGACATAGATGAGTCGCGTACCGGGGTTGCGCAGGCGGATTAGCGAAAACAGGAGCCGCTCTTCGTAGTGATGAACGCCCTTGATCTTTTGCAATTCTTGCCGATCGAGGCTGAGAGACGGAATCACGATGATATCCAACTCTCGCCGATCGAACTCATCAATACTGCACCAGCGATCGCGCAGCTGGGATTGCAGTGCTTGAAAGCGATCGATCTCAACCGTTGATGGCATATGTGGAAGGGCTAATCCGTGCATGTTCCCAGTGGTTAAAGTCGCTACGTCTTACTGTTATTTAACAAGCCAAAAATTCGTAAATGCGGGAAACGCCACAAAACATTAAAAATGCAGGCTGAGCCGCGTTCAGCACTCGGTTTTGCTGCCCCATAAAACGTTCTCAGGACGATGCCTGTTGTTGGTTGATTTGCAGCATGATTTGGTTTCGGCATTGTGGCATTGTTTGTAGCACTGCTTGTGGCATTGCCTGGTATGCAACTGTATGCACCATCTGCTTTTACTATCAATTCATCTATCCTGGAAGGCAACTCGCTAAAGAGAGAGTCCAGGATTGGTATCTCTTTTGTCGCCCCATCTTTGGAGAGAACCCTGCGTGTTGCCATCTGACCTATTGTTGAACCGCCACCGAGGTGAAGCGCTAGAACCCAAACGGTTGGCCATTGATGAGCATTCCAGGACGATCGCCACCGATCTCATTACCTTGTTTCAGCAGCATGTCGGCCAAACTCAGGGAGACCTGGAGCGACAACTGCGAGAACTAGAAGGCGAAACAACCGATTTCAAAGTGAAGCGCGGACTGGCGCATTTGCTCAAAAGTGAAGCCTTCAGCACCTTCGAGATTGTCAGCCCAATTGAACCATCCTTGTTGCGCGATCGCGTTTTTGCCCTGTCGGCTCAGGCTGCGCCACTACCCCAAACGGCGACTGCTACCCTGTCCACCGTGGCGCAGCAGCTTAGCACCGAGCTAGAGCGCGAGGTGTTGCTGGAGCAGGTGCGCACGGGCCTCTATGCTGATTTGCAAGAAAACCGCATCCTGACCCAGTTCGAGCCGCCCACTGCCGAAGCCTTGCTGCATCGTTACAACCTGTCGCAGGTGCAGGGCATTTTCTACAAAGCCAGCAACATTACCATCACGGCCCATCGCAACGATCCGGGGGAATACAAACTGCTGTTTCGCTACCTCAAATTGTTTGGCCTGATGGCCTATATCGAAGGGGATGCGGATCATGGTTTTACTATTACGATTGATGGGCCAGCCAGCTTATTTGGTAACAGCACGCGCTACGGCACCGACATTGCTAAACTCATTCCGGCCCTGCTGCATGTTACTAAGTGGAGCCTGAAAGCCGACTTGCGAGTGAAGGATAGCTATGGCGATCGCATTCAAACGCGGCACTTTACCCTCGATTCCGACTGCGGGCTGGTGAGCCATTATCCCCCCGGCAAGCCCTACGACAGCATGGTCGAGGCGGCCTTTGCTGAACGCTGGGCCAGCACCAAAACCGAGTGGAAGCTGGAACGCGAGGTGGATCTCATTCCCATTCCCGGCAGCGTGATGATTCCCGATTTTCGGCTGGTGCACCCCGATGGGCGTGTGGTGCTGCTGGAAATTGTCGGCTACTGGCGTCCCGAGTATTTGCGCAAAAAGTTTTCGCAGGTGCGGCAGTCCGAGCGGGATGATTTGGTGCTGGCGATCTCGGAGCGGCTGAACTTGGAGAAAGCTGGGGTGAAAGTAGGAGACACTCCGGCGAAGATTGTGTGGTTTAAGGAAAAACTGCAACCCAAGGCCGTTCTGGCGGTGCTAGATGGAGAAGCGTAATGGATGGAAAGGCGTAACCCTGACAGAGTTGGCCCAAAATCTGCCGTTGCTGAGATGCTGGCCCGTGGTTGCTGTGGCATGGTGAAGGGGTTCTCTAGGCTGAGTCTGGTGCATGGCTTCTTCCCCGCTGGCAAAAACTCCGTTTGATATTGATGCAGCGCTGGTGGCCATTCGTCCCGCGATCGCCCCCTATCCCAAAGCCGCCATGTTTGCCCTGGCAGAGTTGGGCTACAACACCCCTTTCCAACAGCTCATTTCTTGCATCATTTCGATTCGGACTTACGATGAGGTGAGCTTGCCCCTATCGTGTCACCTCTTTGAGCAGGCTAGTACACCCGCTGAGATGGTGCAGCTGACGCCAAGTGCGATCGCCCATCTGATTCAAACCTCCACCTTTGCCGAAGCCAAAGCCCAGCAAATTTGGGACATTGCCCAGCGGGTTTGCACTGAGTTTGGCGGAGATCTGCCCTGTGACTACGACGTGCTGACTTCCTTCAAGGGAGTGGGGCCTAAGTGCGCCAACCTGGCGCTGGGAATTGCCTGCCAGCAACCGCGCATTAGTGTCGATATCCACGTGCATCGGGTGACCAACCGCTGGGGCTACGTCGCCACCAAAACTCCCGAAAAAACCATGAAAGTGTTGGAAAGCAAGCTGCCCGCACGCCATCACATTGCCATCAATGAACTGCTGGTGCCCTTTGGCAAACACATTTGTACGGGCGATCGCCCCCATTGTTCTACCTGCCCGGTGGAGCCGATGTGTCAGCAAGTTGGTGTGGTGCGATCGCGCTAACTGGCAACTGCGCTCAAGCGCGCAGCTTCACCCACGCTGACGTTCGGCTCCACGATGGTTCATCCACGATGAGGCCGAGTAGAGCAACAGCGCCGTCCAAATCAGCCCAAACGTGATCATGTGCGTTGGTGTGAACGGTTCGCCATACAGAAAGACCCCCAGCAATAATTGCAAGCTAGGTGCCAAATATTGAAAAAATCCCAGCGTGGAAAATTGCAGCCGCTTGGCGGCGTTGTTGAACCACAACAGCGGCATAGAGGTGATGATGCCGGCCCCGATAAATAACAGCGTTAGCCGCCAATCACTACCAAATTGACTAGAGCCTGTCGCTGCCCAGTAGGCGATCGCCAGCAGGGCAAACGACCCCATCAACCCTGTTTCCACGGCAAGCCCCAACAAGGGTGCAACGGGCACCAGTTTACGAATCAATCCGTAAAAGGCAAACGTAAGAGCGAGCAGTAGGGCAATCCATGGCACCACGCCCAATTGCCACACAAAGTTGCCCACGCCTAGAATGGCTAGCCCCACCGCTAACTGCTGCCATCGGCTCAACCGCTCTCGTAACACCACAAACCCCAACAGCACATTCACCAGCGGATTGATGTAGTAGCCTAAGCTGGTTTCCACCACGCGATCGGTGTTGACCCCATGGACATAGATGCCCCAGTTGAGCGTGAGCAATGCCGCCGAGGTGAACAGCAGTGCCACGGTTTTGGGCGATCGCACCAGTTGGGCCAGCTCTGTCCGCCGATGTTGCAGCAGCAGTAACATCGACAAAAACACCATCGACCACACCACTCGGTGGCTAATCACTTGTACAGCGGGCGTTTGGCCAAATAGTTTCCAATAAATGGGCAAAATGCCCCAAGATCCGTAGGCCAGCAACGCATACACGGCTCCCATACCAATGACTGGCTGCCGCGAGCCTTGAGAAGAGGAATGATCCAACGATTTCAACTCGTGAGCAAGCAAGCTTCTACATATCGCACCATCCGGTAGACTTCTCTTCCCCCAAACGGATGATTGGCCGGAAATCTGGCTTTATTAAGGGCAGGACTGACGCAGTTGAATGATGTTTGGAGTGCTAAGCGCTCCAAACATCATTCCCGACTGGCTTGTGGGCGCATGAATTTGCACGGTGGAGCCACGCAACAACTCATGCAGGGGATCTGAAGAGCGATGGACTTAAACGGGTAGCGGAATCAGCCGCTTTTCTCTACCTGGGCCATCTGGCGCTGCCTGCCAAAACTTTCGGTACTCATTGCCCGAAGAGCTTACATCTGGGCGTCCATTAAATGAGAGGATAGATCACTAAGATAATGAGACATAGAGTGTGTAATATTATCTAATAAGTATAGTTACCTACTGTTTGCGATCCGTTCTTTGGTGTAAAGCACCTCAATTTGAGCTGATGCTGAGCCAATGCAATGTGCGATCGCCGTTGAGTGCATGTCACCAACCAACCGTAACCTGACCACCCTTGCCTAAGCCGTTGTTGATGTAGAGGAAGCCATGGCAGTCGCAACCACCCAGTCACTGGAAGATTTGTGTATTAATTCGATTCGATTCTTGGCAATCGATGCTGTAGAAAAGGCCAAGTCCGGCCATCCTGGTTTGCCCATGGGTGCTGCGCCAATGGCCTTTGTGTTGTGGGACAAGTTTTTGCGGATTAACCCCAAAAACCCCAAGTGGTTTAACCGCGATCGCTTTGTGTTGTCTGCTGGCCATGGCTGCATGTTGCAGTATGCGCTGATGTACCTGTCCGGATTTGATAGCGTCACCCTAGACGAAATCAAAAACTTCCGTCAGTGGAACTCCAAAACGCCTGGTCACCCTGAGAACTTTGAAACGCCTGGTGTGGAAGTAACGACTGGCCCCTTGGGTCAAGGCATTGCCAATGCAGTTGGTTTGGCGATCGCCGAAGCTCACCTGGCTGCCAAGTTCAACAAGCCCGACTCTACTCTGGTGGATCATTACACCTATGTGATTTTGGGTGACGGCTGCAACATGGAAGGGGTCTCCGGCGAGGCATGCTCCCTGGCGGGTCACTTGGGTTTGGGTAAGCTGATTGCCCTCTACGACGACAACCACATCTCCATTGACGGCTCCACAGACATCTCCTTTACCGAAGATGTGAGCAAGCGCTTCGAAGCCTACGGTTGGCACGTGCTGCATGTTGAAAACGGGAATACCGACCTGGATGCGATCGCCAAAGCGATTGAAGAAGCCAAGAAAGTAACCGACAAGCCCAGCATGATCAAGGTCACCACCACCATTGGCTACGGTTCGCCCAACAAGGCCAACACCGCTGGCGTGCACGGTGCCGCTCTAGGAGATGCCGAAATCAAGCTCACCCGCGAGAATTTGGGCTGGACCTACAATTCCTTTGAGGTGCCCGACGATGCCCTCGGCCACATGCGCAAAGCTGTGGAGCGTGGTGCAAGTTACGAAACCGAGTGGAACGAAACTTGGGCACAGTACAAGACCAAGTACGCAGCCGAAGCCGCCGAGTTTGAGCGGTTGCTGAGTGGCAAGCTGCCCGAAGGTTGGGATAAGGTGCTGCCCACCTACAAGCCCGAAGACAAAGCGCTAGCGAGCCGCAAGCATTCCGAAATCTGCTTGAATGCTCTGGCTCCCGTGCTGCCTGAGTTGGTGGGTGGCTCTGCCGACCTCACCCACTCCAACCTCACCGAGCTGGAAATCAGCGGTGACTTCCAAAAGGGCGCTTACCAAAATCGCAACATCCACTTTGGGGTACGCGAGCATGGTATGGGTGCCATCTGTAACGGAATTGCCCTGCATGGCTCGGGACTCATTCCCTACGGTGCCACCTTCCTGGTGTTTACCGACTACATGCGTGGTGCCATTCGCTTGTCGGCGCTGGCTCAGTGTGGCGTTGTTTGGGTCATGACCCACGACTCCATTGCTCTGGGTGAAGATGGCCCAACTCACCAGCCTGTGGAAACCGTTGCCGCTCTGCGCGCCATCCCTGGTTTGACGGTGTTGCGTCCCGCTGATGGGACTGAAACCTCAGGTGCCTACAAGGTGGCGATCGAGAATGCTCAGGCTAACAAGCCCACTCTGTTGGCTCTGTCTCGCCAAAACTTGCCCAATCTGGCTGGTTCTTCTATCGAAGGTGTGGCCAAGGGTGCGTACACCGTGGTGGATTGCGACGGGGCTCCCGACCTGATCTTGATTGGTACAGGTTCTGAAGTGGGCCTGTGTGTGAAGGCCGCTGAAGAGTTGACCGCTGGCGGTACCAAGGTGCGTGTGGTGTCGATGCCAGCTTGGGATCTGTTTGAAGCGCAGGATGCTGCCTACAAGGAATCAGTTTTGCCCAAGGCCGTGACCAAGCGCCTGTCGGTGGAAGCGGGTATCAGCATGGGCTGGTGCAAGTACGTGGGTTCCGACGGCGACACCGTCAGCATCGATCGCTTTGGTGCTTCGGCTCCTGGCGGCGTGTGCATGGAGAAGTTTGGCTTCACCGTTGACAACGTGGTGGCCAAGGCCAAGGCGTTGTTGGGTTAATTTGCACGGTTGAGTTGAATCGTTGAATTGAACCATTGGCGAATCGCGTGAGGTTCGCTATTCCTCATTCATCAACATGGGTCTTCCTGGTTTTCAGGGAGACCTTTTTTTGTACCTAGGGAATGAGGAAGGGCGATCGCCCTTCCTCATTCCCTAGGTACCTAATGTTGCAAACGGTTTACACACTCACTGCAAATTCCAAAAGTACCCTTAAGGGTACGGTCGAGGCGCGATCGCATCCGCCACAATAGAGCAAATTCACCAAAGCGATTTTCACTCAAAAGGCATTGGCTCACCGTTTTCGGAATGCGTCTCATCAATCGTCGCCGAATTCACTTGATGCGGATGGATGGAATCAGCCATCCGCATCAATCGTGCCATGTCCATTAGGTGCAGAGTTTTCGGGCGCATTCACCAACGGGAAGCCTGACTGAGGAATGGCATTAGAAATGTGAAGCCGTCCAGTCGCCGCCCGTGCATATCTACCCATTCAAATCACGTTCTCAATTCTCAATCGCTACACCGATAGCCCAACTGGAAACCTCTTTATGAAAAAGCATATGTGCTTGGTTCGATGCTGCTGTCAGTTTGTGCCGCCCAACGTGTCTGAAAACCTTGCCAAAAAAGGTGTGGAAGAAGCCCGGGTGAGCATTCAGCAGAGCAAACAAATTCGTGCAAGACGCGCCCTCCGGTCTGTCAGCTTCAATGCTTTCAACCTGGAGCAAGCAGTTGGCGAGGCCAATCGCAAAGTGTATGACTGCAAAAATACCTGGGAGCAGCGGCTGGAACCCATTGCCCGCGACGAGGGAAGCGACCACACCGACGACAAAACCGTGAACATTGTATACGAGTACGGTGGCATCGTTCGTGACTATTTCAGAAATGTGCTAGGGCGCAATTCTATCGATAACCGGGGCATGGATTTGGTGCTGAATGTGCACTTTGGCGTTGACTTTATGAATGCCTTTTGGGATGGCGATGAAATGACCTTTGGGGATGGCGATGGCGAAGTATTCTCGAATTTTGCCAATTCGCTGGATGTTGTTGCCCATGAGTTGGCTCATGGTGTGACGCAGTTTACGGCCAATTTGGAATATCAAAGCCAGTCCGGTGCGCTGAATGAACACTTTTCGGATGTGTTTGGTACGGCCATTTCTCAATATGCGAATGGGCAAACGGCGGGTGATGCCGATTGGCTGATTGGCGACGAAATTATGGGGCCTGCCCTGTATGGTGAAGCGTTGCGATCGATGAAGGCTCCGGGTACTGCCTACAACAACGAGCTGTTGGGGGTTGATCCTCAGCCTGCCCACATGAAGGACTACTACGCTGGCCCCGAAGATAACCAGGGCGTTCACATTAACAGCGGAATTCCGAACCGGGCCTTTTACTTGGCGGCGATGGAGATGGGAACGGATAAGGCGACGCTGGTTTGGTATGAGGCGCTGCAAAAGCTGTGGCCGACGGCCAACTTTAACGATGCCGTGACTGTGATTGTGGAGTTGGCGCGCCAGTTGACTCGCGATGGAAAAATTCCGTTGGGTTCGGCGCAGATCATTCGAGCAGCCTTTCGCGATGTCGGTTTGCCCTCAACCCCTTAGCCTTGAATTACGAATTAACAAACCAACGGACGGATTCAAAAAGGATGTTGTGGAGCTTATGCTGAGGGTGGGCTCCACAATGTTTCATGGGTTCGAATCTATAGCGTTGCAGATATATTTGCTGCTAACGTGTGGCGATCGCGCTCTGGCATAGCACGAGTCGTGGAATACCCGACGGATGGTTTTGCCAGACATTTCGCCAGAATTTCGCCAAACATGTCGCCAAACCAGACAATCAAGATAAGCTTAGCCGCGATACACGATCTTGCGGGCTCTGGATATGCAAATACAATTCAAAACGTCCGGTGGGTTTGCCAACTTACGGCTGAACTATTCTGTGGATACGGCAACGGTATCTTCGGCGACAGTGCAGGAACTTGATCGCTTGGTGCAACAGTCTGGAATCTTAGCCATAAATCAGCAGGAACTGGCTGCAGCTTCGATGAATGTTCCAACGAATGTTCCGGATGCGATGACCTATGAGATGACGATCACAACGGGCGATCGCACCCATTCGGTCACCATGACGGATGTGAACATGCCGTCATCGGTGCGTCCGTTGGTGCAGCGGCTACGCAGCTTGGCCATTGAACAGGCAAAACAGGGATGAATTCCCAAAATTAGAGACCATGATGTATCAACGACTATTGGTGTCGATCGTACTAATGACCGTGCTGGTGCTGGGATGCGCTCAAGTGTCGCCGGGAAAAGCCCCTGGAGAGCCAACAGCTGAACCCGTCCCCATCGAAACGGTCCCCACTGATCCAGCTCCCATCGAGCAAACCCAGCTCGGCACTTCAGTGCAAGTGGCCCTCGCCCAAGAAGTGGCGATCGCCGATGACAGCCTCACCCTCAGGTTTGACCAAGTGCTTCAGGACTCGCGTTGTCCTGAAGGCACGACCTGCGTTTGGCAAGGGCGAGCTGAGCTTCAGGTCAGCTTGCTGCAAGCAGGCCAACTGCTGGGCAAGGCGCAATTGATCTACCAGCCCGGAAACGGACAGTTGGGCGTGCAGCGCATCGATGGCTACCAAGTCAAAATTACGGGCCTTACGCCCCGGCCAGGGTTGGCCACCGACGATGAACCCGTCGAATACACGGCAACATTCATCGTGACTCAACCCTAAAGATCACCTGAGTTGTGGATAAGCTGAAGTGCCCATTTTTGCGTGCGCGTCGTGCAAACCTCAGAAAAGCTCTTAACCGAAACTGACGTTAAAGATCCACCAACGCTGCCAAAATTTCCTTCAGGTACACTTGCGGGAACGACTCGTCTTCATCGATTTCGTGTTGCTCGACCAGACCTTGTCGCCGCACAATTACCGAATTGCCCGTTTTGGTAATCAGCGTGGCCGATTCTGCGGCGCTGTGGGCCAAAGTTTGCTCGGCTTCGGTGGGGTTATCCAGTACTACAACATTGCTGCCATCGTAAAAGCAGCCCTCGCGCATGAGGGTCGCATCGTCGTACTCTGCAATCAGCAAATCGAGCTTGGGATGGCGCAGCAGGCTCTTGACCTTGGTGTTGTAGGAGCCGCTGAGCTGCTTTTCGGAACGGTTGATGAAAGCTGCTTCTTTGCACAATGCGCCAATGGTCCAGGTGGGATAGGTCACCAGCAGATGATCGATGAGCCGCTTCAGGTCGTGAACGGGCAAATAGTTAAAGCTGAGAATGGGAATCCGAGAATCCTTGGCAGACGAAAAGAAGGTTTCTAAAATTTTGGCTGTGACATCGATACTGTCGCCCACCGCCGGCCGCAGGTGCATGTATACCCCAGGAGCCGAGTTAATTTCGATAATGCCAAAGTTGCCGTCTTTCCAGGATTTGCTGATGTCGGCTGCCAGCACGTCAATGCCCAAGCAAATAAGCTGAAAGTGTTGGGCAATATCCTGTGCCAGCACAATGTTGTCGGGGTGAACGCGGGTTGTGGCATCGACGCTGCTGCCGCCGGAAGAGAGGTTGGCAACCTTGCGCAGAGCAACCACCTCTCCTGGCTCGAGAATGCTATCTAGGCTGAGGCGTTGCTCGTCGAGATAGTGATGCATGGCATTATCAACGACGATTTTGCCGAGGGGAGAGGTGGGAGTATCCAGCCGTTCGGGTTTGGCGTTTTCATGGGCGATGAGTTCGGCAATGGTGGATTCGCCATCGCCCGTGACGGTGGCGGGTCGGCGTTCGGTGGCGGCAACAAATTTGCCATCTACACACAGCAGCCGAAAGTCGCTGCCAGCAATGCTTTGCTCGACGATCACGGCGATCGCCATTTCGGGTGGATGGGCCTGAACTGCTCGGTCAAAGGCCAGCGTAAGTTCGTCATCGTGCTGTACTTCGGCGGTGACGCCAATCCCTTTGTGCCCGACCACAGGTTTAACCGCAACGGGGTAGCCAATGCGATCGGCAGCATCCAACGCTTCGCTTAACGTGGTGACAATGTCGCCCTTGGGGACGGGAAAACCCAGCGTGCTCAAAAAGGCTTTGCAGTCATCCTTGCGGGTGGTGAAGTCGGAGTCGAGATGGCTGTCGCAGTTAAAGGTGGTGGCAACGCCGCGCACTTGCTTTTTGCCGTAGCCGTACTGCATCAGTCCCTCATCGGGCAGATACAGTGCCGGAATGCCCTTGAAATGAGCCGATCGCAGGAGCGCATAAACTGTAGGCCCGCCATAGGCCGACCGCCGAAATCGCCGCTGCAACAGCTCCATCTGTTCTGGCAAGCTGTGGTAGGTTTGCCCTCGGCCAATTGCCTCAAACCAATCCCATGCGGTGTAGACCAGGCCATAGCTGGTGGGTTCGTGAATGGCCTCGACGGCAATGGTGGTGCCTGTTTCTCGCGAGATGATGTTGACGCGATCGCAGTGCAAATCCATATCCAAAGCGCTGAGTACCCGGCACAGTTGGGCAAACAGTTCGAAGTGGCTGCCATGGGGATGGGCGGCAATGATGGGATAGGTTTCGGCGATCGCCTCTACAAATTCCTGAATAGGCTGGGGTTCTGCGTAGCCCGTCAGTGCCATATCAAATACGATGGCACCGCCCTCTAAATATGGATTTGGCCCTTCGTAATAGCGAAAATTGAAGATATCAAAGATGTCCGTTTTGCGAGCATTCACCCGTGAGGCTTCGTAAAAAAGTTCTTGAGGCATGACACATTGGCATTGCTACGCCTTTATTGTTGCGTAGGCTTGCGTGGTTGCCATCTATCGTCCGTTATTGATATGCGTTTGGGCGATCGCATTTTTTTGGGCTTTCGCCTATCTTTGGGTAGTCTCCCATGGTTGAATTTTGGGTAGTCTCCCATGGTTGAATCGACCGTGTGGGTCAGTGCATGCGCCACAGCCATAGCCCTACTGCCAGCGACACACCATTCATGCTGAGGCTAAGCAAACTGGCATGCAGCAAAGGCACTTTGTCCCACACCAAGCGATAAATCAGCGCGCCTTCATACCCAAAAACAAACAGCTCCGACAACACGAGGGTGGTTTTTGGCGAGAACCCTTCTACCGTTGTCGGAAACCAGCTATTCAAGCTAAAGAACCAGGCGATCGCAAATCCTAGCCCCAGCATAAACGGCACAATCGTAATCGACGAAACAAACAGCTTTGTCGTAGATACGGGGCGTGTGGCAAACCACAGCAAAAGCCCATAAGTAACGGCAATGCCCAGGCTAATACCGCCAAAAATTTCCTCAAAGGTGTATTGAAACGGCTGCAGCGATGGAAAGAAAAACCACACCACCGGAAACGTAACCAGGTGGACAACGCCAACAATGGTTAAAATGCGCAACGCCAGCGATCGCCCGACCCCACGCCACGCCACGTACAACAGGGCCACCAGCAGCTCTAGCACGATCGTGAACCCAAACCCCGTGCGAAAGAGCTGAAAGTACCCTCCTCGCCAGGGTGTGCGCTCTCGCGTCAGCATCAGCTCGTTGGTGGTTACTTCAACGCGCCAATCTCCCTGTAGGGTCAATGGCATGGTGGTATGGTCGGGCGATAGCTCCATCACATTGCTAATGCGCAGACGATCGCGAAACTGAGCAATCAGCCGAAACGGGGCTTGAATATGGGGACTGTCATAATCAAAAATGGCCAGACAGGTGTTGGCTGCACAGTGCAACGTAGCAAATGCCCCAGTTTCTTCAGGAACTTCGGTGAGGCAGCCTTCATCCCGACAAAGCCCATATTCCAGCAGCAAATTCGGAGCTTTGCACGCAACAGTATCGCATTCCGCTACTTGAAGCCCCTGTAACTCTGCAGTGGCTAATGGTGAAAAGGAAGAGCGGTGTACAAAGTGAAACCAGGCCTGAGGCGGTGGATGAGGATTGGCAGACGCGGCGAGGACTGGAACAAGCCATATGGCGATCGCCATCCACCCTGCCACCAGCCAAATCCAGCCTAAGCGGAGATGTTTCAGCATGTAATCTTCGTAGAGCTCCTTCAATATGCCCTCAAATCCGTATGCCCTCAAATCCGCAGGTGCGAAGCTCAAGTGAATGATGTTGCTCCCTCATCCTACTCAGTTTCATCCCAGCCGACGAACACTCTGCCAAATTCTGAAATTAAGTTTGCGGTTTGTAAACGTGAGCTATGGCCTTTCAAGAGCCGGAGTGAAGCGCGATCGCCATTTGCGCCAGTTCTGCCACAACCGATGGTTTACGAACTGGACTCTGCCATATTTGCTGAAATGCAGAACCCCTTGTGTCGTAAAAATGCTGAATTTTGTTAGGAACATTACAATTCGGCCTCAAGTGCAAACTGGTTGTACTTAGGGTTAAAGCGGTCAAAAGAGTAGGTTACATTGGAGTCATTTCGCGCTGGGCTGTGTCCGTCACTCAGCGTTGTCACCATACGAGGCTCGTGCCATGATTCCTCCTGTTCAAACCTGCAAAACATGGATTCCGTTCTCTGCTGGGGCAGTCCTGTTGGTTGCATCAGGCGTGTTTGTTCCCGCCCAGGCCAATGCCCCTGTTCAAGTGGCACAAACCCCAGAAAGTTATCAGACGATTGCTAAAAATGCGTGGTCGTTTGATTTACCAGTTGATTTTCAACCGACGGAAATCGATGGTTTGCCCAATGCCAGCAATGTTTCATTAGAAGCTTTATACACGGGTAACAACGGCCTGTTGTTCGTGAATTTGGTCACGGAACCCTTGCAGCCTGGTGATCAAGACGGTTACTTGGACAACAGCATTCAGTTTTTGGGGTCGGCTGGCTTCAATGTGATTGGAGAAGAACGGCTGCAAGTTGGTTCTTTGAATGCGGCTGATGTGGAATCCAGCATGTCTTCAACGCCCCCGGTTCGGGTACTGCAGCGCATCGTGGCTTCGCCTTCTACAGGCTACGCCTTGACATGCGGCACGTTGGAATCCAACTTTGAGTCTATTCGAGAGACCTGTGCCTCTATCCTCAGCTCTTTGGAAATTGCCGCTGAAGCAGAGTAGCGCTGGTTATTGGACTATCGTTTCGCTCTCCCCAACTGCCATCTTAGGCAGTACCTCTGCTGTGGTTCTAGTTCGTGGAGCTGATCCATATAGATCTCTCCGCCACCTGTCGTGATTCAGGATGGAGCAACGGGCTCAGAGCGAATGCACGGTCAATTTCAGTTCAGGACTTTTCTGAAGGTCGTATCCCATAGACCCCTCAGAAAAGTCCTTTTTGTGGGCTTGCCCACAAGCATGAACCAACGGCTTGCCTAGTATTTGCGCTCTTGCGGCTGGAACATGGTAATCGCCACGGGACGGTAGCCAATCTCGATTCCCGCTGGCGAGGCATAGGCCATGGTGTGCTGCAAAAAGCGGTCATCATCGCGATTGAGATAGTCCTCGCGTGAGTGAGAGCCACGACTTTCTTGCCGATTGAGCGCGCTGGTGAGAATCATTTCGCCAACGAGCATCAAGCTTTGCAGCTCCATCGCTTCAATCAGCTCGGTGTTCCACAGCTTGCCTTTGTCGTCCAAAAAGATATGGTTGGCCTGTTGCCGCAGCGATCGCACCTTTTCCAGTCCTTCCTGCATCACGCTTTCGGTTCGAAAGACGCCGCAGTGCTCGGTCATGCAGTCCTGAAACGTTTGCCGCAGGGAGCCGATGCGTTGAGTTCCTGGCTGGTCGAGCAAACTTTGGAGCCGTTGTTGGGCTTCAGTTAGGTAACGTTGCTCATCCAGGTCGGGGAATTTGCGAGATTCTACATAGCGGGCGATCGCGGCTCCGGTTCTGCGGCCATACACCACGCACTCCAGCAGCGAGTTGCTGCCCAATCGGTTGGCTCCATGCACCGATACACAAGCCGTTTCCCCAGCCGCAAAGAATCCCTCTACCAACCCATCGGCACTGCTACGCACACGTCCATCCGTATCGGTAGGAATGCCACCCATCGAGTAGTGCACCGTAGGCCGTACTGGAATAGGCCGATGCACCGCATCTACCCCTAGTAAACGATGGGCTTCTTCCCACGCAAACGGAATGCGGCTCATAATCTTCTCGCGACCTAGGTGGCGCACATCCAAATGCACAAATGGCCCGCCGCTGCTGCCGTCTATATGGATGCCGCGTCCGGCTCGAATCTCTTTCACAATGGCGCGGGAGGTAATGTCGCGAGGAGCCAACTCCATACGGCTAGGAGCATAGGTCGCCATAAAGCGATCGCCCTCACTGTTGAGCAAATACGCCCCCTCGCCGCGCACCGCCTCCGAAATTAGCACGCCCACCCCGTACAGCCCAGTGGGATGAAACTGCACAAATTCCATATCTTCCAGGGGCAGACCAACGGCAGCAGTCATCGCCAAACCATCGCCAGTGGAAGCGTAGTCATTGGACGTGGTGTTGTACACCCGACCATAGCCACCTGTGGCAAACATCACCGCTTTGGCCCGCACCACTTGCAGCAGTCCATCGCGAATGCGGTACATTACCACGCCCTTGGCTTCGCCAGATTCCACAATCAGGCGCATCACATACCACTCGTCGTAAATCGTCACCCCGTACCGACGCAGATTGTTCACCAGCTCATGCAAAATTGCGTGTCCAGTTTTATCTGCTGCGTAGCAGGTGCGGTTGTGGGAGTGCCCCCCAAAGGCCCGTTGCGCAATGCGACCATCGGGCAAGCGCGAAAACAGCACGCCCATATGCTCCAGGTCGATCACCACGTCTGGAGCTTCCTTTGTCAAAATTTCAACGGCATCCTGATCGGCCAAATAGTCCGAGCCCTTGACCGTATCGAAGGCGTGGGCCTGCCAACTATCCTCTTCATCGACATTTTTGAGGCTGGCCGCCATGCCCCCTTGGGCCGCGACGGAGTGCGATCGAATGGGATGGGTTTTGGCGACTACGGCAACGCTCAACTGGGGGTTGGTGCGGGCAATTTCTACTGCGGCGCGCGAGCCAGCCAAGCCACCCCCCACAATGATGACATCATGCTCAATCATGCTGAACCTGTTCTGTAAAATGCCTTGGCAAAGGCAGTGTTCTCTTCTCCATCCTGCCGCATAAAAAAGTTCCCAACTGTAGATCATGGGAACTTTTTAAGAAGTTTGGCTGGCTGGAGTTTGCCGAAACGGGATGAGCTGATAGGGCGATCGCTAGCTTGCAGCTCGGGCAGGCCGCTGCGTGGCTTGCACCCCAGTTGGTTTTTCCTGCGCCGGATCAACAGCATCAAACTCGATATGGTTGAGCAGGGTTGTGACAAAGGCAAACAGCAGAAATGGCAGCGACAGCACCAGGATCAATCCGACGGTGGTGATGGCATAGATCGGGCGGCTGGTGCCCATAAGAGCGAGTGCGCTTGCCAGACTAAAGAAAATAACAATCAACCAAATAATGATCTGACCGTAGATATCGCCAAATGCGAGTGTACATCTGACGCGATACTTTTGTATGTTATCCATGACAGTCTCAACAAAAACCCGTATTTGGCTTTAGCGTAAAGGGCAGTTGCGGATTTTGCGAGTCAACTTAAACCTCTCTTAAAGCGTCGTCACCAATTCGTTACATTTTTCAGTGTTTCGTTATGGTTGGCGCGGATTTGTTTACAAATCATGTTGCAAGGCGATCGCGCCTGTTCCTATGCCTGCGACCTATGGCTGCTTCTTACCGATATTTGCTGTTTTACAAACCCTACAACGTGCTAACTCAGTTCAGCTCTCCTCAGGCAGAGGGGAGCCAGGAGAGTGAGCCCACCTTGAAGGATTTTATTTCGGTGTCGGATGTGTATCCTGTGGGCCGGTTGGATAAGGATAGTGAGGGGCTGCTGCTGCTTACGAACAACGGTCGCCTGCAACATGTGCTGACTGAGCCCAAATTTGGTCATCCGCGCACGTATTGGGTACAGGTTGAGCGCGTGCCCGATGAAATGGCGCTGGCTCAGTTGCGCAAGGGCGTGATGATTCAGGGATACAAAACGCGTCCGGCCAAGGTGCGGCTGTTGCAGGCAGAGCCAGACCTGCCGCCACGAGACCCGCCCATTCGGTTTCGCAAAAGTGTGCCAACGGCTTGGCTGGAGCTGACGTTAACAGAGGGCCGCAATCGTCAGGTTCGCCGGATGACGGCTGCGGTTGGCTTTCCAACGCTGCGGTTGGTGCGGGTGGCGATCGCCCAGCTAACCCTGGTGGGACTGCAACCCGGCCAATGGCGCGAACTGACGGAGAATGAGGTGCGATCGCTTGTTCAATGGAGCCAGTCTCGGGCTCGCTAGAACTGGGCTCTGGTGTTCTTTCCGGGCAGAACTCTGGGTAATCTTAAAAGAAGACGTATCCTGAAATCGCACTGGTAACCGATCGTGTAACCTTAAAGGCAGGTTTATCCCGTAACAGGGGTCCGCTACACTAATCTCATTCGCCGAAATAGCGTGTGTGGCCTAGGCTTAGCCTAAATGCCTGGTTCGCTCGGTGATGGCTGTTGTGGATGTATCCTCCTCAGCCAAAAAATATAAAAAAACATTCAGTGCGCAGCCTGTGTGCGCTGTATATGTCTTTAAGACCTGATATTTCAGGACGGTGACAGACGTAAGGACAGTCCGGATTATGATTGTTTGCCCTCAGTGCCAGTTTGAAAATCCGGATACGAACAAGTTTTGCTTACGGTGTGGCGTTGCCCTCACTGAAAAAAGCTGCCCTGCGTGTGGTGCCGCAGTGCCCCTTGATGCAGAGAAATGCCCCAGTTGCCAGGAGCCAACGGCCACAATTTGGCGAGCGGTCATTACGGTTGAGCCACCTGCGGTGGATCCCGATGAGACTGTCGATGTGGCTCAGCAGCTAGCTCAGGATGATCTCAAGGCTGCATTTGCAGCGGCAGACCCTCCAGGAATCTCCTTCCTTGAAGATGATTATATTGATGCTCAACGGCGATACCGCCGCTTAGATGAGCTGGAAAAAGATGCGATCGCCAAGGGTAGTGTCGAGGTTCGAGTGGTGGATGGTCAGCCGTTTTCCCCATCTCCCTTGGAGATGCTCTTCCGCCATCCAGAAATGCTGGATCTTGAAGAAGAAAACCTAGAAGCCTCGATTGAGCAAGAGGTCACTCGGCTGGGTATTCCCACTCTGGCGTTAAGCTATCTTGCATTAGAAGAGCAGCTCTATCCATCCCTACCGCAAATCCACGATGCGTGGCAAAAGGGCGATATCGTGGTGGTCATTCTTGAAGACCGCTCGGATCTTACGGCGTTGGCCGAGGTGTGGCGCAATTTGGACGTTCCCATGTTCCAACTCTTGCACTTGCTGCACCAAATTGCCGAACTGTGGACGGTGTTGCAGCCTCAAGGCTTTGCCCAAAGTTTGCTAGAAGTGAGCAACCTGAGGGTAGATGAAGACCAACTGCTGTATTTGCAGCGGTTGTATAGTGATGCAACCGACAAATCTGGGCAACTGCTGGATCTGGGCAAATTCTGGAAACAACTCTTCAGTCTGCGATCGCCGCAAATTCAGATGGGGACGCTCGCTCACTTATGCGATGAGTTGGAAGCTGGTGCGATCGACAGTGTCGATGTGCTGCGCTCACGCTTAGAGGCGATCGCCGCCGAGCTACAAACTCCAACGACGCCTCCCCCTGCTGTGGTGCCTGTTGAGTTGCCGCTATCCAACCCCGATGATGACGATGAAGCCACCATTGGGCTACCCCCCTCGGCACTTCCGGGTGCATCATCGCCCTTAGACTTGCCACCTTCGGCCGATGTGAGCCTGGGGTCTAGCCCAACCCTACTCGAACTTGAAAATTTGGATGACGACCTCCCCTCCGAAGGGGAAGATATGCCAACGATTGTGCTGCCGATGAAGCTCGTGGCTTTGGATGATGCCGGTTGTAGCGATGTAGGGCGGCAACGTGACCATAACGAAGACCACTTCAATATTGTGACCCACATTCAAAAAATGGAGACTCCGTCGGGACGCAGCATTAAGGCGCGCGGTCTCTACATTTTGTGCGATGGCATGGGAGGCCATGCCAGTGGCGAGGTTGCCAGCGTGCTAGCTGCCGAAACGCTGAAGCAGTATTTTGACGAGCATTGGGTCAATGAGTTGCCATCCGAGACGATGGTGCGTGAGGCCGTATTGGCGGCTAACCGAGCGATTTACGACCTCAATCAGCAAAATGACAGCTCTGGGAGCGGTCGTATGGGTACCACGCTGGTTGTGCTCCTTGTGCAAGATATGCGCGCGGTACTGGCTCATGTTGGCGATAGTCGGCTGTATCGCTATAGTCGCCGTCGAGGATTGGAGCAAGTAACTGTCGATCATGAAGTTGGTCAACGCGAGATTCAGCGGGGAGTAGAACCTGCGATCGCCTATGCTCGTCCCGATGCCTACCAGCTCACTCAGGCGCTTGGCCCCCGCGACGAAAACTTCGTCAATCCCGACGTGCAGTTTTTAGACATTACCGAAGATTTGCTATTGCTTCTATGCTCCGACGGCTTGACTGATAACGACCTGCTGGAGAAACATTGGGAAACTCATGTCGATCCGCTGCTGAGCTCTGCAACGAACCTAGAGGGTGGAGTGAGCCAACTCGTTGACTTGGCCAATAAGCACAACGGCCACGACAACATTACTGCAGTTGTGGTGCGAGCCAAACTACGACCCAATTTAGAGGCATTGAAACGCTAATCTTTCCGTGAAGGCTTTTTCTAAGGGCTGTGCGCTGCGCAGCCCTTAGAAAAAGCCATATTTGTGTGCGCTTTCGTTCATAAAACAAATCATCGTGATGCATTTTTTGCATCACGATGATCGATATCAAAAGATTGAGCGCTTAGAGCTTGCAACAGAAGCTCTAAAACTATTTAGAATGCTGTATGGCAATCTGCGCCATTGTTTACAATGACCTATCGGTTTCGATGATGGGTCGATGCCAACCAGTTATCAATGCAAAACATGCAGTCTAAGTGCAAACTTTGCATGATGAACCTATTCGTCGTCCCAACTCTCTACTTCCAGCAAGTCTCCAACGGGGTCTTGCATTGTAAAGTCAAAATCCTCCAGCTCACGCTTCCAATGAGGCCATTCATCGCCATAGAGCAGAGCAATCTTCCAAATCGAATCGGATGGCTTCAATACCTTGGATTCAACCAGCGATCGCACTTGCCGCTGAAACTTCACCATCGGATGTGCAACCGCATGGACAGCAACATTGTTATTAGTCATAACCAAATTTTTCAAATTTCCTTATCAAGAATCACCTGACTTCAACTATCCTCTGGTATCGCGCATCTCACAGGATTAGTTGAGTGAACTACGTCAGACTATGTCTTCAATTCAGCATATTAGCCTATAAAAACAGGAATGCAAGGGTTTCTTGCCTAAGAATTCAGCGATATTCAGTTTTCATATCGAAGCAAAGATTCGAAATTAAAAAAGCTGAATACTAGGCAGTAGAGATTTTTCTGTTTCTACGCGCTGCTGCGATTGAAGTATGCAGCCTGCTTGACACATTTACTTCATTAACTCCAGGGTAGCCAAAAAAGTGGGTGTGTGTTGTGGTTTTTATTTATCGTGTCAAATAATATTGGCCACGCACTAGCGCTATGTTGCTGAAAACCACTTGGTCTTTGGATGAAAATTCAATAAAACAACTTGATAGAACCACTGCACCTTAAATTGGGAGCCAGTAGACTCGGTCACGACTCACCCGTGCGATCGCACAAACGCTTTCAGCTTGAGCCTTGTCTAAGCTCAATTTTGGCTAGACGAGGTGAGATCCTTCTCTCTTCAGTCTTTACGCAGGTGAATGATTTTTTGAGCGCTTAGCGCTCAAAAAATCATTCACCCCCCGGGTTTTTCGGATGAAGTGTGTAAGTCCTATCTCTTATCTAGAACCTACAACTTCACTGCATTCAGCAAGAGAGGACAGGAGCGCAGCAATTCCTCAAAAATAAGGCTTTTAGATCGCTCAGCCATCCGCTATAATGGTTTGCTTGTGGATATATTTCGGAGAGTACGCTAGATGGCGCGATATCGAGGGCCTCGCCTCAGGGTCGTTCGTCGTCTGGGAGACTTGCCCGGCCTGACGCGTAAAGAAAAGCGTGCATCGGGTAAAAGGGCAAATCCTCCTGGACAGCACGGAGCTGCCCGGAGAAAGCGGTCAGAATACGCAATTCGTTTGGAAGAAAAGCAAAAGCTCAGATTTAACTACGGTGTGTCTGAGCGTCAGTTGCTGCGCTACGTGCGTCGAGCACGCCGAATTTCTGGTTCTACCGGACAGATTTTGCTGCAGCTTCTGGAAATGCGTTTGGATAACACGGTTTTCCGCTTGGGTATGGCACCTACCATTCCAGCGGCTCGCCAGTTGGTTAGCCATGGGCATATTACGATCAATGGTCGCCGGGTTGATATTCCTAGCTACCAGTGTCGCCCTGGAGATGAGATCGGCGTTCGCCAAAACGAGGCCTCTCGTCGTCTGGTGGAAGAAAATCTTCAATTTCCTGGTCTAGCCAATGTTCCAAGTCACCTTGAGTTTGATAAGAACAAGTTGACTGGTAAGGTAAATGGCTTGGTAGAGCGCGAATGGGTCGCTCTCCAAGTGAATGAACTGCTCGTGGTTGAGTACTATTCTCGACAAGCTTAAGTTCGTTTATGGCACTGTGATGATGGCACTGTGCGGCTGCGGTGCGCCATCCATGTAGCACATATCTCCGTTAAGCTCTCTGTTCCGTCGGCAGAGAGCTTTTATTTTTGGGTTTTTGTGGTTGGTATGATGCTCAATACGCGGGGGTTGAATGATTTTGGGGGAGCGAAGCTCCCCCAAAATCATTCAACTGAGTAAGTCCTGAGAGATGGGTTGTCGGCCTCCTGTATGAATGGCTGTTTGAAAGGATGAATCGTTGCGTGGCAGATTCATCTAGGAGATTTCGTCTTTGCCAATTCATGGTTTGGGATGGGGCGCGTTCTCCTGTTAAGAGTGGTGTGGCTTGCTATAGAGATTGATTCGCTGTCATGAGTGCTTTGCTTCCTCAAGAATCGCCTCGGGCTGGATATACGCTGCCTGTGTTTGCTTGTGCGTCGGCGATCGCGGCTTTGCAATGGCTGCAAGACAATACCACCGAGCGAGCATCCGTTGCGGTGAACTTGGTAGAGCCAGCCGAAACAGCAGTGGTCCCCATTGCTCAGGTTGCCCGCCTGAGTGACACTATGGCGATCGCCATTACCCACAGCGATCCCGGCGATAACTTGGACTTAACCCGAAACACACCCGTGTGGGCTGTGGTGGAGTTAGCAGAAAGGCAGAGCCGAGAACCGAAATCTGAGCCGCAGTTGGTTCTGGAAGGTGGCGAAGGCGTTGGGCGCTCGCTGAGTACCGATCAGCCTGCGATCTACGCCTATGCTCGACGGTTGATGGAGGCGAATGTGCTGCCGTTACTGGAGCTAGGGGCGATCGCCCGAGTCAAGATTATTTTGCCGGAGGGGCGGGCCTTGGCACAGCGCACCTCAAACGCCGCCTTTGGAGTGGTGGATGGGTTGTCATTGCTGGGAACGACAGGAATTGCTCAGCCATTGAGCGCACCGGGACAACTGACGGAATTTCGGGATGGACTGGTGGCCAAAGCTCAGACATTCCACACGCTGGTGTTTTGTGTGGGGGAGAATGGGCTGGATTTGGCGACACACATGGGAGTTCCGAGCGATCGCCTGATCAAAACCGCCAATTGGTTGGGACCACTGCTGGCAGAGGCCGGATTGCAGGGCTTACAGCAAATTTTGCTGTTTGGCTATCATGGCAAGCTGCTAAAGCTGGCTGGCGGCATCTTTCATACGCATCATCATGTGGCCGATGGGCGGCAAGAAATTTTGGCAGCGCACTGTGCGAACCAGGGTATGCCAACCGCAGCGGTACAGATGGTGCTGGCGAGCGCGACCGCAGAGGCGGGTTTACAGCACCTTTGCCAGATGGATGTGGAGCAGGGTACCCAGTGGGTAGAGCAGGTGTATGGCGCGATCGCTCAGGCCATTGATACCCGCACCCAACGGTACATCCATGCCCACAGCGATCGCACGGTGCAGGTGGGCACGGTGTTGTTTGGTCGCGATCGCCAGATTCTCATTCAAAGTCAAACCGGATCAGCAATCTTGTCCCAATTTTGTTAAGCTATTTTGAATACTTCAATACAATTTTCGCTTCACGATTTAAGACCGTTGATCATAAGTTAGGTGTGTATATTTCGAGTGCTTTGTAGTTCTTATTGCCAACGTTCCAAATTTCCAAAACAGCCGTGACAGCTCAACTCGAACACATTCCTCAGAGTGGCTCATCTACCGCAACGACCGAGCCGCTAAGTCGTCAAATTATCGTTATTCTCGACTTTGGTTCTCAATACTCCGAACTAATTGCGCGGCGGATTCGAGAGACCCAGGTCTATTCTGAAGTGCTGTCTTATCGGACAACCGCTGCTCAGCTTGCTGAAATCAATC
This sequence comes from Leptolyngbya sp. AN02str, assembly GCF_050565595.1. NCBI lineage: Bacteria > Bacillati > Cyanobacteriota > Cyanophyceae > Leptolyngbyales > Leptolyngbyaceae > Leptolyngbya > Leptolyngbya sp. AN02str. The sequence continues at coordinate 95,421 of NZ_JBNXVR010000001.1, read as the reverse complement.
CCAAAGGCATTATTTTGTCGGGTGGCCCCAGCTCGGTTTATGACGAGCACGCCCCTCACTGTGATCCCGAAATTTGGAATCTTGGCATTCCGGTGTTGGGTGTGTGCTACGGGATGCAGCTCATGGTGCAGCAGCTTGGCGGTGGTGTCGAGCGTGCCGAGCGGGGCGAGTATGGCAAGGCATCGCTGTTTATTGACGATCCCACTGATTTGCTGACTAACGTTGACCATGGCACCACGATGTGGATGAGCCATGGAGACTCTGTTACCCGCATGCCCCAAGGCTTTGAGCTGTTAGCTCATACGGACAATACGCCTGTGGCTGCGATCGCCAATCATGATCTCAAGTTTTACGGTGTGCAGTTCCACCCCGAAGTAGTGCATTCCATTGGTGGTCTGGCGCTGATTCGCAACTTTGTCTATCACATTTGCGAGTGTGCCCCTACTTGGACGACCGATGCCTTTGTTGAAGAGTCGGTGCGCGAGATTCGTTCTAAGGTGGGCGACAAGCGCGTTTTGTTGGCCTTGTCGGGCGGGGTTGATTCTTCTACGCTAGCCTTTTTGCTGCATCGAGCCATTGGCGACCAGTTGACCTGCGTATTTATTGATCAGGGCTTTATGCGCAAGTATGAGCCTGAGCGCTTGGTCAAACTGTTTCATGAGCAGTTCCATATCCCGGTGGAATATGTGAATGCCCGCGAAAGTTTCCTTTCAGCCATTGACGGCATTACCGATCCCGAAGAGAAGCGGAAGCGCATTGGCCATGAGTTCATTCGCGTTTTTGAATCCGAATCTCGCCGTTTAGGGCCGTTTGATTACCTGGCTCAAGGGACGCTATACCCCGACGTGATTGAGTCGGCTGATACCAATGTGGATCCCAAAACGGGCGATCGCGTTGCCGTCAAAATCAAGAGCCATCACAACGTAGGCGGTCTGCCCAAAGATCTCCGCTTTAAGCTGGTGGAGCCTCTGCGCAAGTTGTTCAAAGATGAAGTGCGTAAGCTGGGGCGCTCGATCGGCCTACCCGAAGAGATTGTGAATCGCCATCCCTTCCCAGGGCCGGGGCTGGCAATCCGCATTTTGGGTGAAGTCACGGAAGAAAAGCTGGACATTCTCCGAGATGCTGACTATATTGTCCGGCAGGAAATTAATCAGCGAGGCATTTACAGCGACTTTTGGCAGGCTTTTGCTGTGCTGCTTCCAATCCGGAGTGTGGGCGTGATGGGGGATCAGCGCACCTATGCTTATCCCATCGTGCTTCGTTTCGTATCTAGCGAAGACGGCATGACGGCCGATTGGTCGCGGGTCCCCTACGATATCCTTGAGGCAATTTCGAATCGAATTGTCAACGAAGTTCGTGGGGTGAACCGAGTTGTGTACGATATCACCTCCAAGCCTCCTGGAACGATTGAATGGGAATAGCGCTCCATTTGGAAACAGTGTTCCGTTTTAGAGTTTAATGTCGCTTCAGGATTTGGGTGAGATCTCATGTTGAACGCTCAAGCGTAGCTTTGTGCGGCTTGAATAGTATCGTGTGATACGGGATTTTGGGGTGGCCAGCAGCCTGGGTTGTCGCATGTTGCGATCGCTCGTTTGGTGATAATTAGGCTTGTTTTAGAAACTTTTGCGGCTCAGCAAGGTTCTCAAGTAAAGCTACTCCTCACTCAGCATGAATTACTCCATTGAGCGTGATGGGCAGCAGGCCAACATGAAGCTGATGCTCGTACAAATATACTACTTTTCCACAGAAACCTGTGGAAAAGTTCTGCATATCTGTGGAAAACATTCCTTGTCTGTGGAAAAGCAGTGTCGTTTTACGATCTTTTAATCATTGGATAATCCATCAGGTTTTTTGTGAAGTACTTACCGTTAGGCGCGAGTGGCCTAGAAGTTTCGGCACTTTGTCTGGGGACGATGACCTTTGGTCAGCAAAATACGGAAGCCGAGGCGCATACCCAGCTTGACTATGCGATCGCCCAGGGCATTAACTTTATCGACACGGCAGAAATGTATCCTGTGCCGGCTCGGGCCGAAACTCAGGGCCGAACGGAGGCATTGATTGGCAGTTGGTTGGCCAGACAGACGCGCGATCGCCTGATTGTCGCGACTAAGATTGCTGGCCCTTCCCGAGGTTTGAAGTGGATTCGGGGTGGTTCCCATGCGGTAGATCGCGCCAATATCCGCCAAGCGGTGGAGGATAGTTTGCAGCGCTTGCAGACTGATTACATTGATGTGTATCAAATTCACTGGCCCGATCGCTACGTTCCCTTGTTTGGCGAAACTCAGTTTGACCCAGCGCGCGATCGCCCAACCATTCCCATTGAGGAGCAGCTGCAAGCCTTTGCCGAGGTCATTCAAGCGGGCAAAATTCGATATCTTGGGCTCAGCAACGAAACTGCGTGGGGTGTGGCATCCTTTTGCCGGATTGCCGAGCAGTTGGGGTTGCCCAAAGTGGTCTCGATTCAAAATGCTTACCATTTAATGAACCGAACCTTTGAGCAGGGTTTGGCGGAGTGCTGCCTGCGAGAGCAAATTGGGCTGTTGGCCTATAGCCCACTGGCGTTTGGCAACCTGACGGGAAAGTATTTGCGCTCTGCCGATGCCCACGGTCGAATGAAAGAATTTGCTGGGTTTGGCCAACGTTACCTAAAGCCCAGAGTCGAGGAGGCGATCGCGGCTTATGTCAATTTGGCTCAACAGGTGGGGTTGACTCCGGTTGAGCTGGCGCTGGCGTTCGTGCAAAGCCGCTGGTTTATGACAAGTACCATCATTGGAGCCACAACGTTGGAACAGCTACAGGAGAATATTGCAACGGCCTCGATGACGCTGTCTCCTGATGTGCTGGCTGAAGTTGATGCGATTCACCAACGCATCCCAAATCCGGCTCCATAGCGATGAATGGGCGATGTGCTACACCTTAAATTGAGCGTGGTAAAGCTGTGTATAGTAGCCTCCAAGTTGAATTAATACTGGATGGCTGCCCAATTCTACAATGCGTCCTTGATCCATCACCGCAATTTGCTCGGCAGTTTGTATGGTAGATAGCCGATGCGCGATGACTAGCGTTGTGCGATCGCGACTGAGTGTTTCTAACGCTTCTTGAACCAATTGTTCTGAAACCGTATCCAATGCACTGGTTGCTTCATCCAAGATCAAGATATCTGGATCTTGCAAGAGCACCCGAGCGATCGCCAAACGCTGCCGCTGTCCTCCCGAGAGAATGATGCCGCGATCGCCCAATTCGGTATCCAACCCCTGCGGTAATTGGGCAATAAAGTCGGCGGCATTGGCATATTTGGCCGCTTCCCACAGTTCGCTATCCAGCACATGGGCACGACCATAGGCAATGTTTTCTCGCACCGTCGCGTTAAACAAAAATGGCTCCTGGCTGATAATGCCCATGGCTCGGCGTAGCGACTGAATATTCAACTCGCGCAAGTCGCGTCCATCAATGGTAATGCTCCCTCCGGTGGGGTCGTAAAAGCGCGGTAATAAGTCGGCTAGCGTTGACTTGCCCGAACCCGAGGCTCCCACTAGCGCGAGCGTCGTGCCTCGCGGCAGGTGAAGAGACACATCTCTGAGCACGGGCTCGCCTTGTCCTGGATAGGTGAATTGCACGTGATGAAACCGGATCTCGCGTTGCAATGGAGTGTATAGGGTGGTGCCATTGCGCATGATTGGTTTATCGTGCCGATTTAGCAAATCGTTGGCGGTTTCAAGGCTGGCCATCGCATTGGCATATTGACTTTGGGAGCCGTTGAGCTGACCAATTAAGGGCAGGAGCCGAAAGATCAACAGCAAGTAGGAGAGCAGAACTGTGGAGACGGCTTCAATTTGATTGCTCAAAAAGATGCGCCCAACCACCACGACGGCAATGAGCGCCACCACACCCGCAACCTCGCTGACTGGCCCAATGACGGCGTAGCTGGTAAAGGACTCATATTCGGCTTGTTCGCGATCGCGCATGAGTTGCCGCAGGGCTATGAACTCCTGGTCCTCGGCGGCAACAGCCCTGACCAGTCGCATCCCCGACAGTACATCAATCAACCGGGCGGTGTAGCGTCGCGATGCCTCCGATAGCTGCCGACCAAAACGCTTGGCCCGCTGAATGCTGAATTGATTGACCAGCATGACCAACCCCAGTAGCGTACTGGTGATGAGGGTCAGCGGCCAAGACAACGCCAGCAACAACATTACAAACACCAGAATGGTGATGATGGTGGTGAGCGATCGCACCGCAATTGTAACGGCCAGAGCGGCGCGGTTTAGCTCTTGGTTCATGCGGTTTACCAAGTCGCCCATGCTGTTCCGCGCAAAGTAGTCAATATCCACGTCCAGCAGCAACCGCAGTCCGGTTTCGCGTAAGTAATTGGCAATGAAGCGCTGCAACAACGCGGATACCGCTGTGCTGGCATACAGAGCCACATTTTTGAGGAGGATGAGCATGACAATCGCCACGGTAATTGCCCCCAGCCGCCAGGGCTCAGGCACGCCACGAAAGGGCGCAAACAGCCGCTCCAAAACTGGAACCGACTGAATCGCATCGGTCGATTGGCCCAAAAAACTCAACAGCACGGGCACGATCATGGCCGTGCTGACGCCATTGAACACCGCCCCCACCAAACCCAGCACCACTGTCAGCAAAACCCAACCAGGGTATTGGCGAGTGGTGTGTAGGAGTAAACGGTTGGGATGCATGGCGTTCCTAACAGGACTAGCAGAAGGAATTAGCGAGTAGAGGTACAGGTAAGCAAGAGCGATCGCAAAATGTTGGCTACCGTATTAATGCTGTAGTGCTGGCAGCAGCGATCGCGCGCCCGAGCACCCATGGCGATCGCCTCATCCCAGTGATCAAATATCCATCGTAGCCCTGTGGCAAGCGCCGCCGGAGAATTGGCCTCGACCACACAGCCCGCATCCCCCAAGATTGCGGGAATATCGCCCACCGAAGTTGCCAAAATCGGTTTTGCCATCGCCATCCCGTCGGTGAGCTTGAGCGGAAACTGAGCCTGGGCGATCGCACTCTGTCGCTGTGGCACCACCACCACATGGGCCGCTGCCAAAACCTGAGGCATCTGATCGTTTGGCACCCGAGGCAGTTGAATGAGCCAATGCCCCCACTGGGCGGCTAGTTGGGCATCATAGTCATCGTAGGGACTGCCTCCTACAATTACCACCCGCAGATCGGGTTCGTTCAACAGCTCCAACGCTGCCAGCAGGTCTTCCAATCCCTTGTGCGGACGAGGCACACCCGGAAACATCAGCACGCGATAATGTTGTAGCCCATAGGCTCGACGGCTGGCTTCAGCGTTGTACAGAGTCGGCGCAAAGCGATCGCAATCTTGGCCATGGGGCAGGTAGGTTCCACCAAAGCGCTGCTGCAAAAACGCAGTATCCACGGTTAGAACCTGGGCCTGTGCTACCAATCGTTCTATCCAGCGGGTGTATAGGGGATGATGGGGCGATCGCAACGCTCCTCTGGGCTTTACCACATCTCGGAGTAATTGCCGCAGTGAAGGGCGATATCGCCAGGAGTCGCCGCCATGCCAGCTCATTTCCCAGTCATCCATATCCAGCAGCAGCGGACGGTGGGTGAGCTTGGCGACCAATAGCGCTAGCCCAAAGCTGGTGAGTTTTGGCTTTGAGGCATAGATGACGGTGCCGCGCAGCTGCCGCACAAAGCGCCACGCCGAAATCAGAAAGTGCGGAAAGGACGTTAAGGGAACAGTCTTGAGGGGAATGCCCGGTGGTGGCTCTGCAAGGGGGCGATCGCCCGACTGAAACCCCACCACTTCCACCTTGTAGCCAAGGCGCTGAACCGCCTGCGCCAACCCATAGGCCCGCAACACGCCCCCTTCCGACGCATCGCTGACCGTGATGGACACCATTGCGGTTGGCGGTTGAATAGATGAGTGATTTGTTGGCCCTGCCTTTTGGGCAAATCGGCTGGATACGACTGGTCGTTCACGCTCGACATCGGAATGAGGAATGGTCATCGGAATTCCTGCTAAAGCGTCAACATCGAGGGTTCGCCATGGGACGTGGCCAAGGCTCAGTATTTGGGGTGTAGTGCAGAGATGGGCGATCGCCCCTTTAGCAGTTTTGTTGGAATTACTTAGAGCCTATCAACCTTTGTCTTGAAGTAGGCTTCATACGACAGCCTTGTTAGTTAAGATTCCATAAATTTAGCGACGGTTTTTCGGTTCGGTTCCCGGCCAGTTGAGCTTGCTAGCGACTGATGGACTTCATTCCCAAAATCTTCGGTTGCGAATGAGAGGTTTGCGCATCTCTGAGTTGAGACCCAAAAAAAAGGCGGGTCGCAAGACCTCGCCTAACGTGGGTAGTGATGAAATTTGTGGAGTCAGTTAATCGACCAGCTTGAGACGACCTGATCGCAACTCATCGAGAATATGGTTAATTTTGCGCCGCAAATCTTCAGTAATATGCTGGCTGCCCAACAGCGCCGAGGTGAGCTGTAAATGGTCTTTGCGGCTAAGCTGCTGCTCGGCGGCAATACGCTCTAATGTATTGATTAAATTGGATGCTGCTTTTGCTGACGTAGACCAAACCATATCGTGTAGATACCTTTGTGGTGAAACCCTGAACTGATCAGACTGAACGCGTGAACCGTCTAAACTCGTGAACCGTCTGAACTCGTAACAGTCTGCAAAACCCTATCTGCTACCCCTCATTATCGGAGATTGGGTACATCTGTTTGGCAAAGCTCTTGTCAGGGCTGTGTAAAGAGTAAATAAACCTACTGCTGCGCTCAGAATACCCATGTATGGGCGATCGCGCGACATGGGATTCCGGGCCTCAACTTGCTCTAGAAAGGGGTTGGGTTTAGGCTACGAACAGCACCCGCACCATCTGAGGTTTCGCCTATGCAGATTCATCGCATTCCTGCATTGTCTGATAACTATATTTTTCTGCTGCATGACCCTGAGCGTGGGGTTGCTGCGGTGGTTGATCCAGCGGAGGCGGGGCCAGTGTTGCAGCAGCTTCAAGCGTTGAATGCAAGGCTGGTGGCGATTTTGAATACCCATCACCACGGCGACCATGTGGGGGGCAACCGCCAACTGTTGCAGCAGTTTCCCGATGCGGTGGTATATGGTGGCGCGGAAGATCGGGGGCGCATTCCTGGCCAGCAGGTGTTTTTGCAGGAGGGCGATCGCGTTTCATTCGCCGATCGGGAAGCTCAGGTGTTCTTTGTGCCGGGACATACTCGTGCCCACATTGCCTACTATTTTCCTGCGGTGGGCTCCGAGCCGGGTGAGCTGTTTTGTGGCGATACGTTGTTTGCGGGGGGCTGTGGACGCTTGTTTGAAGGAACGCCAACCCAAATGGTGGACTCGTTGAGCAAGTTGCGATCGCTCCCCGACGATACGCGAGTCTGGTGCGCCCATGAGTACACCCTCAACAACCTCAAGTTTGCCTACGCAATCGATGCAACAAATGCGGACTTAGCGCAACGGTTAACGCTGGTGACAGACCAACGACAGCGATCGCAACCGACCATTCCCTCTAACCTGGGGGATGAAAAACGCACCAACCCGTTTTTGCGATGGGATGATTCCACGCTGCAAACTGCAATGAATACTCAGGATCCGATTCAAACCTTTGCTCGGTTACGCGGCAAAAAAGATATGTGGTAATCCCTACCCGCTTGGCGACCGAGGAATCTGTTGAAGAACCTTATAATGTTTGTAACGCTATGTAACGCAGGTCTCTCATATGACTCAGCCCAACTTGGAGCAAATCGCCGCCGACTTAGAGAATCCTGATTCCAAATACCGCATGTTGGCGTTGGCGGCCCTTCGCGACGTGGCCCCTGCTGATGCCGTACCCCTGATCAAAAAAGTATTGCGCGACCAAAATCTACAAGTCCGTTCCATGGCTGTGTTTGCATTGGGGCTCAAGCCAACTGAGGAGTGTTACCCCATTCTGGTCGATTTGCTGGCAGCCGATCCAGACTATGGCATTCGAGCCGACGCGGCAGGTGCATTGGGATATTTGCAGGACAATCGAGCGGTAGAGCCGCTGTTACGTGCCTTCTACGAAGATACCGATTGGTTGGTGCGCTTTAGCGTGGCGGTATCTTTGGGCAATTTGAAGGATCAACGTGCCCGTGATGCCTTGCTGCAAGCGCTAAACAGCGATCAAGAAGTGATGCAACAAGCGGCGATCGCCGCCTTGGGTGAGCTAGAGGCTGTGGATAGTGTGGATGCAATTTTGCGCTTTGCCCAATCCCCCGATTGGCTGGTGCGGCAGCGCTTGGCCGAAGCGCTCGGAAGTCTGCCTTCTCCCAAGAGCCTGTCGGCGTTAGCCTATCTTGCCAAAGATGGTCATCCCCATGTGTCTGAGGCTGCCAAACTTTCACTGAAACGCTTAGAAGAAGCTACGGTTTAGCCTGTATACAGGCGGAGTGCGATCGCCCGCCTAATCATTCCAGCTAACACCCATATCCACAGCGACAAGAAGCCCTCAGCAACGAGGGCTTCTTGGTGTGCAGGAAATCTTTGACTACTCCTCGATTCGCAGTTCGTAAATATTCCATTGGGTACCGCCCAAGGCCGAAAAGCGAATGCCTTGAACCTTGTTGCGTACCGCCGACAGCGCCAGGGGATTGACCAAATGGATGAATGGCAGATACTCCTGGGCAAGGCGTTGGGTTTCAGCGTAGATTTCGCGTCGCCGCCCCTCATCAAACTCCTGGCTACCTTGAATGTACAGATTGGTAATGCGCTGCTCCCAATCGGCAATCACCCGTCCCTCAATTGGGTCGCCCGTTACAGGGTTTTGGTTGAAGGTATGCAGGGTGCCATTGACCGACCAAATGTTGAAGCCACTGTTGGGATCGATGCCACCACCCACAAAGCCAAGAATATGAGCATCCCAATCCAGGGTGTCTGACAGCCGAGATACCAATGTGTTGAAGGCAATCGGTCGGAAGTCAACTGTAATGCCGATCGCCTCTAAGTCCTGTTTGATTTGGGTGCCTAAAGATTCTCGAATTTTGTTGCCTGCGTTGGTAATCAGGTTAAACCGTACGGACACACCCTCTGCATCCAGCAATTGACCCTGACTGTTGTATTGAAAGCCGTCGCTAAGCAACAGCTCCCTAGCGCGTTCGGGGTTGTAGTCGTATACAGGCAAGCCCTCCTCCGGCGATAAGTAATAGGAGCTTTGCTTGTAGATGGGAGAGTCTTGCGGTTCGCCAATGCCCTGATAAATGTTGTTGATCATGGCTTGGCGATCGATGGCGTGGGCCACGGCGCGGCGGAAGTTGACATTGGTGAACCAGCGCAATTTGTTTGGGTCAACGAGAGGTTGACCATTGCGGGTGCCCTGGTTGAGGTTGAAGGTCAGGAAGGTGGTGCTGAGGGCTGGCCCACCGTCGTAAATGCTAAAGTTGCCGCGTTCTTCTTCGCGCTTCACCAGCGTAAAGTAGTTGGGCTGAATGCCAATGGTATCCAACCCGCCTGAGCGAAACTGAGCCAGCGCGGTATCGGGCGATTCCACAATTTGAATCACGATGCGCTCAATGTAGGGCTGGGCTTCGTTTTGTGGGCCTTTGCGCCAGTAGTGGGGATTGCGATCCAAAATGATGCGCTCGCCGGGTTGGTAGCTCCGCAGGCGGTAGGGGCCATTGCCAATAATTTCTTGAGGTGGGGTCTCGGTACCCCAGGCACCTAAAAATCGAGGGTTTCCGTCTTCTCCAGTGGAATAGACGTAGGTTGCCAAAGCGTGTTTGGGCAAAATTTCGATGCTGCCCGCAAACCGGAGCAAGGGTGAGAAGGGTTCGGGTGAGCGAACCTCGACTTGGCGATCGCCCACTTTGGTTACCGTGGGAAATAACCCCTCTTCGCCCACCCGCAAAATATCGCGCTGGCTGCTGGGAATCTTTTCGTTAAAGTACACATCGTTAAAGCTGAAGACAACATCATCCACGGTTAGAGGCTCACCATCAGACCATTTCAGCCTCTCGCGTAGCGTAAATATGATGCGTTGATTGTTGTCAGAAATCTCCCACGATTCGGCAAGGCCCGGTTCCAAATCGCCAGTGAGCCCGTTGGTGGAGAGCAGCCCTTCGTACATGTAGCCGAGGGCGGCGTTGGCCTCGCGGCTCATCACCGTGTTGAAAGTCTTGGGATCGCTAAGCTCGCTGACAACGAGTTGAGGAACTTGGCTTGCTTGAGATCGCAGCATGGTATTGCCGCATCCGGTTAGGCCCAGCGTCAGCACGAGCAACCCAATCGTGATGAGCGATCGCCCTTGATGCATCCACACTCGGGTCATCCAGGAGATCCATTTGGAGAACATGCCACTTCCTCGCCTAACGCTCTGATTTTCTAGTCTAAACTGCACCGTCTCAACTGCCGTGCTCAAGAGAACGAAGTCAAGCATCGATCGGTCATTGCCACCCATCTCTCGGCCAAATTCTGCAAAAAATACTTGGTTGTGTTTCAAATGTGTGGTTATTGGTTGTGGCATCGCACCCCTTCCACAACCAATAACCACACGTCTAGAACATCACCAAATACTTGAACCATGACAAGAGATAGCAATTAATTGTGAATTTGTCGCCCCGTTTTGCCATTTCAGTCCTATTATTTGTGTACTCACTTCCCAATACAGCGCTACGATTCAACTGATGCAATCACCTTCTGGCCCAGACTCAGCCATGAACAATTCCGCAGCCAATGGGAAACCGCCAGCGCCGTCGTCAACGGTTCCTATTACCGTGTACCGAGAACTTGCCGCCGAGCTACAAGCAACCAAAGCCATGCTCGACTCGGTGCATGCTCAAAATCAGCAGCTTGTTCGCCAAAATCAACAATTGCGCCAAGAGCTGGAGCGGATTGGCCAGTCAGTAGGCTCAATTCAGCAAATTGCCGCATCACTTCAGCCCAACTGGGGCACCCCAACCGATGCCGACCGAATGGATGCAGCGGCGATCGCAGCCCAAATTCGTCCAGGGCGTAGCGATTCTCGAACACCTCAGCCCGACTCGCCCAACGGCCACAGCAATACCCCAACCCCCCCCACCCTATTTAGCGAGCAGGGGGCGTTGCCTCATCAGCCCAGCAGCGTCAGCACCCCACGCGACCTGAGCGGCCTGTGGCTCGGGTTAACCGTTTTTGTCATCATTGTTACGGCCTTTGGCGCTGGCTTCATGGTCGTCAAACCCCTCATCCCCAGCAGCCGATAGCTCAGGCTGTTCAACACTGAGTCAACAATCAATTGGGAAAATCAGGCCGTGAAGCGTTTCGTTTCACGGCCTCCACGTTTTTGTTCCAGGCTCACACAGCCAGCCAACAGTAAATCTTTAAGGACGAGTAGCAAAGCACGTTCACAAATCGTTATCATAGAACTTGAGCTACATAAACCTGAGCAGCACTTAGCCCAAACCGAGTTTGGCTAGCCTATCGATAAAGCAGGTCAAGTAGGTGACGCAAGTTCAATCAGCATGCGGGCTTGCGATATACAAATTCGCAAAGCAGGCAATGTTCAAAGCGATGAACAAGCAACGAGATGGCTAAGGCCAAAATTGCTCAGTAAAAAATATTTAGGTTCCTGGACAAAACGTTCGGCTGGTTCCAGCTTTCCATTAAGATATTTTACAGTCAGTACTGTCAATCAGTACGATGGCTAATGGAGCAAACCGGGAACTTTAAAATGTGTTTCGAGCGATTGGGGTCTCGCCCGTGCTGACTACGGGGGGCGACATCCATTTCTTCGTGAAAAACAGCGAACGGTAGTCACCAGTGGTTTGTAGCACTTAACTTAGAGAGCAGATATGAAAGACCTCACTCGTTATCGTAATATTGGCATCTTCGCCCACGTAGACGCGGGTAAAACCACCACTACTGAACGGATTCTGAAGCTAACCGGTAAGATCCACAAAATCGGAGAGGTGCATGAAGGTGCCGCCACAACCGACTTCATGGAGCAAGAGCAAGAGCGCGGTATTACGATTCAATCCGCTGCGACAAGCTGCTTCTGGAAAGACCACCAGCTCAACATTATTGATACCCCCGGACACGTTGACTTCACGATTGAGGTGTATCGCTCTCTGAAAGTGCTAGACGGTGGTATTGGCGTGTTCTGCGGTTCTGGTGGTGTAGAGCCTCAGTCCGAAACTAACTGGCGCTATGCCAACGATTCCAAGGTCGCTCGAATCATCTACATCAACAAGCTTGACCGGACGGGTGCCGACTTCTACCGCGTGGTCAAGCAGGTTGAAAATGTGCTGGCCGCTAAGCCCCTGGTTATGGTGCTGCCCATTGGTGTGGAAGATCAGTTCAAGGGCGTCGTTGACCTGCTCACTCGCAAAGCTTGGGTATGGGACAACTCTGGCGATCCCATGAACTATGAGGTGCTGGACGTGCCTGCCGATATGGCTGATGACGTCGAAAAGTATCGCGAAGCGCTCATCGAGACTGCTGTTGAACAGGACGATGAGATCATGGAGCAATACCTGGAAGGGAATGAACCCAGCATTGAAGACATTAAGCGCTGCATCCGTAAGGGAACTCGCGACATGTCCTTCTTCCCCACCTATTGCGGTTCCTCCTTTAAGAACAAGGGTGTGCAGTTGGTGCTGGATGCGGTGGTAGACTACCTGCCCGATCCCACTGAAGTGACCCCTCAGCCCGAAATTGATTTGGAAGGTAACGAAACCGGCGGTTTTGCTTATGTGGATGTTGATAAGCCGCTGCGGGCACTGGCGTTCAAGATTATGGACGATCGCTTTGGTGCGCTGACCTTTACGCGGATTTACTCCGGTAAGTTGTCGAAGGGCGACACCGTGCTGAATACCGCAACTGGTAAGACCGAACGGATTAGCCGCTTGGTAGAAATGCACGCCAACGATCGCGAAGAAGTTGAGTCGGCACAAGCAGGCGACATCGTGGCGATCGTGGGTATGAAGAACGTGCAAACGGGACATACCCTGTGCGATCCCAAGAACCCGGCAACCCTGGAACCCATGGTCTTCCCTGATCCGGTGATTTCGATCGCCGTGAAGCCTAAGAAGAAGGGCATGGATGAAAAGATGGGTATGGCCTTGAGCAAAATGGTTCAGGAAGATCCCTCGTTCCATGTGGAAACTGATGAAGAGAGCGGTGAAACCATCATTAAAGGGATGGGTGAACTGCACCTCGACATTAAAGTGGATATTCTGAAGCGGACCCACGGCGTGGAAGTGGAAGTGGGTAAGCCCCAGGTGGCCTACCGCGAGTCTGTGACCAAGCGATTGGAAGACAGCTACACCCACAAGAAGCAGTCGGGTGGTTCGGGTCAGTACGGCAAGATTGACTATGTGATTGAGCCCGGCGAACCCGGAAGCGGCTTCCAGTTTGAGTCGAAGGTGACCGGTGGTAATGTGCCTCGGGAATACTGGCCTGCGGTGCAGAAGGGCTTTGAATCTAGCATTGGCAAGGGTGTCCTTGCAGGTTTCCCCTGTGTGGACCTGAAGGTAACCCTGACGGATGGTGGATATCACCCTGTGGACTCGTCGGCGATCGCCTTCGAAATTGCAGCACGTGCAGCTTACCGTCAGTCTTTGCCCAAGGCTGGTCCTCAGTTGCTAGAGCCCATCATGGCAGTGGACGTCTTCACTCCCGATGACTACATGGGTGATGTGATTGGTGACTTGAACCGTCGTCGCGGCATGATCAAGTCTCAGGAAACTGGTGCCCTGGGTGCTCGCATCAAAGCAGATGTGCCTTTAAGCGAAATGTTTGGCTATATTGGTGACCTGCGGACGATGACTTCGGGTCGGGGTCAATTCTCGATGCTATTCTCGCACTACTCTCCTTGCCCTTCCAACGTTGCTGAGGAAGTGATTAAGGAAGCGAAAGAGCGTCAAGCCGCCATGGCTTCATAACCTTTGAGTGTGAAGCGCTAAGGCTTTTCACATGTGAAGAACCAGCCACACTTTAGGGTGGCTGGTTCTTTTTTGCGATTTAGCTTGGAGGGCGACAAATCTGGAGCATTTGGTTGCCGCCGCGTTGCAGCTCGTAAGCAACCGTTTGGATGCTGTATTGATACCCATTGGTGCGCAGCATGGACAGCACCGCAGGCAAATGGGGAGATGGCGATCGCATCAGGGTCAGCAATGGAAAGATTCGCACCTCACGGCATACCCGCAACAACTCGCGAACAGAATCGAGGTGGAATTGTTCATCAAAATGCTCGGAGTAGAGGAACAAAAAGTGAGAGCATAACCCCAGCTCAAACTCATGGTTTGGGTAAGGTAAGTGCGGCAGTTCACCCAGCCTGTAGCGGTTTTCGAGCTGGCCTTGCTCAAAGTCTTGGCAAAAGAGTTCCGTCACCCGCTCTCGGTGGGTTCTTAAGTGTGCGGGCGAGGAATGATAGCTCCACACCCAGGCATTTGGCGATCGCTCGATTTGCCCAATCACATCTTCCACAACCGCAGTAAAGCGATCGCGAATTTGACTGGCTGTGAATTTGTAAAGTGGATCAATGGATGTAATGCGATAGCCTAAGCGAGTCCCCTCCGCGTTAAAACTGGCGGGGCCGTCTCCAACCCCCAGAATTTGTTTTTGGAGATCCTGCTCACTCAGGTTAAACATGTGGCTGTACTCATCGAGCGATCGCCCAAACGGAACCACATTCTCCAATTGCATTGCCATCGCACTGACTCCTTCACTTGCGCTAATGCAGGCGAGACGGGCGCTCAACACTTATAGCTGTCGCCAGCGTTGAGACAAGGACCTTTTGGGGGATGGCGAAGCCATCCCCTAAAAGGTCCTAATCAAACTGGCTATCGCTATACCTATCAACCTGGCTCACCAAAGTCTTTTCATCCTTCCACGAAGCCCAGCTTGGGATCTTCACCCGAAAGATTATGAATTTAGGACGATTGGGAAGCTTCTAATCCTTGCAAGGTATGGTTAACGTCAGTTTCGGTTCAGGTCTTTTCTGAGGTTCGCACGGCACGCAAACCTCAGAAAAGACCATTTTTGCGTGCGCATTGCGCACGCAAAAATGGGCACTTCAGCTTATCCATAACTCACGTTATGGTTATGGTGCGTCACGGTACCGTGTGTGGTGAAGCATGCACGGTGATCGCCCTTCCCCCTACCCTCTCCCCACCATGACTTCTTCAATTCACCAGGAGCCCGCACTTCAACCGCTGAATGAGTACAATCAAGCGCTGATGGCCCATGTGCATCCGCCCGATTGGGTGAATCCATCGCCAGCGGAACGATACGACTTGGTAGTCATTGGCGCTGGCACAGCAGGTCTGGTTGTGGCCGCCGGAGCCGCCGGGCTGGGACTGGGCTTAAAAATTGCCATTATTGAAAGAAGCTTGATGGGCGGCGATTGCCTAAACGTGGGCTGCATCCCCTCCAAGTGCTTAATTCGTTCATCGCGAGTGGCTGCGGATATGCGCACATCTGCTCCGTTTGGCATTCAGCCACCAGAGACCGTTGAGGTCGATTTTGCAGCGGTAATGCAGCGTATGCGGCAAATTCGGGCTGGCATTAGCCATCACGACTCAGCAGCCCGATTTCGGGATTTGGGGATTGATGTGTTTTTGGGAAGTGGCGAGTTTGTGAATGAGGGAGCGATCGCCGTTGACAATCGCCAACTCCGCTTCAAAAAAGCTGTCATTGCGACTGGGGCCCGTGCAACGCATCCCGATATTCCCGGCTTAGCGGAAGCGGGATATCTCACAAATGAAACTGTCTTTTCGTTAACCGTGCAGCCCCGACGTTTTGCCGTGATTGGGGGTGGCCCCATTGGCTGTGAGCTGGCGCAGGCATTTCGGCGTCTTGGTAGTGAAGTGGCGATCGTGCATAAAAATGCTCATTTACTCGATCGCGAAGATGCCGACGCAGCAGAACTGGTGCAGCAACAGTTTCTTCAAGAGGGCGTGAACCTCATTTTGAACAGCACGGTAGAACGAATTGAAATTACTGAGACTGGCAAGCGGTTGTACTGTCGCCAAGCAGATCACTCCACTCAAACTATCGAAGTGGATGAAATCTTAATCGGGGCAGGACGAACTCCCAATGTGAGTGGACTGAATTTAGACGCAGCGAATGTGCAATATGACGCACGCAAGGGCGTTGTTGTGAATGATTATTTACAGACAACGAACCCCAAAATTTATGCTGCTGGCGATATTTGTATGAACTGGAAATTTACCCATGCAGCCGATGCTGCTGCACGGATTGTGATCAAGAACTTGCTGTTTTCTCCGTTTGGGTTTGGGCGGAGTAAGTTGAGCAGTTTGGTGATGCCGTGGGTCACATATACCGATCCAGAAATTGCCCATGTGGGTTTGTACGAAGCGGAAGCAAAGGCAAACGGCGTAGAGACGGATACGATTTTGATTCCGTTCTCCAAGTTGGATCGGGCGTTGGCTGATGGCGAGCCCGAGGGGTTTGCCAAGATATTGCATCGGCGCGGCTCGGATCAGATTTTGGGGGCGACGATTGTGGCTCGTCATGCCGGTGAAATGATCAGTGAGGTGACGCTGGCGATGGTCACAAAGCAAGGATTAAATGCCCTGTCGGGCGTGATTCATCCCTATCCCACTCAGGCAGAAGCCATTCGCAAAGCGGCCGATGCCTATCGCCGTACTTTGCTGACGCCTCGCACCCAGGCGCTCCTCAGAATATTGACTCGATTCAGTTAGTACTCTGCCACGTAGGTTTTGATAGGCTGCAAACCTTTAAAACCGCTCCAATATCACCGTTTTCGGGGTTTTACAGCCTGTCACAACCCATGTGGTAGTCTACTAGAGGATGGCGATAGGACGGGATAATGCCTTAGTTGGGTTTTGATGAGGGAAGTTTTTAGGCGTTTCTCAGTGGATTCTCACTTTCTCTTCTTGTTTGCATTCCAAGATGGATGCATTCGTTGGTTGGGTTGTGGCCATGATGCACAATGTAGATGGGGTTCGTTTTGGGAGCGGTGCACAAAAGCTGGAACGCCTGTTGTTTCAGCCGTTGCTGAAATCGATGTTGAAACCTGTGTCGAAACCTTATCGCTTGGCCTTGCGCAGTTTGACGGTGGGGGCGATCGCCTATTTTATGGTGACGTTGCCCGCTTGGGCACAAGGTGCAGAGAATGCTGCATCATGGAGCCTGCAAGATTTGCTGCGCAACGCCTTGGCCTGGATTGATGGCCTGGGCGTGATTGGCGGATTGGCATTTATTGGAATTTACATTGTTGCAACGGTTGCGTTTTTGCCAGGTTCGATTCTGACCTTGGGTGCTGGGGTGGTGTTTGGCGTGCTGGCGGGCTCGGTGTATGTGTTTATTGGGGCTACTTTGGGCGCGATCGCCGCATTTTTGGTTGGGCGATATCTCGCACGCGGTTGGATCTATCAAAAAATTGAAGGCAATCAACGATTTTCGGCCATTGATCAAGCCGTTGCCGAAGAGGGCTCCAAAATTGTGTTGCTAACCCGCCTTTCGCCAGTGTTTCCGTTCAACTTGTTAAACTATGCATTCGGCATTACTGGCGTATCGCTCAAAGACTATGCTCTCGGTTCGGTGGGCATGATTCCTGGTACGGTGATGTATGTATATCTTGGTTCGCTGGCGGGCGATTTGGCACGCATTGGCAGCGAAAACCAACCCACCAATCCTACGGTGCAGTGGGCGATTCGAATTTTAGGATTTGTGGCAACGGTGGCTGTGACGGTGTATGTGACCCGAATTGCCCGAAAGGCGCTGGCAGAGCGGGTAAGTGAGTTATAGGTTCAGACATCCAGCCTACGAGTGCTGCCATTGCCTGGAGAACTATGCCTGCAAAAAGCCTCGACATGCGAAGGTCGAGGCTTTGTCGTTAGCGCGTTGTCGATGAGAGTAGGCTAGAGCGGATGTAAACGGATGCGATCGCTCCGTCCTTGCTTAGGGAGTCTAAGTGTAGAGAGTCTAAATTTCGGCGTAAGCGCGCTCAATCAACCGACGAGCCAGCGTTTGCGCCCCCGTGTGGCGATAGTACTTCACCGTGACATCGAGGAAGGCACCCAGGTAGTCGAGCTTATCTTCTGAAAATTCGACAAACTGGGTGAGATGGTCAAGCACTTTGCCCTGCGTCAACCCTTTGGATGTGACAAAGCCGTCAATCCAGCTCTTGGCACCTTCAAAGCTTTGGGTAATAAAGTTGTGCTTCTGCTTCGCATCGGAACCGGGAATCAGATCCCGAACGCCCTTAAAGGTTTGGTTGCTTTCAATTTCGGAGGGAGAGGTGCCACGCACGACGGAGAGCGCTTTGTCGGTAAAGCCGGCACCCAGAGGAATCAACCCATCGAAACAGGTGAGTGCTGCCATGCGCATGAGCGATTCGCCGCTGTAGTCGCCCAGAGCTGCCAAAAAATCGCCAATACTGTCGCCAGGGATGCCGTTAATTTGGCAAAAAGCCACCAGCTCGGTAACCAACTTCACCGTGAGGTCGATACTTTGGGCTTTTTCGGGCTTGGGGGTAATGTGCTTGAGAAAGCTCAAGAAGGAATCTTGCCCGATGCGGTTGGCAATGGCGGCAGTGCCCAACAAGCCCGATGCCGAGTCTACGGTTTCGTATAGCCACATGGCCCGCTGGTAGCCCTGGGATTTGTCGTTGTACAGGGCAACGGCGCGTTCGCCAATTTGCTGAATCAGGGCGGGGTCGTCTTCGCCAGTAATGGTTTTGATGGTGTTGTCAAAGCCAACTAGGTTGTTCCACTGGCCGGGAACGACGAAGTCGAGCGATCGCAACGCAATAACCGTTGGCCCACCTGTTGGCAGCTCATCGACCAGCTTAAAAATTGGTTTACTCACAATACACTCCTTAAAATTCCTTTCAACACAGCAAGGTTCGCAAATGGACAAACCGGAGAACGGCTCGACAAGGGCGATCGCACACCGCAAAAGTTCTCTGCGGCAAAGCGGACTCAACAGCACGCCGTCCCCCCGTTTTGACGACTAGCCTTATGGTGTTGTTCGTCCTGGTGTTCCGGTTTGGCCTAAAGATGCCTTGGGCAATCTGCCATTACCCTGCAGGTTGGGGTGACAACACTGGAGGAAGCTTGGGAGCAATGCTGGGCTTGTTGTTCGGCAGCAGAGCTTTGTTTGCTGCGGTTCCTTCGAGCTTGGCAATGCCTCGTAGATCAAACTTTTGCAACCAGTCTACTCGGTCTTCGCGGGTAAATGATGGGTCGCGCGACATGACCTTAATTTGGTAGCGATCGTTCACCAAAATTCCGGTTGTGGTGCTGCCTTGCTCAACGGTAGGGTAGCCCGCAATTTGCTCTGTGGCGCTTTGGTACTTGACGGCTGCCGTTGGCAGGCTAATGGTGTCATTAATGCTGAGCATGGCAACGGTTTTGCCATCTTTGTTGACTTTATATTCGGCAAAGCCTTTCTTCTCTTGGGATGGAATCACGTCAAATCCCTTGAGGCTAGGAAAGAATTGATTAAACGTGGAGCCTTTTTCGGCATCCTTGGCTACAGCTTTGGGCGCGCCCCAGCCGGTGGTGTCTTTTTGCACTTGCTCGTAAGGGGAAGGCGCTTTGGAGCAGGCAGTTACAAACAGCAGCAGGCTTAAGCATAAAGCCATGCAAACTTTAAGCCATCGGGCTGAAACCATGCATTTTTCTCCTGAAAATGGGGTGGCTACTGAATAGGGTAACGGCGATCGCCCATAGAGTGCGGGCTTGTACATGAACGGTCATATAGCTACGGTCATACCGTCTACAGGTCATACTGCTCGTGCGGTCATCACCCTATTTTTAGGATGTTTTAGGATGAATCCCATCAAGATTGAACCTGAAGTGGCAACGCTGATGGAGCCCTGACACTGCAAACGGTTGCCTGTCATGCCTGTTATTGAGGAACGAAATTGATCCTAGATGCTCTTTCAGCATGGTGGATGGTGGCAAGGTTGCGCAAACATCCAAAGGTGGATTGCATCCAATTGGCGATGAATTTGGCGAAAAGTAAATAAGGCTTATGCACTTCATCCGAAAACCCAGGGGGTTGAATGATTTTTTGAGCGCTAAGCGCTCAAAAAATTTAAGTCCTAGCAAATTTAAATTGATAGGGTTATAGGGCCAACGCAGCTTTGAGTTTGCTGAGGGCATCGGCCTCCTCGACGCTAACTTTTGTTTTACCGCTGCCAAACAACCCGCTGCCGGCTGCGTTGGCTACGGCCTCGGCAGCGGTGTAAATGAGCTGTTTGTATTCTGCAATTTCTGCATCGGTGGCCTTGCCGTTGAGCGCGGCCAGCGCAGACTGAATGGAGGCGATCGCTTGATCCACAACGGCACCAGATTGTACATCTTCGGGTGTGACTTGAGGTTTTTCTAGCTGAACAGCTCCACTGCGAATTACCTCTTCTGCAAACACGGACTGAATTACCGAATTGTTGGGATATTTTTGAGCAGCAGAGGCAATTTCTTTTGACATTGCGGTAGCTTCAATGGCCGTGGATACCACCCCAAAATCTGCCAGTGCAACGGCTAAACCCGCCATCATTGGAGCTGCGGCAAGGGTCGATAGTTCGCTGCTTGAGTAAGTCATAGAGTTACTTCCTATTTAAGAATTGATTCAGTTCTAGCCTGGCAAACCAAGCCTGAAATGATAAGTAAAAAACATAAGAAACTGCTAAAGAAAACGTATGCTGCAGCCGTCAAGCGTTATGCCCAATTCTTTCATGACCGCCCCCAATCTGGGGCTTGAGGTTGAGCCCTGAATGCCTGTTCATACCAGATGAATAGGTACAGAGTTAACTGATGTAGACTAGCGGATATTTGGTGGCTCGTTCACTCTATCTTTCGATAACTTTATCTTGATTTTTTCCCTAAACTTTTGGGACATTCAAATTGAGGAACTCAGCCAAAAAATGAGCGATCGCCCCTATTGAACTAGTTATTGCTTTTGAGGAAAATATTGGGTGCGACTTTTGGAAAATGGATAAATTTGGCTGCAAGTCTTTCCTGTGAAAGGACTATCTTCATTATGGCAGAATGAATAATTTGAATTTATCTAAATATTGTCGCTCAAGTTGTTTCATAATTTCTTACCACTTTCTTATGATCTTGTTTTACGCTCTATCACGATATTGATCGGTGGTGTGAGATCGCTGATATGACGAACGACATCTTCTAGTAAGCCCACTTTCAGTTAAGACAAAAGAGCTGAATCGTGCTGAGCTGGAGTGGAGTGATGACGTGTTCCTCAACCATGACATTTTAGATTGATTTAAAAGTTGTCAGTCTTATATATTGTCCTCACTAGCTGCTCAATGGCTTCTCGCGGCTGCATGGAAACAAGATTGAGTAATGTTTTTGTTGTACTGGAATGCTTGTTCAGCTCGGTTAATCAACGAGTTAACGGTTAATCAACGAGTTAACGTTTTGTTTCTAGTTTGAACTATTGGGTCGTCATATTTCGGCACTAATTCCGTTAACAGTGTGGTCATTATGGGACTATTTTTTGACATTTTGAGTTCTATTAATCACCCCAATCAGCAGGGCAGCGCTGATCAGCTGAGTACGGTGGTGGGTGCTGTGCAGCAGCTATCGGCAAGCCATGGAATTAGCCCATCAACCATGCAGTCAACGATGTCGGTTTTGGGCAGCTTATTGCGTCCAGCACTTCAGCAGCAGGCTGCAATTCCGGGTGGTTTGTCGTCTTTGGAGGGAATGTTGAGTCAGGTTGCAAGCCATGGTGAGGCTAGCGCACCCTTGCTCCAGTCTTGGGTAACCCCACAGCTACAACAGCAAATGGCTACCGCGATTGCCCAACGAACGGGATTGAATACAGCCATGTTACAAAGTGCACTACCTGGCCTCGTTGCGTCGGTGATGGGCTTGTTGAATATGGGTGCCAGTCGGCCCGGCATGGGAAGTGCTAACCCTGTGCTAGAGGCCTTTTTGGATGGCGATCGCGATGAAGATGCAGACTTGGGGGATGTCATCAAATTTGCGAGTCGTTTTGTGAATGTTCCTGCTTCGTAATACAGGGCTGAAACGGATTGTGCTATCTCCAACTTGGTTGGGTGTGATGTTTAGCTCTTGTTGATTTGTGTTGATCTTGTTGCTCAACCTGGCAGTTTGTAACGATGAATCGCGTATTGATCATTATTCTTTGAATCTTGTGAGCATCCCCTCGCTAATTCCATATTGATTTCTATTGAGAACTCCGCGTTGCGTACTCAGCAGACTGTCTAGCGTGTGTTAATCCAATTCATCATTTCTGTCATAGTTGCGATCGCTCTTTAATTCAGGTTGAACGCTTTCAGTGTTTTGTACTTTATTCCTGCTTGTCTTCATTCGCTGTGCTGTCAATCCTTGGAACAAGGGGGATATCTGATGAGAAACCTCGCGCGCCAGAAGGTTCCCGTGGCTGCGGCTGTAACGGTGTGCTCTATCCTCTCTATCCCTGTAACTGCGACGGCGATGATTTGTTGGCCCTTGATACCTTCGACCTTGGCCCAAGCCGCCTCCCTAGGCTTCCTAATGCTAAAAGCAGTACCCAGTGCCCCAATGGTTACCATTGCCAGTTCGACCAACATCGACACTGCCAACAACGCTGCAAGGCGGCGATTTGAGCAACAGCTTGATGGGAAGGTTGTGGCTGCGACTGACTGCAATCACATCGAAGCGCTGCAACAAGTGCTGCGTGAGGATAGGAATTTTGCCGTGACCAGCCCCATGTCAACGGAGGTGGCCCCTTCTGCCTCGCGGGTGTGGTGGTTGCTGCTGCCGTTGCTGGGAATGCCTCTACTACTGTGGCTGTTTTGTGATCGGGGGAATGCTCCGTTGGCCGCTGCGAAACCGACGCCCTTTTGTCCGCGCATCATGTTCACTCTGCACAATCAAAAAGATGGCTATGCCTGTTGGGAAATTCCGGCAGAGTGCCAGCAAGACCTGCGCCATGCTGACGGTCAACCGTTGGTGCTGCGGCTGTACGATGTGACCGATATTGCAGACATGAATCGGCAAATGCCCCACAGCGTCTACGAGTTTAGCGTGATCGATGGTATGCAAGATCGCCATGTTCCCATTCCCATGGACAACCGGGACTATTTGGTGGAACTGGGCTATACCACTGCCGAGGGTCAATGGTTAGCGTTGGCGCGGTCTGCTCGTGTGCAGGTGCCTGCCTATGCGGTAGGCGATCCCCATACGGGAGGGAGGATTGTACCCGGAGGGTCTTCTATTGAGCCGGCGATCGCCACTCCGACACCCCAATCCCTCACCAACCCGGTGCTGAACCGACTAGGCGAAGGGCCATCGCCCCGTTTGATGACCGTGGCTAACGCGACATTTCCTGCAGCCAGAGCAACCAATGCCGCAGTTTCAGGAGCGGTCATGTTGGCTCAATCGAGGACGGGCGATCGCCGTGTGCGGAGCATGCCTGACGAGAGGGCTGCCAGCCGAATCATTCTGGTATTACGCAGTGCAAACGATGCCTATGTGTATTGGGAAATTGACCCAGCCGATCGCGCCGAGGTGAAACAGATGGGCGGCAGGCACATGCAGCTTCGGGTATACGAAGTCATGGGTATCGATAGGGGCGAGACTTCTGTTTCCAGCTTCCAAATCTACGATGTGGACGAGCTTGAGCAAGATCGGCATGTTCCCATTTGGGTGGGCGATCGCCACTATATTGCCGAAGTGGGATACATTACCGAGCATGATCAGTGGTTGGGTATCATTCGCTCTGCACCCAATTGGGTTTCTGCTAAAAGCACATAACTTTCCTAAAGCAAAAATTTAGGACTAGATAAGGCTGCAATCTGGCCGCTCTTGAACCTAAGAGTGGCGTTTTTATGGGTACTGTGCTGCGTAAATAGGACGAGCGATCGCTGAACGCATTCTTATCATTCGGATGCGTTCGTTTGTGGATGGAATGATGTGCCTGATGGAGAGCGAGTACAGCAGGTGTCAGCTCTTCATAACGCTCTAAATTCTGGCAAAGGAATTTCATCTTTCTGATGGGCTCCCTTAAAAGGGACAGACATCATACTTTTAGGAGATTGATCGGTTCGATGGCTGAAGGGTGGAAGCAGCGGAACTCATATTTTGCCGATCGCCTGGGAAATCGTAACAAAATCGTCGGTTTATTCCCACTAAGATTTAGTTTGTTGAGCGCGTTCCTACCATAACAAGCCAACTTATGTAATCCCTTCTTGCAAAGTGATAAGAAATTGATAAAGATATTGAGTAGATTCACGTAGATATCTAATGGATTGCAGGATGACTACGATAAAAATCCTGGTTGTTGAAGATGATGTTTTAATAAGTAACGTTTTAGTTAATTTACTGAAAGCTCAGCGCTACCTGGTCACTCAGGTGGCCGATGGCAAGAAAGGATTGGAGTGGGCGATCGCCCAAAGCTTCGATTTAATTTTGCTAGATCTGTTAATTCCTGGATTGGATGGGATTAGCGTCTGTCAGCAGCTGCGATCGCGGCAGATTTCCACCCCCATTCTGATGCTGACCGCCCGAAACTCCAACGTGGATGTGGTAAAAGGGCTGGATGCTGGAGCCGATGATTACGTGACCAAGCCCTACGATCCGGGGGTACTACTGGCTCGCATTCGGCGCTTGCTGCGGCGCAACACCCCAGATGCCAACTCCACGGTGCTGTCTTGGGGGGATCTCGCGCTTGACCCTACCTCGGCTAAGGTCACGTTTGGGGCTCGCCTAGTGGCGTTAACCCCCAAGGAATACAGTTTACTGGAGCTACTGTTGCGAAATCCTCATCGCATCTTTAGCCGGAGCACCATCATCGATCGGCTGTGGACGATTGATGACTCCCCCAGTGAAAATGCCGTGACCAACCTCATCAAGGATCTGCGTCGCAAGCTAAAAGCTGTTGGCTTACAGTCTGACTTGGTAGAAACGGTTTACGGATTGGGCTATCGACTGAATACGGTGCCGTCTGCCCCAGCAGATGCTGCAATCAAGCCGCCCCATTCAGAAAGTTCATCAGCGAATTCAACGGTGGTATCGTCGGCCATGAGCCGTGAGCCTGAGCCAGATCTTGCTGAAGCTTCTGGTCCATCCGTTGCTCAGCTTCAGCAAGATCTGGCGTCGATGCGCTCGGTGCTGTTGCGGTATCGCCATACATTTGCCCAGCAAGTTGCCCAGCTTGAGCAAGTGCCGTATCGTGGATGCGATCGCTTTGCCAGCGAATCCAGTCGTCTGTGGGCTCAACAAGAGGCTCACAAACTGGTCGGTGGCTTGGGGACCTTTGGCTATCCCCATGCATCAACCATTGCTGCCGAGCTGGAAGCATTGCTGTCTTCCCCATCGCTGTCGGCTCAGCAGTACGAGCGCTACTTGGCACTACTGGCCCAGATTAAGCAAGAGTTAGCTCAACCCCCTGTTCCCTGGTTAGATGAGCCAGAGCTGCGGAGTGTTCCCGTTGGGGTAAGACGACGATAGCTCTGTCGATGCGGTGCTAGAGAGTCCCCATCGTCCTCAATTGGCGCTTGTGCATGATCGACAAAGCGTATTTTCGCCAGTTAATTGGCTTTCGTTTTCGAGGGTTGCCTGTGACCGTGCCGTTAAAGGTGGCGCTGGCGATTCCACTGGCTCTCAACCTCATGGCAATTGTCAGCCTGGTGGGATATTTATCCTACCGGAGTGGCCAGCGAACGGTGGAGCTGCTGGCGCGGCACCTTGTGACCGAATTCTCTAACCGGATTGAGCAAACCATTGAATCTCGCCTTGCCATCTCAGAACAGCTCAATCGCTTGAATGTGGCAGAGCTTCAGTCGGGAGCTGTCAGTTGGCGGGAGATTGCTGGGCTGGAGGCTGCGTTTATTCGCCAGCTGCGCACGTTTGAGGAGGTTGATGCGATCGCGCTGTTGGAGCGGAACGGCAGTGTGCTTTCGGTAGAACAGCGCGAAGGTGAGCGCTATCTGCTAGAGCATGTGACCCAGCAGTCCAATGGTTGGCAGCATCGCCACATCAGCATTGATGCAACGGATCAACGACGAGTGCTGGATGTTGTTGCGATGAATTCGACAACCGCCTCGCAACGCCTGCGGCCCCTGTTGGCTGGGGCAAGTGCTACGGAGTTTGGCGACTTGCGTGGGGTTGCGGCAGACACGACTGCCCTAAAGGCGTGGAGCGTGGCCATGTCTGGGCGATCGCTCTCGATACGGCCCAGACTCACCTTGCAGCATGTGCAGTGGATTGAGGGCGATGCGCAACAGCCCCAGGCGCTATTGGCAACCCAGCTGTATTTGAGTCAACTCAGCAGTTTCCTTCAATCTTTGGATCTAGGCAGTGGGGGACAAGCCTTTATTGTGGATCACCAGGGCAATTTGATTGCCACCTCCACCCGAGAGCCCTTGATGCAGCGGCAAGATAACTCTGCTCGCGTTTCTGCGGAGATTGCGCCTCAGGCCAATGCAACATGGCAGCGGGTTGCGGCGCTTCATAGCACCCATCCACTCACCCGCATGGCCGCAGCTCAACTGGCGATCGCGGCTCAAGACACCTCATCCAATACCTCGTTTCAGCCACTCGATTTTCATTGGCAGGGACACCGCTACTTTGCCGCCGCAAAGGCATTTCAGCCTCGGCCAGGGCTCGCATGGCACATAGTAACGGTCATTCCAGAAACCGAGTTTTTGACCGAAATCCATGCCAACCTGAATCGCACTATTCGCCTAATCGGGGTAACGCTGCTGCTCTCTACTGCAGCGGCTTTGGTGCTGGCCCGACTCATTAGTACTCCCATTCTCAACCTCAACCGATCGGTTCAACAGCTCGCCCAAGATGACTTTAATTTATTGCTAAGGCAAACTACCTGCATTCGCGAACTCAGCGAGCTAGAGGCTGGTGTGGTGCACATGGCTCAGCAGCTAAAAGAGCTGTTTACCCATGCAGAGTCGGCGCTGCGGGTTTCCAACGAAAAGTTTGCCAAGATCTTTCACATGAGTCCCAGTGCTAGCACCATTTCCACGCTGGATACGGGCAGGCTAATCGAAGTGAATCAAAGCTTTTGTCAGCTGATTGGGCGCGATCGCGACAGCATTATTGGTTCCACAACGGTAGACATGGGCATTTGGCCAACGGAGCAGGCACGGCAGCAAGCTCTGCAGCAGGTCTACCACACCGGTTCCTGCCGCAATGTGGAAGTGTGCTTTCAGCATCCCTCAGGCGAAACTCGCACTGCGATCATCTTTGCCGAAAAAATTCGGCTCTGGAGTCGCGATTGTTTGCTGACGGTGGCGTACGACATTACCGAGCGCAAATGTGCGGTCGAAGCGTTGGAACGCAGTGAAAACCGATTGCGTCTGCTAACCGATGCGCTGCCTGTGTACATCGCCTATCTCGATACCAACCAGCGCTACCGATTTGTCAACAAAACCTATGAGACCCGGTTTGGCCTCTCTCGCCAAGAGATTTGCGGACAGCATATTCGCCATGTGATTGGCGAGGTGAGCTACAGCCTAGTGTGTGGCTACATTGAGCAAGCGCTTGCAGGCCAGTCGGTCGAGTACGAAGTGGCGGTTCCCCTGACAGAGGAGGAACGGTCGGCGATCGCGGCCAAGTCCAAGTGTCCCGCTGTGAACGATATTGCCTATCGCTACCTGTCAACGGTGCTGGTGCCCGATGTGAATGATCAGGGACAGGTGGTTGGGGTTTACAGCCTGGTGACCGACATTAGCGATCGCAAACGGGCCGAAGAAGCCTTGCGCCAGAGCGAGGTGCGCAATCGGGCCGTGCTGTCGGCGATTCCCGATTTAATGATGTTGATTCGCAGCGATGGGCTGTTTGTGGATTCGGTCCGCAGCAATGGCATTCTGGATGCGGTGCCCGAATCGGTAAACCCCATTGGGCGCTACGTTAGCGAATTTTTTGGTAAAGAGCACACGACCAGCAAAATTCAAGCGATTCAGCGGGCGATCGCCACGGGACAAGTGCAAATCTACGAGCAAAAGCTCACCATTCATCACACCCCGCAGTACGAAGAAGTGCGCGTTGTACCCTATAACGCCGACACGGCCCTACTCATGATTCGCAACATTACCGATCGCAAGCGCATTGAAGAAGCCCTGCGCCAAAGCGAAGAGCGGTTTCGCTTTGCGTTTGACTATGCCGGAGTGGGCATGGCGATCGTGGGGTTGGATGGTCGATTTTTGCAGGTGAATCAGGCCCTTTGCGACATTGTGGGCTATTCCGAAACCGACATGCTGACGATGCAATTTTTGGACATTACCCACACACAGGATCTGGAAAAAACCCTAGAGCTAGATTGTCAGTTATTGGAGGGGAGCCTTCGCTGTTACCAGATCGAGAAGCGCTATGTGCATCAGCGGGGTCATGTGGTGTGGGTGCTGATCATTGTGTCGTTGGTGCGCGACAGCGACGGCAAACCCCTCTATTTCCTAGAGCAAATTCAAGATATTAGCGATCGCCGTGTCATTCAGGAACTTAAGGATGAGTTTTTATCCATTGTCAGCCACGAACTCCGAACGCCGCTCACCTCCATTCAGGGCTCGATCGGCCTCCTCAAAACGGGCATTTACGATGCCCAACCCCAAAAGGCCCAGCTCATGATGGATATTGCCGTGCAGGAGTGCGAACGCTTGGTGCGCCTCGTCAACGATATTTTAGATTTGGAGCGCTTAAATTCGGGTCGGGTGCTGTTGGAAATGGAACCGTGCTGGGTGCCTATGCTGGTACAACGGGCGATCGATGGCATTCAGGCGATCGCCGACACGGCCCATATCTCAATCACCCACACCGTTTGCGACGAGTATATATGGGGCAATCCCGATGCCATTTTGCAAATGCTGACCAACCTGTTGGGCAATGCGATTAAGTTTTCGCCACCTGACAGCACGGTGCACATTTGCGCCGAACGGCTGGACCCTGCCGACCCACTGCTGGCAGCGCTCCCGACGGCTAACAGCTGGCTCAAGCCTGAATCCGTGAAAACCGTGCCAACAACTCACCCAGAGCCAGCCCTATCCTGGCCCCATACGACGGCAATTTCCTATGTCAAGTTCGCTGTGAGCGATCGCGGACGAGGCATTCCTTCTGACAAGCTGGGTCTCATTTTTGAGCGGTTCCAACAAGTGGATGCCTCAGATTCCCGCCAGCGGGGTGGATCTGGTTTGGGATTGGCGATTTGCCAGTCCATCATTCAGCAACATGGCGGCAAAATTTGGGTAGATAGCGTGGTGGGCGAAGGCAGCACGTTTTACTTTACGCTGCCTATTACGGTAACGGTTGGAGCATGAGCTAAATGCGGCCCCAATCGTTGGTACGCGATGACCGTGGAAGCGACATAGCAAATCGTCGAAAGCCGTGTGCAGATTGCGTAAAGCTGCAGGGTTGCGAAGTGGTGCTCGCCATTTGGCGGAAGACAAGCTCTGTACTTTGGTTTCACAATAGGTTCGTGCAGCAACTTAGGAGAGATATCAGGTTTCAACACAGTCCTCACATGCGCTAAGCATCGTCTAAAGGTCTTATTTATGTGCTGACCCAATTTAATCTCCCCTCTGACCTTTGCTAAATTCCAGTTATTTTTTCTATCTCTCTATGAGGTAGGCGCATGGCGTTGATTTGCAATGCTGCGATCGCCCTGCCCATCAGCAGTAATGCCAGGGCCAGCTTTGGCCACTGCTCTTAAATCTACTGTGAACGTTGTCTGTCGTCTTTATGGGTGATAGCCGGCTCGTTTACGATAGCTGTAGTGACTTGGCTAGAACCGACGCACTTCTAGTTTCAACACTAGAAGGTTAGGAAGCTTAGGTTAGCAACTGCTAGCTTGTGCTGTTGAACAGCGTCGTTTCCCGAATTGAAAGCACAGAATTGCGCGATGGAAGCTCCGCAGTGCGTCAGTGGGCTCGCCTGACTGACGATGGTGCTGCGGTTTTTAATATTACGCTCTGCTGTTGCCAATTCAGCACTACCCCTGTTTCGTTGCCATATTAGGTCCCCCAACTTCGATGGTTGTAGTTATGGTCAACATTGCCCCATTCCCTTGCTTAAAGTTGTGTTCCTTATTTCGCAGTGCATTCTATGTCCAAGCGTATTTTGTTAATCGAAGACGAAGAGCGCATTCGCGCTGTTGTTCAGGCCTGCCTTGAAGATTTGGGAAAATGGCACGTCATTTTAGCCGCATCGGGAGATGACGGATTGAAATTGGCAGATCAGCATTTTTTGGATGCCATTTTGTTAGATATTTCGATGCCAGATTTGGATGGATTTGAAATTTGCGATCGCCTTAAAGCGAACCCAGCTACGCAGAGCATTCCCATTGTGCTGCTGACGGCCAAAACCCTTCCCAGCGATCGCGCCCGATTTGCCAAAATGGAAATTGCTGGCATCATTTCCAAACCATTCAACCCACTATCCCTCTGTCAACTGCTCAGCGACATTTTGGGTTGGGAACTATAACGACGAATCGATTCCATTTCTACTAAACCGATACAGCCGCCTCCAAACTCAGATTTGGGGGCGGCTGCGTTTTGGGGATGGTAGTTGGTGAGTGGGGTGCCTGTGGTACCCCTAGGATCGACGCTTTGAACCGGGTGAGCAAGCCCCACACGTTGCCGGAGTTGGGCGATGGGTGGGCTAGAACTGGCGTTTGGAGAAGATGACCGTGGCGATCGCCAGCAGAAGCGCAATATACACCACGGCATAGATGCCATTGGTCAATAGCTGTATGGGCTCCGGCAGAAGCGATACGCCATAGATAGCCTGATTTTTGAGATTGAGACGTGCCAAATCGGGCAATACCAAATACAAAAACTCAGTGACCCGTTGTAAGCCCGCGCTTTGGCTAATTTCGCCAAACTTGAGCAAATCGCGGCTGAGCTGCCCCATTAAGTACACCCCAACGGTGAGCAGGGTTGCCAAGAGTGAACTGGAAAACACCCCAAACAAAATCGCGACCGCTGTAATGAGCGATAGCTCCAAAAATTGGAAGACTTCGGTGATCAGCAAGCTCCCCATGGGATAAGGCACTTGATAAAACTGAAGGATGAGGAACAAAATAAGCGTCATGGCGGCGACCAGCAGCGCCAGCACGGCTGATAGTCCCAAATGTTTACCCACAATAAATTCGATGCGACTGACGGGTTTGGCAATCAGCACGTACACGGTGCGCCGCTCAATTTCTTTGTTAATGAGCCCGGTGCCCAAAAAGATCGCAATGACCAAGCCCACCAGGTTGATGGCGGCCAAGCCTAAGTCCAACAAAATTTTGTCTTCGGTTCCAGCCGAAACCTGGGGCAGAAAGGAGCCGATCGCCACTAGTCCAATGGCAAATAAGCCCACCAAGTAGAGAATGCGATCGCGAATCACCTCGCGAAATACATTGGTAGCAATCACAAACACGCGACCCAAACTCACCCTTCTACTCCTGTTTGTGCTGATGAATCCACAAAAATGATATCGCTGACCGGCAAACATTCTAACTGGGCGATCGGTTCTGGTGGCGCGGCCCCTGCGGTGTTGGGGGCCAATGCCGTGGAGTTTGGCAATTGGCGGATAACACAGGTTTTTTGAATGTAGTAGCCCTGGGCGCTAGAGCTTGGCCCCTGCCAAAACGACTGTAAGTTGAGCGTGTATTCTGTCTCGCGAGTTTGGGGAGGCACCACACCGCGAAAGGCCCAGAGCGAATCCTCGGTGGTGGGCTCTACCTGTTGCAAAACGGCCAGCCGCAGTGTTTCGATGCTGGTGCTCATGTTGTAGAGCCAGGCTTCTACCTCCGACCAGCGCCGTCCTTCTAACTGTTGCCGCAGCATGGGTTCTGCCAGGTTGAGCAGCACCATGCCACGAGGCTGGGTTGGCCCACCTTCTTGGTCAAGCCGCACGACAAAAGCACTTCGCCCAAAGTCGTCGGCAAGCAGGCTGGGATAGTCGGTGAGCCAATCCTGCACTAAAAAGTGAAATCGAAACCAGCAGCTCAACATCAAACTAATGAGGGTGAGAATGATGGCATATTGCCGGGTGGATGGGTCGGGAATGCTGAAGTTGAGCGTTGGAAAGAAGAGGGGTGTGATGGCGATCGCCGCAGAAATGATGGGCCAGCTAATGAGTGCTAGTTGAAATGAGTTTTCGCCCCAGCCTTGAAACAGCAGCACACAGGCCAATGCGCCCGTAATCCACGGCCCGGGACGAAACACAAACCCCAAAATATTGACTCGTGTGCTCCAGGTAGACCAGCCCAAACCCGTCGTGAGAAACAACCAGCCGAGCCGGGCCAACAGTTCTTTGAGCAATGGCGTGATACTCAGAAACGCCAAAATCCACGAAAACAAACTCAGCAGCACCAAGGTTTGCCACGATAGCGCCTGTGGGGGCTTTAGCTGAGACCAAATTTGATCGAAAATCAGTTTTAGCACGGTGCCGACAGGTCAAGGGAATGGGGCGAATGGACCACGCTCCAGTGTATCTAGAGCCTGAAGCACTGATCTAAATTTCTATACAACAGCAGACGACATCCTGGTAGATGCAACGCCTCTAGTTCTATTCAACTTCTACAGGACTGACGCAGTTGAATGATGTTTGCATCATTCAAGCCCCTGGTTTTTCGTCTAAAGTACGTAAGTTCTATTCTATTCAACCAAAAAGCAGGTTGGCGGGGATGGATTTTGGGGGAGCATTTGAGGCTGCGGACGGAGCGCGATCGCCTATCTCTCTTTATATGAATATGCTCTCCCTATTGTGAACTCCCTGTTGCGAACAGGTCACTCAGGCTACCCCTGGCTAAAGCACTGGAACATTGACAAACAGCATGCGCGTAAACAAGAGCAGCAGGATAGCAGTATAGCTAAAGGCATTGGCTGACAAAAGAGCGCTAGCCTGCCGGGGTTGCCGTGGTAAGCCAGATTGTTGTTTTTTGCGGGAGCCTAGGCGGTTTTTGCGCAAAGTTTTTTCTTGCTGCGTGGCCAAATCCTGTGGGGTTGTGAGCAAAAGCTCTAATTGCTGAAGCCCCAGCAACTTAATGATAAAGCTGGTGAAGAAAATGATGAATCCCGCCAGGATGAACCAAAATACGGTATCGGTTGACCA
The DNA here is from genome assembly GCF_050565595.1 of Leptolyngbya sp. AN02str. Lineage (NCBI taxonomy): Bacteria > Bacillati > Cyanobacteriota > Cyanophyceae > Leptolyngbyales > Leptolyngbyaceae > Leptolyngbya > Leptolyngbya sp. AN02str. Next base: position 62,397 of record NZ_JBNXVR010000001.1, on the reverse strand, counting down.
GCGATCAAAAAAGATGAAGTTCAGCAGTTGCGCTTTGACGGGTGGCCGCAAAAATGGCTCAAATCCAAAGAACAAGAACCAACCGACCGCGACGGTGAGTAGGTTGAGGGTCATTGCGTACTGGGCGGCCTTTTTGGGGACGAGTTTGAGCTCCCGCTGCAAGACATGGGCCTCAATGGCGATCGCCAACAGCAAAAACATCGCTTGAAATGCAACAGCCCGCAGCGGCAGAACAGAAAAGAACATGGGTTTTAAAGGATCTCGGTATACTATCGATAGTGGATAATTTCCATCGGAAATGGTTTTCCCCACTATTGGTAGCGATCGCTGATACGAATCACGACATTGCACGGGGCGGCACGCAGCACCGCATTGATGGGGCGATCGCTCAGGCACGGCACGCTAGTTTGATGTTTGCTAGAATCATCCCCTCATGAACAATCTTACGACCATGACACGAAACGGTATCGGAATTCGGACTGCGCAGAACCGCTCTGAGCGCTTGGTCGGGCAAATTCATGTGTATGATGGCGCAGGAAAAGGCAAGTCACAAGTGGCGCTAGGAGTGGTGCTGCGCTCGATTGGGTTAGGGATTCATGCGTATGATCAGTCCCGGGTGTTGCTGCTGCGATTTCTGAAGGGGCCTGGCCGCACCTATGACGAAGATGCCGCGATCGAAGCTTTGCAGCGAGGGTTTCCGCACCTGATCGACCAGGTGCGAACAGGGCGTGCCGAATTTTTTGGGGCGGAGGATGTCACCCGGTTTGACAAGCTAGAGGCGCAGCGCGGTTGGGATGTGGCCAAGGGCGCGATCGCCTCGGGGTTGTACTCGGTGGTGGTGCTGGATGAGCTAAACCCAGTGCTCGACCTGGGCTTGCTCTCGGTTGAAGAGGTGGTCAAAGCCATCAAGAACAAGCCGCCAGAGTTGGAAGTTATTGCAACGGGCCGGGGTGCGCCCCAAGATTTGCTAGATATTGCCGATTTACACTCTGAAATGCGACCCCACGTGCACGCCAACGCCAACGGCATTGAAGGGGTCGAAATCTACACCGGGGCTGGAAAAGGAAAATCGACCAGTGCGCTGGGCAAGGCACTACAGGCCATTGGCAAAGGCATTAGCCAAGATAAGTCGCACCGAGTGCTCATTATGCAGTGGTTGAAGGGTGGAGCGGGATATACCGAAGATGCGGCGATCGCCGCCTTGCAGCAGAGCTACCCCAACTTGGTTGATCATCAGCGCTGTGGTCGAGATGCCATTGTGTGGCGAGGTCAGCAGCAGGAGCTGGATTATGTAGAGGCTGAGCGTGGTTGGGAAATTGCCCGAGCAGCGATCGCCTCTGGTTTGTACAAAACCATTATTTTGGATGAACTCAACCCAACGGTGGATTTGGAACTGTTGCCCCAAGAACCCATTGTGCAAGCCTTGCTGCGCAAACCCCGCGATACCGAAGTCATCATTACTGGACGGTGCAAAAATCCGCCAACTTACTTTGATGTGGCGAGCGTTCATTCCGAGGTGTACTGCCACAAACACTATGCCGAAAAAGGCGTTGACCTGAAGCGGGGTGTCGATTTTTAAGCCAACACACACGCGATATACCGTCATTCCAAATTCGGTAAATTGCCAGACCCAAAGCTCCTGATAGACCTCTGTGATGAATCGTTGTGCGGATTCCCTGCACAACGATTTTTGCATGGTCTGTCGCTTTTCTGAGGTTTGCGCATCGCGCAGGCAAAAATGTCCTTGTCTCAACTAAACCTGAATTTTGGATAAGCGGAAGTGCCCATTTCTGCGTGCGCGACGCGTACGCAGAAATGGGCTTTTCTGAGGTTTGCGCGTCGCGCAAACCTCAGAAAAGCTCTTAACCGAAACTGACGTTCAACTAAGCTGGCGACAGCTATAGAAGAGGATGGAGTACATGAGCCAATGCTGACTCAATGCTTACATGATGAATAAACTTATTGTTCAAACACCCAATCTATTCCTTTAGTCGTAGTGTTCTCTAGCAGTGATCAAGATCACGTCTCGGATTGATTAAGATCGCGCTCACCATTGAACGATGCGGCCATACTTTAGAAGACTCAACTCTAGCCGAGTCATCAACAGGGAACACACTACTGGCCGACGGAATCTTTCGAGAGACTGTCGGTTTTTTTTATGCAAAATTGCGAACCGTAGGGCGCTTGATGCGTAGATAGGGCATTACTGCAAGGACGCTTACGTAAACAGACACCTACTGGGCTTGCGCCTTGGTGGTGGTATTGGGTGCTTTGCAACAGCCCTAACCCAATAAAATAGCCCCCGGTGAACGAGGGCCATTGCAAGAACGCTTGATGAGAGCCGCTTTCGAGCCTAGCTGGTAATGGTGCCTGTTAAGGGGGAACTGGCGCTAGCCAACGATTTGATGGGAATGCGGCCTGCGTGGTAAGCCAACCGTCCGGCTTCAGCGGCTAGACCCATCGCGCGCGCCATGGCCACAGGATTTTTGGCTTGGGCGATCGCCGTATTGATCAACAGCGCATCGGCTCCCATTTCCATAGCCAAAGCGGCTTCGCTTGGTGAGCCAATGCCCGCATCCACCACCACGGGAACGGTGGCATTTTCAATAATGATTCGAATATTGGCCTCGTTTTTAATGCCCTGGCCAGAGCCAATGGGTGACCCCAAGGGCATTACGGTAGCGCAGCCAGCTTCTTCTAGACGCTTGGCCAATAGCGGGTCGGCGTTGATGTAGGGCAATACGGCAAAGCCTTCTTTCACTAACTGCTCTGCGGCTTCGAGCGTGCCGATTGGGTCGGGTAGCAGATACTTCGCGTCGGGAATTACTTCCAGTTTGATGAAGTTATTGTCTTCTTGGCCAAGCAGCTTGGCCATTTCGCGGCCTAGCCGTGCCACTCGAATCGCTTCTTCGGCGGTTTTGCAGCCGGCGGTGTTAGGCAGCATCCAAATTTGGGACCAATCCAGGGCTTCGCCCAATCCCTCGTGGCCAGGAGCATTGGTTTGAACGCGGCGGACGGCCACCGTTACAATTTCGCAGCCGCTCGCCACCACGCTTTGGCGCATCGTTTCAAAATCGGGATATTTGCCAGTACCCGTCATCAGGCGCGAACGGAAGGTGCGGCCTGCAATGACGAAAGAATCAGCCGCAGACTGAAGGCGATCGCCCTCTTGGGTGGGAACATCAGCCGGAGTGGAGTATTGCAACATGGTCGAATCGTGTGACAAGTTTGATGGAGAGGCATGGGAAAAGGATTGCGAACTCGCTTGGGTGCCCAATGCTCTAGTTCCATTATCGGGTTTGGCGATCGCGGTTGGTGAAGCGGTGGTGTTGGCCCCCATTGGTTGCCAAAAGCGCTCCCAGGAAAACGCAGCCAGCAACGGATCATCCACGCCTTGCCACACCCGATCGGCAATCAGCTGAGCCGTGATGGGGGCCAACAAAATGCCGTTGCGGTAGTGGCCCACAGCCAGAGTCAGGTTTTCGCACGGGCTGTGGCCCAGAATGGGCTGCTCGTCGGGCGTAGCCGGACGAAAGCCCCACCAAGTTTCTTGAATGGGAATGGCTGACAAACCGGGCATGAGCCGCATGGTTTCGTGCAGCAGTTGGTGAACGCCTGCTGGGGTATTGCCCGGTGCAAACCCTACAGATTCACTCGTTGCCCCCACGACAATGCGCCCATCCTGCCGGGGCACCAAATAGATCCCCTCGCCAAACAGAACGCGCTGCAAAGATACTGGGCGATCGCCCGGTGGCAGCAACAGCGATAACATTTGGCCCTTGCGCGGCTGTACCGGAACAGGCAACACCTCGTGAGACCAAGCTCCGGTCGCCAAAATGTAGTGCTGCGCATAACGATCGCCCGCTGTGGTCCTCACCCGAGCCACGCGTCCTTGGCGCTGCTCCAGGCTGGTGACGGCTATCCCTTCTTCCAAGTGAACGCCTAGGCTGACTGCAACCGATCGCAACACCTGAGCCAGGGCGCGGTTATCAACCTGGCCATCTTCGGGATACCACCAACCGCCAACGACGGCTGGACTTAACCCTGGCTGTGCCATATGGATCGCGACGTGATCAAGCCAATAGGCCTGGATAGACGAGGTGAGTTGAGCGATGGGCTGTTGAAAGACGGGTGCCAAAATGCCGCACGCCCAATAGCCCGTTGACTCTCCACTCAAGTCTTCGAGTTTGCTCGTCCAGTCGGCATAGCGTGCCCGACTCTGCAAACACAGCTCGCGCATGGGGCCAACGGGTAGTTCTTCGGCCATGGGGGCTAACATGCCTGCGGCGGCATGGGTGGCTGCTTCGGCAAAATTGCGGCTGAGCACCGTAACGGCTGCCCCTCGCAGCTTGAGTTCAATGGCGATCGCTAGGCCGACAATGCCGCCTCCTATCACCAAAATGTCGTTTGCTGAAGCCATGACCCTTTAGCGCAACTCAAGAAAAACAGTAGAAAGCAAAGCAAGATGCCATACAAAAGCTCGGCATGATCATGCCGAGTCGCCCAAAGCATCGACAAAACCAGGATGTTGGCACAGACAAAACCACGAGGTTAGAACCATTCATTGCAGCACAGCTCAAACCCTCTGGACTTCATGATTTACCAGCGGGCTGGCACTCCTTGCCCCGTTCCCGTCCCTGTGGTCGGCGGTCGATTTTGGGAAGGCTGATACGTGCCGGTTGGCGGAATGCCGCCGCTGGTGGTCCCGGTTGGCGGAACGCCGCCACTTGTCGTGCCAGTTGGCGGAACCCCCGTGCCGCCCGTGGTGCCGTTATAGCGGGGATCGGTCGGAAAGGTGGTGGATGGAGCCGACTGAATGGCTTCATTATTGCTGCGAGATGGAAAAATGCGGTTGAGTACCGGCACGTTCGCAACCTGGGCCCGAAAGGTAGGAGTACCAATAATCAGGGCTAGTGCCACTAGCACTCCAAAGCCAATAATGCGAACAACCCCCGTTGCCAAGGTGCCAACCAGTGCCGCCAGCAGGCCAAACACAATCAAGAATCCAAGTACTTCTGTTAGTCCTCCCATGGTGGAGTCTCCCTCACCTTCGTGATTTCCATCAGTGTGTCGATGTACGGTGCAACCCCGGTTGATGAAGAATGCCAGCAGGCTCATGCTGCCCTTCACACTCGATTTCGTGGTCTCACCTCTTCATCATCGCGCAGATACATCTGTTTCGCTCAGGAATCTCCCGATTTCTCTGCCGTCCACACAGGCTGTGATCCCTGACCCCAAAACCCGTTGTACTTGGTCACGCGCACATTGCCCAGGACTTGGGTTTGGCATGCCAACCGACGAGATTGCGCGGCAGAATGGGGAGGTAGGGCAAGTCGCGTTTGCTCTCGCCAGTTTTGAGGAGAGACTTCGCCTTCGATCTCGACTGCGCAGGTGCCACAAGTGCCCAGCCCCCGACAGTTAATAATCGTGGAGTGCTGGTTGTGAAGTTCAATCCCCTGCTGTAATAGAACGTGGCGCAGGTTTGCTCCAGTTTCACAGGCGATCGCTCTGCCTTGAGCCTGTACGATTGGCATGGTTTTGGGGTTCCTCGCGTTGGCAATCCGGTGAATTGGAGAGAAGCCGTGCAGCTCTGTACCCGATGGGGGGCAATCGGCTCCCTTCAGAATTCTTTTATCAGTGTAAGGTTACATTTCTTCAAATTTGAAGCGTTTTGGTTCTGGTTGAACCTGTGGCTCTGGTTTCCCCACGTTCCCAACGCTCACCGTGTTGAAACTTGTTAGAAAAACTATGACTCACTCCTCTCCCGCCTCAAACGGCATCTGGATCTACGACACGACGTTGCGCGACGGTGCTCAGCGTGAGGGCATGTCGCTATCGCTGGAAGATAAGCTCCGCACTGCCCGCCAGCTCGATGACATGGGCATCCCATTTATTGAGGGCGGCTGGCCTGGGGCCAATCCAAAAGATGTGCAGTTCTTTTGGCAGCTTAAAGAGGAGCCGCTGTCCCAGGCAGAGGTAGTGGCGTTTTGTTCGACCCGCCGACCGGGCCGTACCGCTGCCGAAGACCCCATGCTTCAGCCCATTCTCTCTGCTGGAACACGGTGGGTAACGGTGTTTGGCAAATCCTGGGATCTGCATGTGACAGAGGGGCTGAAGACTAGTCTCGACGAAAACCTGGCAATGATTTGCGATACCTTGGCCTACTTTCGCAGTCAGGGGCGGCGGGTGATTTACGACGCGGAGCACTGGTTTGATGGTTACAAGGCCAATCCCGACTATGCGCTGCAAACGCTGGGGGCGGCGATCGCAGGTGGGGCCGAGTGGCTGGTGTTGTGCGATACCAACGGTGGCACCTTGCCCCATGAGGTCAGTGAGATTGTGAGAGCGGTACGATCGTTTGTGCTCTCGGCTGGGCTTACGGTTGCTGATCCCGATGGCATGGAAGTTCTGCCTCATATTGGCATTCACACCCACAACGACTCGGGGACGGCAGTAGCGAATGCGATCGCCGCGGTCATGGAAGGGGCACGCATGGTGCAGGGCACCATCAACGGCTATGGCGAGCGTTGCGGCAATGCCAACCTATGTACTGTGATCCCGAACTTGCAGCTGAAGCTGGGGTATGAGTGCGTGGGCGATCGCCAATTGGAAATGCTCACCGACTCCAGCCGCTTGATCAGCGAAATTGTGAACCTGGCTCCCGACGACCACGCTCCCTTTGTGGGGCTGTCGGCCTTTGCCCACAAGGGCGGGATTCATGTAAGTGCGGTGCAACGCAATCCCCTCACGTATGAGCACATTCAGCCCGAACAAGTCGGCAACCGTCGTCGCATTGTGATTTCCGATCAGGCGGGACTGAGTAACGTGTTGGCCAAAGCCCGCACCTTTGGGATTGATTTGCATAAGGATGATCCCGCCTGTCGAGAGATTTTGCTGCACCTCAAAGCCTTGGAAAGCGAGGGCTACCAGTTTGAAGCAGCAGAAGCCAGCTTTGAGTTGTTGATGCGTGAGGCATTGCGGCAACGACCCCAATTCTTTGAAATTAAGGGCTTTCAGGTGCGGTGCGATATGCAGCCCATCAATCTGGATGGCTCCAGCAATGCTCTGGCGACGATTAAAGTGGCGGTGTACGGCAAAGATTACCTGGAAGCGGCGGAGGGCAATGGCCCTGTTTCGGCACTAGATGCGGCGCTGCGAAAGGCATTGGTGAATGTGTATCCGGCGATCGCCACCTTTCACCTAACCGATTACAAAGTACGCATTTTGGATAGCGGGGCGGGCACCTCAGCCAAAACCCGAGTATTGGTTGAATCCAGCAACGGCCATCAGCGCTGGACGACCGTTGGTGTGTCGGCCAACATTATCGAGGCATCCTACCGTGCCGTGGTGGAAGGGCTGGAATATGGCCTTATGCGGCAGGAATGTATCCTTCCCAGCCCGACTCACTCTGTGGCAATCTCCGATTCTTCGGTACAGGTGTAACCGAGGGCAGCGCTTAAAACTCGCTGCAAACTGCACCCTAGGCGTGGGGCGTGTGGGCGGTTTGCATGCGGCCTGTGGCGGTCGATCGCGCTCCCGTTGCAGGCCGCACTTCGGTTGCTTTGGCCAGTCCAAACGGCGGCATATTGGCATAGATGGTTTCCATTTGTCCGGGTTGCACGCTGTAGGTTTCGTGCCAAATTCCCACACTGCCATCGGTGCCAACGGATTGGTAGAAGCGCTGCCATGCTGCCCGGTGGGGATCGCTGGGGCTGTGGGCAAATCGCTGCAAGTCTTCGTGCGATCGCCAGTATTGCAACAACATGAATCCTCGCCAGTAGAGAAACTGCTCTGCGCCCAAAAAGCCCTTTTCGGGATGCGTATACAGCGTTTTCATCATGGGTGTCATGGCTTGTGCGGTGGGTAGCCATTTCGAAATGGCCAACAAGCTGTTGATGCGGATTCCGATGAGGAACACTACCACGGGTTCGTCGGTATTGGCGGTGAAGCGGCTGGCAATGACTTGATTGGAACGGTGTGGGCGGCTGGTTGCGATCGCGGGGGATGTCATGGTGGGTCTCCTGGGTTGGGTTTTGGGTTTTGGGGTTTGGGTTTTGGATTTTGGAGTGAGATGGTTGCCTGGTTCCTGGCAGATGGGAACCGGGCTAGGGTGTGCAGCAATGCCGTGGACGGGGTTTAGGGATGTCTGGTGTTGGAGAACGTGGAGTTGGGTTGGAGATGGGGGATGACTTGATAAACCAGGCTCAATATGCAACAAGTTGCATTTGAAGAATGCACTCAGTCTATATGCGCAAAATTACATATGTCAACCTGTGTATATTAAAAAAGTTGCATATTATTGTTAGAGATGTTTCATGGCACTTGCCCACGCAATTCTGTCGCTTTTGAGCGATCGCCCCGCTAGTGGCTACGACATCACCAAGCAGTTCGACTCATCCGTTGGCTTTTTTTGGAAGGCGACGCATCAGCAGGTGTATCGCGAGTTGGCCAAGCTGGAAGCGCAGGGCTGGGTCGAGTCGGACACGATTGCCCAAACCGGACGACCCGACAAAAAGCTGTATCGAGCAACGACAACTGGGCTGCAAGCATTGCGAGACTGGATCGCAGAGCCAACCGAAACTGCGCCGCTAAAAGAAGACCTATTAGTCAAGCTGTATGCAGGTGCGATCGCCCCAACCCCTGTTCTGATTCAGGAAGTGCAGCGACATCGGCGGTTTTATGGCGATCGCCTTGCAACCTACCGCCACATCGAATCTACCTATTTCGCCCAGCCTGATCAGTTGCCCCATGCCGATGCGTTGCGCTATCTCACGCTGCGACGCGGCCTGCGTCATGCGCAAAGCTGGATCGACTGGTGCGACGAGGCGATCGCCCTGTTGCAGCTGCAAATTTCTCATTCAGGGGCCAATCGAGCTGAATAGACGTTGCGGTTTTGTTACACAAGCCCGCAACCTAGGTCAGGCGATGTACATTGGGCACAGGCTGAAAGCAGTTTGGGTGTCATGATCCCAGACTGTGCTTCCAGAATCGTCACCTTGCTGGATGTAACGACGCATCTTCCGATTTTGATGAAAAAAGTTGTAGTTCTCGATACAAACGTATTGCTTCACGACCCATCAGCAATATTGCGTTTTGAGGAGAACGACGTTGTCTTGCCGATTACGGTAATTGAGGAGCTGGATCGCTTCAAACGCCAGCCCGATATGACCGGACGCAACGCCCGCGAAGTCTCGCGCCTGCTGGATTCTCTCCGGCAAGAAGAACATTTAATCAAGGGCGTCACCATTAACAACGGTGGGTCGCTACGAGTGGCGCTGTGTAGTCGCGAAACGCTGTTTAGCCTGCCGCCGGAACTGGAAGGCGATCGCGGCGATAACGCGATCTTGGCCGTTGCCATGGAGCTAAAGCACAAGTGCCAATGCCCGGTTGCCCTGGTTAGCAAAGACACCAACCTGCGCATTAAAGCCGATGCGTTGGGGCTAAACGCGCAGGATTACGAAACCGACAAGGTGGATGTGGAGGGCCTATACGTTGGTTCCACGGAACTGATGGTTGACCCGGCTCAGCTCGACCAACTGTTCAAAGGGGGCGGCATTGCCAGCGATCGCGATTTCTATCCCAATCAGGCGATTACCCTGATCAACTCCACCAATCCCGATCACACCGCACTGGGCATTGTGGATGGCGAAACCCGCAAAATTGTGCCTTTAGCGAAGCTGCCGCACTCGGGCGTGTCGCACATTCAGCCCCACAACCGCGAGCAAAAGTTTGCGCTGGAAATGCTGCTGCGGGATTCGATTTCGCTGGTGACGCTGGTGGGCAAGGCGGGAACTGGAAAAACCCTGCTGGCGATCGCTGCCGGATTGCAAAAAGTACTAGAGGAAGGCACCTACAGCCGCTTGCTCATTTCGCGCCCGATTGTGCCCATGGGTCGCGATTTGGGCTTCCTTCCGGGTGATGTGAACGAGAAACTGTCGCCCTGGATGCAGCCTCTGTATGACAACTTTGACCTGATCTTTAGCTTGCAAGAGGGCTTTGGCAAACACACTCGCTGGTGGCGCGGCTATGAGGAATTGATGGAGCAAGGTTTGCTGCAAATTGAGCCGTTGACCTACATTCGGGGTCGCACCATTCCCAAGCAATTTTTAATTGTGGATGAAGCTCAAAACCTCACACCCCACGAGGTAAAAACCATCCTCACCCGCGCTGGAGAAGGCACCAAAATTATTTTGACGGGTGATGTGGAGCAAATTGATAACCCGTACATCGATGCCGCAAGTAATGGCCTAACTTACGTAGTGGAGCGGTTTAAGCATGATCCGCTAGCGGCTCACATTACGCTTCTTAAAGGGGAGCGATCGAAGCTGGCCGAACGAGCCGCCGCCCTGCTGTAAAGCCACATCAAAAGTATGGGGCGATCGCTCCTGTCTGTTTCAACAGGCTTTTCTCCATAAGTCTGCAATTCATTCGCGGGCGCATTGGAAGCAAGACGCACAATTACAAAGCAGCCGTTAACAAACCCACCAAAATCGATTTCATTTTCATGAAGATCGAAAATGTTGGGTTGTCCGTGTTTCTACTTCCATTCCACGTGGGAATGCTGATTTTTAGTGGAAGAAAATCCCAGCCCCACATCATTAGGCAAATACTATGGCTGCCAAAAAGAAACCGCAGCGTGCTAAATCGGAACCTCAGATTACGCCTCGCATCGAGGTTGAAATTAAAAAGCTTGCAGCTAAGCACGGCTACGACGAATCTATTCTCAATCAGTTTGCTCTGTTTGTCCTCTCTCCAGAACCAAAACCGCTAACACTTCCTGAACTGAAGAAAGCTGTCTACGATTATTTTCAAGTTAAAGACACAGCTGCGCTGAAGAAGTCGAATGCTTTTCAATTAGCAACGAGTGGACTTGGAAAGCTCGATCTCAGTAAGAAAGCTGGCTGGGAAACGATTTATCGAAAAGTGGTTGCTGTCATCCCTACTGAAGAGTACGAGACTGGATACGGCTGTATAAACGGCATCGATATCTTCAAATACGACAAGCCTTGGAAAGTGTTTGGATTGGATCCAAAAACATCAAGCACAGAAGATGTGAAGAAGGCTTATTACAATCTCAGCCAAACTTATCATCCTGATCGTGAGACTGGTGATGCAGAAATTTTTAATCGTTTGACTGTGTTCTATAAGAGCCTAACCGAAAAATTCTAGCCATGGCTGAAACTTACATTACTAGCAAGCAGCTGATCGAGACCTTGCAAATTTCATCAGATAAGCTTCTCGAAGTTCAGAAATTCTTTGATTCTATTCCCGATGATGAATGGGAATTAAACGAAGGTAAAGATTATCGGATTGTAAATGGCGCGGGACTGCGTGAATACACTCAGTCGGGTGCCTACACAATTGCTAGATATTTAGAATCGAATCAGCAACTTAATCTGTTTGAGAAACTAAAAGATTGGTTTACAGGGTATCGTAAAAAAATTCGTCAAAGCTTTATTCGGAAAAAGATCACGGACAATTGTTCTTCATTAATAAAACGACGTGATCAGTTTTGGATTTCTCGGGCAGACACAGTTGCTATTTTTGGAACTCGTTCTGATTACTTATCCAAAATGGCTGAGCATACCCAAAAGAGCGAAAATCCTTTGATTAAAGGACAGGATTATGACGAGTTCATGCCTGGCGAAGGGATTTATTATTCATTAACTGGTATCTTCAAGCTATCCCAATCATTCTCTAAGCGACTAACACGCAAAAACCGCAAAGAAGAATGTAAGGATGTTGGTCATGTCATAAGTTCTCAAGTAGAAGACATTGTTAAGCAAATTCTTAACCGTCAAAGCAAAATGGAGAAAGCCTTGAAGCAGGCTAAAAGACGTGACGGCAAGAAATGCTTAGTGACTGGCAAGCGATCAAATAGCATTGAGTCTTGCAATTTAGTAGCTCATCACTTGTATTCAAAGTCTGAATATCCCCATATTGCAGATTGTTTGGATAACTTGATTACAATTAGCGAAGAAGTGCATAAGCAATTCCATGAGCACTATATGGGTGGTTACCATAAACCCTGCGCATTGAATGATTTCATTCAGTTTATGCAGCAGTACTATCCAGACAATTATCAGCTCGTGAATTGGCTAGAGGGCCAGAAACGAAAACTGGGTGACCAGAAAGAAATTAAAACCAAGCCACATGTGTTGTATTTGCCTGCAAGCCGTGTGAGTTAACTTAGGTTTCTTGGCTCGAATACAGAAGAATTAACTCATTTGCAACTGCGGGATCTTTTTCTCGCAGTGTTTTTTATGTGGTGAATATTTTGAAATTGGATGGAGCGTGCGATCGCCAATTTGAAGGAAACAGTACTTTTGAATAATGCTCTCCAAAGACAAAAGATGAAAGCACCAGAATGAATATACGGATATTTTTAGTCGATCAAAAAATATTTGAATTACTTTCCGTGAAAACGCTACAGACTCTAGAGTTTGAGCATCCTACAGTGAATGAGACGCAGATTTTTCCTAAAAAAATCTCTATGAGTTCACTTAAGGAGAATTAACTCTATGAAATCCTTGAAGCAATTAGTTGCCCTCTCTACAGGTGTGTTCTTTGCATTGGGTGCAGGCTTAAGTGCTCCTGTTTCCGCTCAAGAAATGTCTGTTGAAGAGGTAGATGCCCTAGAGAACAACCTGATCGTTCTGTGTGATGCTTCTTTTGAGGAGCTAGCAGATATGGGAATTGAGTTCAACGAGGCAGGCGAAGTCTACCTAGATGTGGCTTGCGATGCGGTTTTGGATGGGATTGACGAAAGCGATTTTGATGACGAAGAATTTGCCGATGCCATCGACTTTTTGGCTGAAGCGCTTGCTTCCGTAACCTACGAGTAACGCTTGCCAACAAGCTGCTGCTTACTGCTGAGAACAGGTGATGAGGCACATGATGTCCTTATCGCCTGTTTTTTTGTACCTCTTGGGAGGGTATGGGCTCATCAACCTGCATATCCAAATGCAAATTGATCCATCGTGCTGTGGGATGGTGGGTCCACAGAAGGGTTGATTTGGCCTGTTCGTTCTGGTTTGTGAGTCCAACGACCCAAGCTTGGGAAAAGCGCGATCGCCCGAAATCTCCGTAAAATCACGGCTTTTAAGCGCTCATGCAGGCCAAAACTCAATGAATTTACAAAAGTTTATTGAGGAATCTCCGAAATTCTACTCATGACGGATGATGTTAACTTCACAACCACCGCAAGTCACAAACTTGCGAGAAACGAAGAAAAGACGGGAGATTCCTTAGATATGGTCGCCATTTTCGAAAAAGAAGAGCTAATTGACCAACTTCGCGCCACTAACCGCAAAATTAACGTTTTTGCACACACCAGCCTGGCCAAATCTGTTCGCGAACTGAATGCCGAAAGCGTCGTGAAACTGACCGGAGTTGTGGGCGATGGCTTGGCTCAAATCAAAGAGCCTGTTGTCGGTTGGGTACAGTCCACCCACCTCAAGGCCGCCTCTTCTGGAATGCAAAAGGGTCAGCGCTATCGCTTGCGCAATACCCCCGAACTGAGCCAAGGTTTGGCCGCCTACCATGTGCCTGGCTCTCCTCAAAATGATGGCCCTGCTGCCAATAGCTTCGTGTTCGTCACCAATCCTGCGGATAGCTACCTCGAAAATGGTCGCCGCTATATCCGTGTGTACTACACCGGAGTAAACGGAAACGAGCGCGTTGGCTATGTATCGCAAGGGCCTGTAGGCAGCGTGCTGGGCCAAGCTTCCAGCAACTTCTCTCTGGCCTAAAGGCAACGCGGGTTTGGGGGCGCGTTGAACCCGTTTCCCAAACCCTCTTTATCTATTCCACGGCCAATTTGCCCCCATTGGCTTTGGTTTCCTTCAATTCTGAGCTAACTCATGAGTGCTATAAACCCTTAGTCCCCGGGTTTTGGCACTCATTTTTTATGCAAATCTGGATGCAATCTAGCCGCTAGATGCACTAATGGTTTAGTCGGGCGATCGCTATCGATGGAGTGCGATCGCCCTATTCCATGTCTAAGTCCGTGCTGCTTTTTAGTGACCAACTGCAACCTGGCTTGAATCCACAGCCTTTGTTCGCCCCAACCGCTGGTCAAACTGCTGGTCAAACTGTTGGTTACAAGGGCTAGTCATCATCTCCGCTTGGCCCAAAAATCCGAATCAGTCAGCATTAGAGCCTTCTTCGCTGATCCACACCTGATCCACACAAACAGGTTGTCGAAGAATTTTCCAGATTTTTGCATAACGCCTCCTCTTACACCCGATAGCTCTTTAGAGGGACACAGGCAAGCAAACCACTCCGGTGACCCCTCCCACGAAACAACCCCCTATTTCTGGAAGTAACAAACCATGGCTATTCTCTCTGGTAACGCCTTCAACAACCTGCTCGACGCCATCAGCTACGGCAACAGCAACGACACCCTCTACGGATATGGCGGCAACGACACCCTCTACGGCTGGAACGGCAACGACAAAATCTACGCTGGCACCGGCAATGACTATGCCTATGGTGAAGCGGGCAACGACTACATCGATGGCTGGTATGGCAACGACTACATCTCAGGTGGTTCTGGCAACGATACCCTGTTGGGCTACTACGGCAACGACACCATCTACGGTGGCAGCGGCACCGACAAAATCTTTGGAGAAGCGGGTAACGATGTGATGCATGGCGGCGGCTATGGCAACAACTCCTACGAGTACGACGAGATGACGGGTGGAGCCGGAGCCGACACGTTTGTGGTGGGCGATGCCTATGGCAACTTCTACAAGGGAGCCGGGTATGCGATTATCAAAGACTTCAACTATGCCGAAGGCGACAAGGTGAAGCTGAACCTGAGCCAGTACGAGGTGAAGGACGTGTCTTACTATGGTGTGGGCAGCAGCGCTTTGGATACGGTGATCTACCACAAGGGCACAACCGATGTGGTGGCGGTCATCCAAGACAAGGCAGGTGCAGCGGTCATTCCCTCCCTCGACTTCGTCTCCGCCTAAGGACTGAAGCTGCGTGAGTTTGCCGCCGATGGCTGAACTGGCATAGCTCCAAGCACAGCTCAAAGCACAGACTGAGAAGAGCAGGCCCATGGACCTGCTCTTCTCAGTTTTTCGGGCTATTCCAGGACGGGCGAAGTTGAATAATTTTTGAAGCGCTAGTCGCTTCAAAAATTATTCAAACCCCCTGGTTTTTCGGATGAAGTGCGTAAGTCCTATATTTTTTCGGGCTATTTTTTGGCTTTCCAGGTGCCGCCATAGAGGTAGTGAGGATTATTGATGCTAACGGTGGGGTAGCAGCGATCGCACACAAAATGCCACTGGTTCAGCTCATCCCATTGAATGCGGTACAAAACTGAAGCGAGTTGATGGCAGCGATCGCACGACTTCTCTCGATTGCGACGGGTACGGCTCATGGGGGCTAGCTACGCGAAACCTTAGAGCCTTCGCTGGCACTGCCCTGGCTAGAGTCTTGTGGACGGGCAAAGATCATGCGTCCGGCGGAGGTTTGTAGCGAGCCAGTCACAATGACCGAAACCTCTTCACCAATCAGGCGATCGCCCGCTTCTACGACTACCATGGTGCCGTCGTTCAGGTATCCCACTCCTTGATCGGGTTCTTTCCCCTGCTTCAAAATTTTGAGATCCAAAAAATCTCCCGGTAAATAGCTAGGACGCATCGCCTGTGCCAAATCATTGATGTTCAGCACTTCTACCTTTTGCAAACTGGCCACTTTATTCAGGTTGTAGTCGTTGGTCAGCAGTGTGCCGTTAATGTCTTGTGCCAAACGTACCAGCTTGGCATCCACTGTGGAAATATCGTCGTAGTCAGCGGAATGAATCACGATTTTGTCGCGATAGGCTTCTTTTAGCCGCTTGAGAATATCTAATCCGCGTCGCCCGCGTGTGCGCTTTTGATCGTTTGAAGCATCGGCGATGAGCTGAAGCTCCTGCAGCACAAACTGCGGCACCAAAATTTGCCCTTCCAAAAAGCCCGTTGCCAAAATGTCTTCGATGCGTCCATCGA
Source organism: Leptolyngbya sp. AN02str (assembly GCF_050565595.1). NCBI lineage: Bacteria > Bacillati > Cyanobacteriota > Cyanophyceae > Leptolyngbyales > Leptolyngbyaceae > Leptolyngbya > Leptolyngbya sp. AN02str. The sequence goes on along the minus strand of NZ_JBNXVR010000001.1, from coordinate 46,396 downwards.
TGATGCAGCTAGTGTCCAACACTTTGCTGGCGGCAGGCTTTAGCGTGCCTTCGGCAACCAGCAAGGTTTCCACACTGTTGGGATTGATCAACCGCAGGAGCGATCGCCCATGGGCACCTCCCAAGTTCACCCCGGTGGCCGCAAAAATGACACTACCCAAAACGGCTGCCATGGGCTTAATAAAGGAAAAATCGGGCGGAATCGGCAGCAAAAAAATTGGGAGGAGAATCAGGTTTGCCACCAGCAGACCCAGCACCAGCCCCACCGAACGGCTCAGCAGCAGATCGACTGGCATTTCGCGCACCTGGCGTTCCAATCGCTGGTAGGTTGTTTGGGCAACCAGGCCCAGCGCCAAACCGATAATGCCCCCAAACCCAGCAATAACCAAGCTCAGCCCTTCAATGTTTGACACTTGGCGAAGGGTTTCGTCGGGAAGAAAATCGACACTATAAAAGCCGATTCCGACCCCTGCTAGGATGAAGGAGATGACGATAATCGCGTCAAGCATAATCCAGTCCATCTCTGGGTTTGGGCAAGTGCACCCTTACGCTCCGAGAAACCACCAAGGGCGATCGCTACCGAGTCGGTATGTGAAGGGATAGAGCAGGTCGGCCAAAGCCGCGTCAGATCTAGGGTCACAGGTGCTCAGCATCATTATAGGTCATCAGTTATTAACTCGTTTTGCAAGTCGTTTGCGTAACATTTCGGTTCACATTTCAGGAGTGCACGCGTGGCCCCTACCAACGAGACCAATCGCCACTCACCAGACCTGGCTACCGCTGCAATGTCTACTCCGCAACCTGCCTCTGAATCGGCCCCAGCCTCGACTATTCTGACGTTTGCCCCACCAACTGCTGCTTACATTCATATTCCCTTTTGTCGGCGGCGCTGCTTTTACTGCGATTTTCCCATTTCGGTGGTGGGCGATCGCACGCGGGGCGACGATTCGGGCACCATTCGAGACTATGTCAGCCAGCTCTATCGAGAAATTGCGCTGACGCCTGCCTTGGGCCAGCCATTGCAAACGATCTTTTTTGGTGGGGGAACGCCGTCCTTACTGTCGGCGGCACAAGTGCAGCAGGTGTTAACGGCACTGGCGCACCAATTTGGCCTTGCACCCAATGCCGAAATTTCGATGGAAATGGATCCTGGAACCTTTGACTTGGCGCAGGCGCAGGGCTATGTGGCGGCAGGCGTGACGCGGGTGAGTTTGGGGGCACAGGCTTTTCAGGCGGATCTGTTGGCGGCCTGTGGCCGCACCCATACCCCGGCAGATATTCCCGTGGCGGTGCAGGTCTTGCGCGAGGCTGGGGTGACGAACGTGAGCCTGGATCTCATTTCGGGGTTGCCGGGGCTTACGGTGGCCCACTGGCTGGACTCGCTGGAACGGGCGATCGCGCTTGATCCCACCCATCTTTCGGTGTATGACCTGACCATTGAGCCAGGAACGGTGTTTGGTAAGCGCTACACTCCGGGCGAAGCACCCCTGCCCAGCGATGAAGCCACCAGCCGCATGTATCGCGCTGCCCACGATCGGCTCACCGCCGCTGGGTTCGAGCATTACGAAATTTCGAACTATGCAAAATTGGGATACCAGTGCCGCCACAATCGCGTGTATTGGGAAAACCGCGCTTACTACGGTTTTGGGATGGCGGCTGCCAGCTATGTGCAGGGACAGCGGTTTAGCCGACCCCGCACTCGCGCTGCCTACTATACCTGGCTGGATGAACAAGCCGTGGTGGATGTTGAACCAGCGACGTTCACGGATCAATTGCTGGATACGTTGATGCTGGGGTTGCGGCTGGCTGAGGGCTTGAGCCTGGACACATTAACGCAGCAGTTTGGCCCGGCGGTGGTGCAACGGGTGCTCACGGTGCTGGAGCCCTATCGGCGGCAGGGTTTAGTCAACTGGCAGGACGATCGCCTCTGGTTCACCAGTCCCGAAGGCTTTTTGCTATCCAATACAATGCTATCTGCGCTGTTTAGCGAGCTGGATGCAGGTTCGTGAGTTGGAGGTTAGCGAGCGGGTGCAGGTGTGCTTGAGTTTGGTCAACTTGCTGAGCTTCCCATTCCGTTTTCAACAGACCGTATAGCATGACATCCTCATACTGGCCCCACTTTGGGGTGTGCTGTCGCTGGCAGCCCTCGGCTTGCATTCCCAGCTTTTGCATGACGCGCCCGATGCGGGATTGCGCACAAAGTGTGCGGCGTGGATGCGATGCAGCTTCAGGCTAGTAAAGCCATGGCGGATGACTTCTTTAGCCGCTTCGGTACAGTAGCCATTGCCCCAAAACGGTTTGCCAACCCAGTAGCCCAGCTCGGCAATGTTATGGTCGCGATCGATGCCCAACCCAATGGCACCGCACAGATGGTTGCGATCGCGCTCCACCATCGCAAAGGTGGCCGTACGGCGATCGCCAAAATCCCCAGTATGCTTGGCAATCCACGCTTCGGCCATGCCGTCTTCGTAGGGATGGGGAATGAGCAACGTGCGATGGGCAACATCGCGATCGCTCACAATCTTGACCGAGCGCTCCAACTTGAGTACTCGGCTAGGACTATCCGAAACTTTGCGTGAAACGGTGCTTACCCTGCTGCGATCGCCCCAGTACTGGAGCCATGCCCGCGTGCGATCGCAAACCCTCAACAGTCGAGAAGCCGCTGCTGCCCGGTTTGAGCAACTTTCGATTGAAGAGCGCAGCAAATTTAGAACTGAAACGTTGGTGAATGTAGGTGGTAGCTTGCAGCGCCAAACTCCCGCTCGCTCCCGCTTATCCGACTCTGGCGCCTACATGATTGTGACGTTGCTGATTGCCACCACGCACGATCGCCCAATGGTGAACCAGGTTCATTCGACAGATGAGCTGCGAGAAGTTCTGCAACGACTAGGGGCGATCGCACCATACGATCTTTTAGTTTACGAGTTGATTTGGACTTCTCAAGATGCGCGTGACACCCTCAGTTATGACGAAATGATTGCTCAATACCCGTCTTTAATCCAGCTATAAACCACTCCAGAAAGATATCCAAATCCCTAAAGTAAATTCTGTTGACCTGCACTTTACAGAAAAATGGTTTTCGCGTTTTATGAGAGGGTATTTAGGTTTTGAGGAGCCCCATCATGGCCGGATTTCTAATTTCAGTCGTGATTCTTGCTGTTAGCTTACTCATTGTTTCTAAACTGCCAACCGGAGTTGAAATTGAAAACCCCATCATTGCCCTCGTTGCGGGTGGCATTATTGGTGCCTTTAATGGCATTTACTATCTCTTTCCCGATTGGTTTAGAACCTCAACGGCAATTGTGAGTTTAGGTTTGATTCCGTTGATTGGCAGCATTATTGTATTTGGGCTGACAGCGTGGTTGGTTCAAGGATTTCGCCTTCGCTGGGGCATTGGTAGTGCCATTATCGGTGCGATCGCCCTTAGCATTGTCAGTTCCATTCTCAACTTCATTCTTCGCTCGGTTGGGCTGATTGCTTAATTCATTTCCATTCGTGTTCAACCCAAGCTCAAATCGGACAGACTCTGCTGGTAGGTATTTCCTGAAGCGTCTCTGACTAAGTTTTAAGGCTATTGCATATCCATTCGTGCGATCGCCCGATAAAACGAGAACGAATCGCAATTCTGCGTTTTGAATGACAACGCATCACTTTGGGGATCGGATTCAGGACTTCAGGGTTTATTTCGTTAAGAGAGCCTGAATGCGATCGCAACCATGAACCGAACTGTACGGAAACCTGAGACCTGCTAACCCATCGACAACGCGTGAGAAATTGGCTGATCCTCTGCGATCGCCTAGCGTGAGAAATCAGCCAAACGCTTGCCAACTCTCAGCTTTCGGGTGATGAAAGCTCAGCCAAAATGCAGATGATCCCCAATGAAGATCTCCTGGGCAGCCAAATGGATGTGATACCATGAGAATATCCCAATGGATTCAGGGTAGACCGACCAATCCATTTGAATGCTGTGAGGTTTACTGCGTGATAGCAATCACACCTCGTACCGCTGGGCGCAGGTGGGGCACTGTAAGTTTTGCCTCTACGCTGCATCTCGGTCCGGTTTTAGACTTGCTCATGTCTGATGTTCCCAATCGCTGGAGGGCAGAGATCCGGCTAGGGCTGCAAGAGGCATTAGTGAATGCTGCCAAGCATGGCAATCAACTAGATCCCAATAAAACTGTTTTGGTGGAGTTCTTCATTCTAGATGAGGAACATTGGTGGATTATAGCGGATCAGGGGCCAGGGTTTGATCCTTCCTGTCCATGCACCAACGATTGTGATTCTTCTTTATTTGAACACCAGCAGGATTGTGGCCGTGGCCTATATATTCTGCACCAAATTTTTGATCAGGTGCTTTGGAATCCAGATGGCACAGAGTTGCGCTTGTGTAAGCAGGTGAAAAATCGCCTTCGACTGCCATTAATTTCCTAAACTTTTGATTTCCTAGATATTTGTTCTTCTAGATATTTGATTTTCTAAATCCGGCTGGTAGCTGCTTTTTGCTGGTGCCATGCTTGCAGTGCAGTTTGGTGCACTGTTTGCCATGCAACCTGATGTTGTTGGGCAAGCTGAGCGCAATCATCATATTCGGGATGAATGTTGAGCAGGCTACCCGTAGATGGGTCGTGCGCAACTTTGATGCGTACTGCTCCGTATGCTGTTTCTACCATGTCGATCGATCGCTCTAAGATGGTGCGTTGTTGCATCGATCGACGAATTCCCAGCGTGGTGGTTTCTTGAAATAAGGTTTGCTCGCAGGCTTTGGCTTGCTCGGGGAGACAAATAACGGTGATGAGTGTGCCCAAGCGTGACTTTTTCATGGTGACAGGTTGGGTAAACACATCCAGGGCTCCCTGGCTGAGCAGGAGTTGTGTTGTGTAGGCGATCGCCTGGGGGGACAGATCATCAATTTGCGTTTCGAGGACAGCCACCGTTTGCGGGGTGGCGTCGGGTGCACTGGCTTTGGCGATCGCTGGGGCTGTTGTGGATGGAGTCAGCCCTGGTATGCCAGAACGTGGGTGAGCCTGGGTGGAATGAGCGGTTTTGGTATGGCCTGCTGAACTTTCGCGGCGATCGCCAATCCATAGCCGCAGAATATTGGGAATTTGCAAATCGCGTGCGCCAGCTCCCAACCCCACGCGGTGCAGCACCATGGGAGGCGGTGCCCCAAAATCGGTTGCTAGGGTCGTGGCGATCGCGGCTCCTGTCGGAGTCACCAGTTCGCGCTCGATCCCATTGCTGTAGACAGGGACTTGCCCCAGTTCAAACAGCTTGAGCACCGCCGGGGTAGGCACGGGCAAGCGGCCATGGGCTGCCCAAATGGTTCCCCCACCAACGGGCAACGCCGAGCAGTACAGTTCATCAATTTCTAGCCAGTCCAGACCCAAGCACGTGCCCACAATATCGACAATGGCATCGGTTGCGCCAACTTCGTGAAAATGGATGGTATCTGCAGTCATACCGTGGACGGCGGCTTCGGCCTCGGCCAACTGCCGAAAAATTGCTAAACTCCAGGCTTGGGCACGAGGCGGAAGATGACCGTTGCCAATCATGGTTTCAATGTCGGCGAGACAGCGGCCTTGAGGATGGCTATGGCTGGAAGGCCCCGCTTCTGCACCAGAGGGGAGATGGGCAGCGTCGGGGTGGTGCCCATGGTCATGCGCATGAGGGTGATCCGGATGGTGCGAATGCTTGGGATTGTGGGAATGCCCATGCTCATGTCCATGATGATGCTCATGGCTATGGCCAGCAGGGTGATGGGTTGGGGAACTGGCTGTCGAGCTGGCATTGTGAGCAAAGGTGAAGTGGGGATCAACCCCGGCTTCGCGATCGCCGCCATGCCCCTGCTCTGTCGATTTCAGCAGCTCAACGTGGAGTTTGGTTGCAGCTTGCCCATTGCGCAGCACGGTTTCTACCCGTAGAGCAAAATCCTGAGCGATCCCCAGTTGATTGAGGTGGGTGATTAAGAATTCGATGGGGACACCCGCATGAATTAATGCGCCTAAACACATGTCGCCTGCAATTCCCGTTGGGCACTCAAGATATGCAATCTTCGTCATAGCTACTATGGATTTATGAGAATGAAACCGGAGATGGGGTCTGCGCGATCGCCTTTCTTTCACACTACGGCGAACTCCGGTGCTTGTGGACGATACCGCATAAATTTTGCTTGCGAATTGGGCTGAAACCAACCTTGTGCTTCAGCAAGGTTAGATCCTCGGCAGGTTTTTCAGGGGCACCCGTTGGAATTTCCTGGGATCAACATTAAGTTTTCAGCCCAATGGATAGTCAAGCTGCATCGAACCCCCGACACTAAACCGTAACTGTGGATACATCTGTGATCTTGCTACGGACGAGAACAGAGGGCTGGGCGATCGCCTTCTCTCCTCATGCAAGTCCTACATCTGGTTGCCAACGGCTGTTGCTGTGCAGATTGCTTTTGCCAAGTGATGGTTTGGCGGATTGATTGTTGTTTTTGGTTGTATTGTTTTTCTGGCTATGGCTACCGTTTACCACGTTCACCCAACCACTCCCCAACAGCGCACCATGGAGCAAGTGGCCAAAGCGCTGCGCCAAGGGGCAATTGTGCTGTATCCCACCGATACGGTGTATGCGATCGGCTGCGACCTCAACGCCAAAAGCGCGATCGATCGGGTTCGCCAAATTAAGCGCCTTGCCAACGATAAGCCGCTCACCTTTTTGTGTTCGTCGCTGTCCAATATTGCGGCTTATGCCTATGTCAGCGATTCGACTTATCGCCTGTTGAAGCGGCTGATCCCTGGCCCGTACACCTTTTTGCTTCCCGCCACCAAGCAGGTGCCCAAGTTGGTGATGGAACCCAAGCGCCGTACCACAGGTATTCGGGTGCCCGATCATGCCATTTGCCAAGCCTTGCTGACAGAATTGGGAAATCCCATTATTTCTACATCTGCCGCATCGGGCATTGTTGAACCGGGCGATCGCATTTCCAAGGCAGAGCTATTCGATCGGCTAGAAAAGCTGGTGGATATTGTCATTGATGACGATGAGCCACTGGAATCTCATCTATCGACGGTGCTGGATTTGACCGATGAGGAGCCAGTCCTAGTACGCAAGGGAATGGGCTGGGATGCGGTAGCCGGTTTGGCTGTAGAAGCCGAGACGGTGTAGCCCTGGGCAATCGAGGCCACTGTCACACTACTGTCACATTTTTGGGGCCGCTCATTTCCCCCGCCCAATAATCGTGAACCCCAGAAACACCAGGCTTCGAAAATCTGTCTGGGGGAGAGTACGGAAACTTTGAATGTATGGGCTGGTGAATGCCAGCTTTAAAAGTGACCTAGGGTTATCCGGGCCTCCCCGTAGTCTTCGAGAATTGAAATGTAGACAGTTTATGGCAGTCGAAACCGTTCTTCAGTTTCATGCGCTGCTCTACCAACCGTCGTGCATCCACCGTGTATCTAGCCATGAACGTCAAACCTGCTCAGTTTTCTGGTTCCGAATCTCAACAGTCCAACCGCAATATTTCTGATCCCATCTCTGCACTGACACCCTCTCAATCTGCCGATCGCCCATCGGATGATCCCATGGTTGATCAAGCCGAGGGTGGTGAGGAGATGATCATGCAGGAGCCAGAGCCCGATAGTGGGCTGATGCAGGTGTTGCTACAGGAGCTAACATCGGCTTTATCGACTGCGCCAACGGTGCGGGGCGAAGCCGTGATTCGCCGCATTGTGGTCGAGGTTGAGCGCATTTGCCAAAAGAGCGATCGCATTCAAAATTCTGGTCAGCTCAACAGTTGGCGGTTAACCCTGGGCCAGCACCGCGTGAAAAAGTTGGTGGCCTACTATCAGCTAGGCTCCCGTCGAGGCCGTGTGGAGTTGCATAGCCATCTCAGCACGATTGTGTATCGCCATGTGGCTCGCAGCGGCGCTCAGCTTGGGTTTCAAGGCCGCTATGGGCTCATCGAAGATTTTCTACAAGGCTTTTATATTGAAGTACTCAAAACCTTCCGTAAAGAGAATGGTCTTCCCGAAGATTACTCTCCCAAGACTCGGTTAGAGCTGGCGGAATACATGGCCTTTACCGAGCAATATGCCAAGCGCCGCATTAACTTGCCGGGTCGCCGCAACCAGCAGCTAATTGTGCTGCGGGCTCAAGGATTTGCCAAGCGCCAACCTGCGGAGTCTGCGGTGGATATTGAACTGGCGGTAGAAACGGGCAAAGGCGATGATGCAGAAATGCACAGCCGCTCGCCTCTGGTTCAGCAAGTGCGCGAACAAATGGTGCTGGATGCGATCGACCCAACTGATTCGGTGCTGCGCGATCGCGTCATTCACGAGCTGATTCACTACCTGGAATCGCAAGACCAAACCGACTGTGTGAACTATCTCACCCTCAAGCTTCAGGATTTGTCGGCTCCCGAGATTGACGAAATTTTGGGTCTATCGCCTCGCCAGCGCGACTATTTGCAGCAGCGGTTTAAGTACCATGTGGAAAAGTTTGCGCGATCGCACCGTTGGCAACTGGTGCACCAGTGGCTGGGGGCCGACCTCGATCAGAATTTAGGGATGCCCCAGCAGCAATGGCAGTCCTTTCAAGCCCAGCTTTCGGACGAACAGCGACAGCTCCTGCGCCTCAAGCACGACAAAGCCAGCGATCAAGCGATCGCCAAAGCTCTGCAATGTACTCCTAAGCAGGTGCACAAGCGTTGGGTCAAGGTTCTTGAAATGGCCTGGGACTTTCGGAACCAGGGCTAAGCCCAGAGCCAAGGGGTTGAACATCGATTTGCGATCGCGCCCCGCAAGTCGTGTCCCACGTCTCCGTTACAGCAGGGGCGCTGAGCCCAAGGGCGCAAAGCCAGGAATCCCAATGTCTGGTTAGCCCGGCTGAAATCAAAACCGTCAACAATCACTACAGGCGAGATCTCATTAGACCTCATTCGTGAAACCCATAAATGAAACCCATACGGTTGGATATGGTTCCAACAGCTAAGCCTGAAGGTTGTTCGCTGAACGGGATCAAGGGAAACCGAATTGAACCTTAATCGACTTTTTCTTCTACAACGAGCGTTAGGCTGACCCATCCGCCTTGGGCATCGTACTGACGAACGAGGCGTTGGCGCAGCGTTGAGGTGACTAGCCAGCCTGTTTCTAGCAAAAAAGGTTTGCCCTTGGGAATGGTGAGTGGGGTGTTGCACGAGCCACCATCGGGAAGCAGCAATAGCTGCATCGGCGTGGTTCCCTGATCAAATAGGAGGCGCGAACCCTCGATTCTGGCGCTGGACTGAAGCTGAAATTGAGGCATGGTGAGCTGTTGATGCAGGCGATCGCCCTGCTGCTGCACCGTCAATGTGGTCGAATATTCATCGGGCGATCGCCAGTCGGCATACAAGGTAACGGCTTGCCCTCGCCATGTTCCTACCAATGCTTCCACCGTCAATGGTGGTCGTTCGGGAGTGATGCTGTTGGGTAAATGTTCGCGAATGAGCGTGATGCTGGCGAGATGGGTTTCGCTACCACTGGGGGCAAACATCGGAACTAGTCGCAAACGGCGATCGCCCTCCAAAAAACCAAACTCGGCTCCAAACTCTGAGAAAGGGCCGTACTGAAGTGACCCCTGCGAAAAGGCCCCATTCCCAAAAAAGAGTACTCCTCGATTGAGGGTGCGATACTCCAGCACCTTTTGCTCGACCAGTTCCTTGGTGTCGGGTGAAAAGTAATTCAGCGTTTGGCGCACTGTTTGATTGCCATCCAGACCTGCCAACTCAATGACCGTTGGCGTGTCGTTTTGCAGAATTCCTGCTGCATCGAGCCGTGTAAAGCTGCCGTGCCATGCTCCAAGATGCTGAAGCAAACAAAGCCACTGAGCTGAAGGAACCAAAGAATTCATCACCAAAGCTCTCCCCAAAAAACCTAATTTCAAAACCTCTAGGACTTATGCACGTCATCCGAAAAACCAGGGGGTTGAATGATGGTTAGAGCGCTTAGCGATCCAATATTCACCAGCGATGTCGGTTCTAACTAACTAAGGCACCGCACCATTGGCCGCAGGCTGGTCAACTTGGCGAACCGAAACCGCTGACAAAACGTAATCTTCAAATGCGAGCGCCGTATCCACCTTAACCACTCTAGCCACGTCAATTGACCGTCTGGGCGATTTACAAATATTTAGATTTTGCAATGCAAATCGATACAAAACGTGGCAAAAATCTATAGAAATGTGTATAAAAAGCCACTGCTTATTTTCCCTTTAGTTTATTCCTCTATTCTGAAAAAATAAATTTTGATCCCCGATACATGGGGATCACCTAAAAAGGTTCATCCGAACGATGGATGAGTGTGGTCTTATCGCCGACTTAGAATTCAAAGCCTATTCACCTTCCGATATTTCTGTATCGGTGCTATCTATCGCCCCCATCAATACATCACGATATGAACTCTTTTGGCTTAGCCTGGTCTGTTGTTTATCTGGGCAGCTTCTTATCTACACATTCACCTCTGGCGCATCTACCCTCAGCCGCATCGGTTGACACGTGGGAATCTCGAATTTCTAGCCCAACGCTGATGCAACCTGCTGCGGTCTGGCAAGTTCGGCGAGATTCGGCTGCACCCCATTTGCTGACCCAGCTAGAAGGGTTAATTGTGCGTCTATCGCCTTGGGCTCAGCAGCGGCGCTCGTCGTTTACTCCACCTGTGGTGATGGTGGTTCAGGCTCGGCCTGACTCTGGTGCAGATTCAGAAGCGGTTAAGGATGGCCCGATCAAGAGCTTGCTTCATTGCAAGGCTGAACAGAGAGCGAGGGCGTCATTTGCTCACCACTACCATGCTCCTCATTACCAGGTATGGGTGCGCGATCGCCTCATTGCAGACTTGCCTACCCAGGCTGAGGCCAACCAAATGGCCCAAAGTATTCGCCAAGTGGTCCAATCTGCTGATTTTGATCCTTCAACGCTGCGACCGGCTCGGGTGCGTGGGTTGGCTGCGATGCGTGCTGAGAACGAGATCTTGTTTGTGGTGAATCGGCACTTGGCTCGGCACTATCAGCGCAGTGGAGACGTGATTGCCATTGATTGGGTCAATAATTTGCGCCGAGCCTTAGGAGCCTCTGCTCTGTCATTGGTGCAAGGGCAAGCTCAACTGGATAACTTGGTCGCGAGCGATTTCACCTTTGAGGGAAAGGCCTCTTGGTATGGCCCCTACTTTCATCGTCGGCTTTCGGCGAATGGGGAGCGGTTTGACCAGCACGCACTAACGGCAGCTCACAAAACGCTACCGTTCAATACTTATCTAAAAGTTACGAATCTCAAGAATCAGCGGTCTGTGGTGGTGCGCATTAATGATCGTGGGCCTTATGTGGGGGATCGTTCGCTCGATTTATCCTTAACGGCGGCGCGATGCATTGGCGGCGAAACGGCTGGCTTGGTGACGTACAGAGCGGAGGTTATGTCTCTGGGATCTCCTTCCAGTGAGGCATTGGTGGCAACGACGCAGCTCTTCCGTCCGTTACGATCGCTGAGTACGGCTCGTGTGGCGGGTCAGGTTTTCCCCTGGTCGGATCGATGAGTTGATTAGCAATCGTCTACGGAGAGTGCTAAATTCTGGAAGGAGAACTCTGCAATTCACGTCAATAATGTCTAAGATTGTTGTTTTTGAAGAAGAATCGCGGCAAGCGTTGGAGCGGGGTGTGAATGCGATCGCCAACGCAATCCGCATCACGCTTGGCCCACGGGGTCGTAACGTTGTTCTCGAAAAGAAATTCGGCATCCCCGAAATTGTGAACGACGGCATTAGCATTGCCAAAGAAATTGAGCTTGAAGATCCGCTAGAGAATACGGGCGCTCAGCTGATTCGTGAAGTCGCATCCAAAACCAAGGATCTGGCTGGAGATGGCACCACCACTGCAACGGTGCTGGCTCAAGCCATGATTCATGAAGGGCTGAAGAACGTGGCGGCAGGTACCAATCCGGTCAGTCTGCGTCGTGGCATCGAAAAAACAGTGGCCAAGCTGCTGGATGAAATTCAGGCGATCGCCAAGCCTGTGACCGGAAATGCGATCGCTCAAGTTGCGACCGTTGCTTCTGGCAACGACGCCGAAACTGGAGCCATGATTGCCGATGCAATGGACAAAGTGGGGAACGATGGTGTCATCACCGTTGAGGAATCCAAATCCATTGCTACAGAGCTGGAAATCGTTGAGGGCTTGCACTTTGACCGGGGCTACATTTCGCCCTACTTTGTCACCGATGCCGAGCGCATGATTTGCGAGCTGGAGAATGTGCTGATTCTGCTGACCGACAAAAAGATCGGTTCTGTCGCGGAGCTGGTGCCGTTGCTCGAAAAAATTGCGCGATCGGGCCAGCCGTTGCTCATCATCGCTGAAGATCTGGAAGGCGAAGCACTCGCGGCTTTGGTGGTCAACCGTTTACGCGGCGTGCTGAATGTCGTTGCTGTGAAGGCTCCTAGCTTTGCCCAGCGGCGCAAAGAAGTGATGCAAGACATTGCTGTAGTAACCGACGGTCAGCTCATTTCGGAAGAAATTGGCTTAAGCCTGGAAGCTGCCACGCTGGACATGTTGGGCAATGCCCGTAAGGTCACCATTACAAAAGACACCACCATCATCGTGGCGGATGCAGCGGACAAAGTGGCTGTGGAAAAGCGGATTGCTCAATTGCGGCAACAACTGGCAGAAACAGACTCGGAATACGATACTGAAAAGCTACAAGAGCGCATTGCGAAGCTAACGGGCGGTGTTGCGGTGATCAAAGTAGGAGCCGCAACCGAAACCGAACTGAAAGATCGCAAACTTCGCATTGAAGACGCCTTGAATGCCACTAAGGCCGCCGTTGCTGAAGGGATTGTGCCGGGTGGCGGCATTACCCTGTTGCATTTGGGCCAACGGATTCAGGATTTTGTGACCAGCCTGAGCGACGATGAGCAAATCGGGGCCAAGATTGTGCTGAAGGCAATTGAAGCTCCGTTACGCCAAATTGCGGACAATGCGGGTGCTGAAGGGGATGTGATCGTTGAGAAGGCTCGCGATCTGGACTTTAACGTTGGCTACAACGCCCTCAACGGTCAATTTGAAGACCTCGTAGCGGCTGGGATTGTTGACCCTGCTAAGGTGGTGCGTTCGGCATTGCAAGATGCTGCTTCGGTTGCTGGCATGGTGCTCACGACAGAAGTGCTCATTGTCGAAAAGCCTGAACCCCAACCCGTTGGTGGTGCTGCTGGCGGCATGGATCCCATGGGTGGCATGGGCGGTATGGGTGGTATGGGCGGTATGGGTGGTATGGGTATGGGCGGTATGGGTATGGGTGGTATGGGCATGATGTAAGCCTTTGCCTGCTGTGCTGATCTCACAACCATGAACCCATCTCACCGATTGATGGGCTGTAGGCCTTCTCTGGTGGCGTCTTTATCTCGACGCTGCTGCAGAGAGGGTCTCTTTGTTGGCCGCTTCCGTCTCGGTAATCTGGCGATCGCACCTCTTGTCTAGATGGGGACATATTGCTAGTTAAGGCTGTCTAGATGGGCTGAGGTTAGGATAGGGTACAGCGTTGTGAGAGCGATCGCCATGGTTTTGAAATCCTTCTCTTTTCCCTCTCGGCACGGGTACACCGTCTTCAAACGAGGTCGTCATCCCATGCCTGCAGATGATGGCAGCGACAAGGACAGCACCTCCCTGGACTACTCCTACAGTGAACCCGGAGCCATGCCAGGCACGCTCGACATTGAAGACGACGCGCCCCCTCCGATCATTGACCTCATTGATTATTCCGATACGCTGGCGCTGCGCCAAGTGATGCAAACTCCTGAGGACTGTGCACACTACCTGGATACCGAATCCATCTCTTGGGTCGATGTGCGCGGGCTGGGCAGCGAAGATATTTTGCAGCGGTTGGGGCAGGTATTCAACCTGCATCCCCTGGTGTTGGAAGACGTTGTGAATGTGCCCCAGCGGCCCAAATACGAAGAGTACACAGGCCAAGTCTTATTCATTGCTCGGATGGTAACCCCGGTTGAAAGTGGCCAGGGCTTTTATAGCGAGCAGGTGAGCTTCATTTTGGGAAAGCACTATCTACTCACGGTACAAGAGGAGCCTGAGTATGACTGCTTTGGGCCGGTGCGGGAGCGCATTCGGCAAGGAAAGGGAAATATGCGCAAAAAACATGCAGATTATTTGGCCTATTGCCTAATTGACGCGATCATCGACGGGTTCTTTCCGGTACTAGAAGCTTATGGGGAAGCCCTGGAAGAGCTGGAAGATGAGGTTGTGGCAAAGCCCGATCGCTATACACTCGAAAAAATTCACAGTTTGAAGCGGGAACTGTTGACCTTGCGCCGCACCATTTGGCCCCAGCGAGATGCGATCAATACGCTCATTCGTGACAGCAGTGATTTAATTAGCGATGAGGTGCGCGTGTACCTGCGAGACTGCTATGACCACGCTGTGCAAGTGCTGGATATGGTGGAAACCTACCGAGAAGTTGCCTCCAGTTTGATGGATGTTTACCTGTCATCGGTGAGCAATCGCATGAATGAGGTGATGAAATTTCTGACTGTGGTGTCGTCCATTTTCATCCCGTTAACATTTATTGCCGGGGTGTATGGTATGAACTTTAATCCGGATTCGTCGCCATTGAATATGCCGGAGCTGGAATGGTTTTGGGGTTATCCGCTTTGCTTGCTGGTCATGGGATCGATCGCCCTTGGGCTCATTCTCTATTTTCGTAAACAGGGCTGGTTCGAGAATTTTTCTGGGGTGGAGTAGCGATCTTGCTGACTTAGGGAATGCAAAAATTCTTTCCTATAGCGATAGTGATGCAAGCGGTCTTGTGACGGCAGGTACGAGGAACTGGCGATCGCACGTTGCCCCCCACTTAAGAAACCGAGAGTCGGGTGATACCATGACTAGGGTCGGGTTCACCCAACGGTCACTCCTGCCCTTATCCACTCTCAAGCCTGCAATCTGGTATGGATATCAAAGCCCTCATTCGCGACATTCCCGACTTTCCTCAGCCTGGAATTGTGTTTCGGGATATTACCACCCTGTTACGAGATGCCGAGGGCCTACGATACACCATCGACGCCTTAGCCGAGCAGTGTCGCAACTTGTCAGTCGATTATGTTGTGGGTATGGAGTCGCGTGGCTTTATTTTTGGTGCACCCCTTGCCTACGCCATGAATGCGGGCTTTATTCCGGTACGCAAGCCAGGAAAACTGCCAGCTGCGGTTCATACGGTGGAATATGAGCTAGAGTATGGCACCGATCGCCTTGAAATTCACCGTGATGCTGCCGTGCCACCCAGTCGAGTTCTCATTGTGGATGATGTGATTGCCACGGGTGGCACGGCGGCGGCCACTGCTAGCCTGATTCAGCAAATGGGCTGCGAGCTTGCCGGATTTGGCTTCATTATTGAGCTAACGTTTTTGGATGGGCGCAGCAAACTGCCCGATGCCCCCATTGTTTCGTTGGTGGAGTATTAAGGACCTGTTTTGACGTGATTCACACGTCTAATCCCAACGTCTAAAATAAAGGGCAAGCGGTGCGATCGCCGTTCTATCCCTCCCTAGTTAGTGCCCTATGACTTCTACCCCTGCCGCCTCTCCAGAACCGCGATTTCAAGCGCTACGCGAGGGCATGAGCCGCTTGTTCACCAGTGAAGTCTTGGTCTATGTTGGCAAGCGGTTGCTACAAGGGGCATTGACGCTACTGCTCGCTTCCGCTCTCAGCTTCTTTATCATTCAGCTGGCTCCAGGAAACTACCTCGACACTCTGCGGCAAGATCCGCGCATTACCCCAGATACCCTCGAAGCATTTCAGCGGCAGTTTGGCCTAGACAAGCCTGCATGGCAGCAATATTTGCTGTGGCTGCGTAACATTGTGACTCGAGGTGACTTTGGGGTGAGCTTTATTTACTCACAGCGATCGGTGGCGTCGCTCATTTGGGAACGAATTCCAGCAACCCTATTGCTGTCTGTGACGTCCATTGTGGTGACCTGGGCGATCGCCATTCCCCTTGGCATCCTGGGAGCCGTCAAGCAGGACAAATCCATTGACCGCATTGTTCGCGTACTCAGCTATATTGGCCAAGGGTTTCCCACGCTCATTACCGGGTTGCTGCTGCTGTTTCTGGCTCAGCTCCTCTCGCCACTGTTTCCGGTTGGTGGCATGACCAGCATCAACTATCAAGACCTGACCCCACTCGGCAAATTGCTCGATATTGCTTGGCACATGATTTTGCCCACCATTGCTCTTAGCATTACAGGCTTTGCAGGCCTCCAGCGCATCACCCGAGGGCAACTCCTCGATGTGCTCCGGCAGGACTACATTCAAACGGCACGGGCCAAAGGATTGCCCGAAAATCGAGTCATCTATGTTCACGCCCTGCGAAATGCCGTCAACCCTCTCATCACCCTGCTGGGATTTGAGTTCGCCAACCTGCTAAGCGGCTCCTTCATTACCGAAAACTTCTTCAACTGGCCAGGACTGGGCCGCCTAATTCTTCAGGCAGTAACCGCACAGGATCTTTACCTGGTCATGGCTAGCCTCATGATGGGAGCCGTACTGCTCATTGTTGGGAACCTGCTGGCAGACCTGTTGCTCAAAGTGGTTGATCCCCGAATTAAGCTAACAGACATAAACTAGTAAAGCAGCACCAAGCCATAAGATTTACCCGGTTTACTGCAAACAGCCCAACGAAGCGTACCGCATCCTGGTACGATCGAAACGGTTTCGCAACAGAGTAATATGGAGTAATGCCCAATTTCTGAACAGATTCTACGCATCCTGTTTTCAGGCGCAGTAGAATCCTGAGGCATTGAGCACTTACACATGGTTACTCTACTTCGTCATCGAATTTGAGTAGGAAGAAAACATATGGGCCAAGATGAGATTTTTCAAAAAGTTCAGAAGATCGTATCTGAGCAGCTAAGCGTAGATGAAAGCGAAGTGACCCCTGAATCCAACTTCGCCAATGACTTAGGTGCAGATTCCCTGGACACTGTGGAATTGGTCATGGCTCTAGAAGAAGAATTCGATATCGAAATTCCTGATGAAGCCGCCGAATCCATTGCGACCGTTCAGGCTGCAGTGGACTACATCAAGCAAAAATCTGCTGCCTAGCTCGACTTTTGAAAAGCCAGATATGGGATACAGCACAGGTTTGATTCGCGATTTTGTCGCTTGGCTAACTGAGCCCACCGCAAAAGCCTGCTGAATTAAGCATCATGTGTTGTTCCCTGTCTGATTTTTAAGAAGAATTGCGTTTCGCGGGTATGGGTTAATTTGCCCTTTTTTAAGCTGTTGTCATGACGAACTCTGATTCTGCATTGAAGCGTGTTGTCGTTACTGGATTGGGAGCGATCACCCCGATTGGTAACACACTGGCTGATTATTGGGATGGATTGCTGGCCGGACGGAACGGTATCGGGCCAATCACTCTATTTGACGCATCGCGCCACGGTTGTCAAATTGCGGGTGAGGTCAAGGGTTTTGATCCTCAGGACTACATGGATCGCAAAGATGCAAAGCGGATGGATCGCTTTGCTCAGTTTGGCGTTGCTGCCAGTAAGCAGGCGCTTGCCGATGCCGGCTTTGTCATTAACGACTTAAATGCAGAGCAGGTGGGGATCGTCATTGGGACTGGCATTGGTGGTCTCAAGGTGATGGAAGAGCAGCAAGAGGTCTACCTGAATCGTGGTCCCGATCGCTGTAGCCCGTTCATGGTGCCCATGATGATTGCCAACATGGCCGCTGGGTTGACTGCGATTCACACGGGAGCAAAAGGACCTAACAATTGTACGGTTACGGCATGTGCAGCGGGTTCTAATGCGATTGGTGATGCCTTCCGGTTAGTGCAGCGTGGCTATGCCCAAGCCATGATTTGTGGAGGCACTGAGGCTGCAGTGACGCCACTTTCTTTTGCTGGATTTGTGGCTTGTCGTGCCATGTCCAGTCGGAATAATGATCCGCTGCATGCTTCGCGTCCCTTTGATCGCGATCGCGACGGTTTTGTGATGGGTGAAGGGGCTGGTATCCTCATTCTGGAAGAACTAGAGCACGCATTAAGCCGGGGTGCAAAGATCTACGCTGAGATTGTGGGATATGGCATGACGTGCGATGCCTATCACATGACATCTCCCGTTCCCGGTGGTGAAGGGGCTGCCCGGGCCATTCAGCTTGCGATGAAGGATGCTGGGATTCGTCCCGAAGAGGTGAGCTACATTAATGCCCACGGCACCAGCACACCCGCTAATGACCCAACCGAAACGGCTGCAATTAAAACCGCACTGGGTGGGCATGCTTACAAAACGGCAATTAGTTCCACAAAGTCTATGACGGGGCACCTTCTTGGTGGCTCGGGTGGGATTGAAGCGGTTGCGACAGCGATGGCTGTGGCAAACGATGCTGTGCCTCCGACCATTAATCTGCAAAATCCAGATGAAGGTTGTGACTTGGACTATGTGCCAAATCAAAGCCGGAAGCAGTCAGTTGAGGTTGCGCTTTCCAACTCGTTTGGGTTTGGCGGTCACAACGTTACGTTGGCGTTCCGCAAGTATTGCAGCTAGTCGTGCGACTAGTTGTTTGGCTTGAGTGCGCAAACCGATCGCTGTAGTTGTGGGTTAACGCTAGTTTCGGTTGAGAGCACTTCAGCTTATCTATAACTCATGTTGGGTTACAGCAAGAGTGATAAATCAAGTTGAAACCCACAAAAATAAAACAGGCTGCCAAGTCAGGTGGCCTGTTTTATTTTTGTGGGTAGCGTGCGGGTTTGAGATTGCTCACTGCTATGGCGATCGCCCACTTGGTTGTCCAAACACCGTCAGCCCATCGAGTGCAACAAAAGCCCAGCAAATTGTTGGCTGGTTACGCGATTGAATTGCTATACGCGGCCAGCAAGGTGTGCCAACTGGCGCAAATTGACCAAGTGAATGACTTGGTTTGCTGGATCGATACGAATCCAAGCTTTGCTATCCAGCTTCTCCATGATTTTGGTCGCTTCTTCTGGCGTAATATCTGACACATCGGCCAAATCTTTCATGGGAATATTGAAGATCTCGATGGATTGAGCCTTGCGCTGCCCATAGGATTCGGCAAGGGTGACCAAGGTGTTGGCCAACTTAATCGCAGGAGGCTGACGGCGTAATTGAAACCGAAAGTTCGTTTGCCGTAGCCGCCGCACCATCAGTTGCAGCATGCGGTGATGGAGCTGCGAATCTTTGAACAGGGTTTGAATAAAACGCTGAGCAGAAATGCTGAAGAGTTTGACAGATGACAGGGCAACCACGTCTGTTGAGCGGGGAGATTCGTCGAGAATGGCCATCTCACCAAAGAAGTCGCCTTTGCCTAAGACTGCAAGGGTAACCACTGACTCCCCAGCGTGGCGGCGAACTTTGACCCATCCTGATTCGATGAAATAGACGGCGTTGCCCCAAGCGTCTTCCATGAGGACAGCACGCCCAGTTGGGTATTCATGCTCGACAGCAATGGACATGAGCCATTCCAGCGTCTCAGGACTGGCGGAGTTAAAAAGCGGAAATAGTTCGCTAAAAGCTATGGTTTGCATGAAGAACGCCGTGGTGGAAGAAACTAAAGCGTCCTAACCTAAGCAACCTCATGAAGACCAGTTATGACAGATAGGCTAGGCGTGGCTTTTGAGGAAGAAAAAAGAAACCAATGAAATTCGACACTGAGCTAACTAGTTTAAGAATACCCAGTTTATTGAAGAAATCCTTCAAACAACAGCCGATCTTGATCCCAGCGTACGTTCTTAACTGGCTGCAGCGTGAGCTTGAAATCATGGTTGAGGTGATATTTACTCACCATATCATGGGAGCGAAGAATTCGGCTTGGATGTTGTTTCATGATTCAGCACGCTGGAAATTGCGGTTTGCAACGGCGATCGCAAGGTCTCTAAAGCATGCGGCCAGCCAATGAGGATGGGTTGGTGATGGGTCAAGGTTGCAAGATCAACTCCTGTTGAGGTGAATTGAATGGGATTCCCCGCCAAATCGCAACAGACCAGACCCGCAGCATCGGCCAACGCCAAAGGCCCTACAGTATCCCAGAGCTTAACGCGGCGGTTGAGGTAAACATACATGGCGGCGCGACCTTGAATAATTTCCAGGACTTTAAGCCCGAAACTACCAATATTGGCGAATTGAACATTCGGAATGTGTTCAGCAATCGCCCGACCAAAGCGTCGCTGATCTTGTCCACCCATTAGCAGGGTGGATTCATGCTCGCTGGCATAGGGGGTAGGAAGTAGCGGTTGGGGTTCCTGCCGAGCCGTTGCCTGCCAAAGCCCCCAGTTTGGCCCGCCAAAACATAAGCGATCGCCCACCGGGGCATAGACCCATCCGGCGCACGGTCGAGTTGCTTCCAACACGCCCAACATAATTGAGTAGTATGGGGTGCCTTGAATAAAATCTTCAGTTCCATCCAACGGGTCAATTGCCCATATCCGCGACGATGGCTGTTGAAACCGTTGGAATGATTGGGGAGCCTCTTCAGAAATAATCTGATCTGAAGGAAATAAGCTGGCGATCGCCTCCGATAGCCGAGCATCTAACGCCCGATCCACATCGGTCACATAGTCGTGTTTTCCCTTTTCGTACACCTGAAATTTTTGAGCAACCATGGTGTGAATTTGTTGTCCACAATCGCTTAAAAGAAGTTGGATTGCTCGTAAATCTTTAGGGGAATACATGGCGATCGCTCGTAATGGCAACTGAACAAATTGAAGGAGATCTGCGGTCAACCACTGCAAATCTCCTTCAACTTCATAACATGGACTTCTCAAAATCAAGCGCTCCACTAGTACGGCGATCGCTCTTGGCTACACCCATAAAAGTCCATAGAAAACGGGTTAACCCCGAGGAGGTTAACCCGCCTAATTGGGAACGCTCAGAAGAACTACTTTTGTAGAACCAGCTTAACGTTTGCATTTTGTAGACCAGGGCGCTTCACTTCGGCCAGGGTCTTGTTCACAGCGTACTTTTGGTTGATGGAGTTGATGAGCTCGGTCTGATTGTGCTTCTTAGCAACGCCCCAGAGGTCAGCAATCAGGTCGAAGGAGCCATCAGCATTGCGAGACCAACCCAGATCATACTCACCGTCGAGAACAGCAACGATGTCAGAGCGAACGCGCTGACCGTTGTAGCCGCGTACATCGGCTTCGGTCTTTACGGTAATGCCCAGGTCACGCAGAGAAGACTTGAGGATCTCAGCATCAGTGATCTTGGTCCGCAGAGTGCTAAAGTGAGACATTTCGGATTTCCTCCTGTAGAGAAACTGAGAGAAACGACAACGTTTGGGAATTAAAGCACCGCTCGGTTCAACCTTTGGAGGGCAAACAGCAACGGCTCGGGTCTCTTAAGCTGCTAGCTTGGGGCTAGCCTTTCCGCTTGTTGGGAAGCAAGCGAGAAAGTCTGTTAAAACTCCAATCGCTGATATTCAGCGACGGAGGCGGCGGCAGGTCTGGCGCGCTGTCTGGCCCAGTCTCGCAGGGCAGTAACCTGCTCGCTCATCGTCTTGGAGAGAGGAAGAGTTGCCTTGATCGCAGCGATAATATCGAGCTGCGTAAACTCTCGGTCTTGAGCGAAGGCTTCGTACATTGCGGCAATAATACCTTGCTCAATCTCTGCTCCAGAAAATCCTTCACAAATACTCACCAGTTGATCCAAGTCAAAGCGGCTGATATCGCTCCGACGCTTGGTCAAGTGGATATTAAAGATCTCCCGACGCTCTTGGGCGTTGGGCAAATCTACAAAGAAGATTTCGTCAAATCGGCCTTTTCTAAGGAACTCTCCAGGAAGCCGCTCTACTCGGTTTGCAGTTGCCATCACAAATACAGGTGAGGTCTTTTCCTGCATCCATGTCAAGAAGGAACCAAAAATCCGACTTGAGGTACCACCATCAGAATCAGCCGAACCAGCGCTGCCAGCAAAGGCTTTGTCAATTTCGTCAATAAACAGGATAGCAGGGGAGATAGACTCGGCTGTTTTCAATGCGTTACGCAAGTTCGCTTCCGATCGCCCAACCATAGAACCGTCATAAACACGCCCCATGTCTAGGCGGAGAAGCGGCAATCCCCACAGCCGCGAGGTGGTTTTGGCAATTAGCGATTTACCGCAACCAGGAACTCCAAGAATCAGCATGCCCTTGGGTTGAGGGAGCCCGTACTCACGAGCACGCTCTGTAAATGCATTAGAACGCTGGTGTAACCAATGCTTTAGTTCTTCTAGGCCACCAATAGAATCGATTGTCTCGTCTTCCTCAATGAACTCTAGAATGCCATTACGACGGATAAGCTGTTTCTTCTCGGATAAAACGATGTCTACTTCAGCTTCGGTTAAACGGTTCGTTGTGACATGGGCCTTACGGTAGACTTTTTCGGCTTCGTCACGGGTTAAACCGAGAGCGGCTTTTAGCAGCTTTTCACGGGTTTCTGTAGTAATTCGGCGGCTGCGAGTTACTTCTAACTGCTGGGTGAGTACTTCATCCAACTCGGTCATATTGGGCAGCGGAAAGTCGAGAACAATGACTTCTTTTTCAAGCTCGATGGGAATGTTTTGAACGGGAGACATCAAAACAATCGCCTTTTGGGTATCTTTGAAGCCTGCGATCGCATCCCGTAACCATCGAGTGACGGCTGGAGAATCAATAAAGGGATGCAAATCCTTGAAAACAAAGATACCGGGCTCCCGTTGGCGAATCACCCACTCAATGGCTGCTTCCGGAGAAACCGTATTGTGCTGGGTAACATTGCGGGGTTGGCCGAATTCCACAATGCCATGGGTAACAGTCCATACAAAAATTCGGCGCTGTGGTTTGATCTGTGCAATGGCTGCGATCGCCTGTTCTGCCCGCTCTTCCTCAGAAGTGACAAGGTAGATCAGAGGATATTGCGCTTGAACGAGTATGCTTAATTCCTCTCTCATGATCCTTATAGTCCAATTAGAGACGGTACAGGCCAGGAATGCGTGAGGCAACTAGCGATTCACTAGGGATTTAATCAAGAGCCTTGCATCCAGATTGAAGCGGCTTTTGGAGCTTGAGTCTGCTAAAGACGTCACGATATGGAGGTCACTTTGCGACGATTGCAAGACACGTAAGCTGGCAATGTTAGCAAGGGACTAGCTCCTCTTCGCCCTGATGCCAGTTGGAACCAGGAGCAGTGCTAGCGACGCCACTCACCAACTCTTCGTCATCCAGTAAAATGGCGGCTTGCTGGGCCAGAGGCTTCAGTTCACCATCTCGGATGATGTAGGAGCTTTCACATCCCGGACAGGCATAAACTTGATGGTTGTGTCCTTGGGATGCCTGTACTTCTTCAACAACATCAGGGTGCGAAAGATAAAACCAGATCGCTTTTTCTGCCAGTGCCGACATCGGCTCTGATTCAACTGCTGCTGAAATCTTTAGCTTGCGATGCAGTTCGGGTGGGAGGTACAGGGTGACTTTTTGCTTATCTTGCATAGAACGGTTACACAATGAATACCCGGGTATGTTTGATCAGATTAGTCGGCCTGCTTGGGGCTGTCAAGACGGTTTGACGGTTTGACGGTAATATTGTTGCATTTGTTTACAAAAGCCGGAAGGCTTCATGCTTAAGGCATAGAGCCTATCTACGGGAGGTGGTAGTGTGGCTTGGATCGGGCGTCGGAGATGGATGCGCTGGGGACTGGCTATCGCTTTGATGGGGTTTCTGGTGGCCTGTTCGCAGGCTGATTCAACCCTGTCGCGGCGGTGGTTGATCTATCGCAACGAGCGCTATCGCTTTGAGTTTCCCTACCCGGAGCGCTGGCAGGCTGCACCTCTAGTGGCCAACCAGGATGGCCAACTGTTTTTTGACCCGGAGCAATCGGAGGTGAAGATTACGGGTTGGGCAAGTCAGTCATCGGTGGGGATGGAGTGGGGCACGGTAGCTGGAGTGCCAAATTTTGTGACAGAACAAGGATTGCCGGGGTACATGCAGTTGGAAGTGGGCGCTAATGTGAGCACCATGACGGTAACTTGGGTTCCCAATCAGGTTGTGTATCGTTGGCAAGGGCGATCGCCCAGTGACCAGTTTGATGACTATTTCAAATTCTTTTACTACGTTGCGAGCCAGTTTCGAGTGGCAGACGAAGAACTAACCAAAGCGCAGATGGCACCCAAAGCGCAATAAAGATAAACTTCAAGGCATGGTGATTTTGAGATGGAAACTGTTGCTGGGATACATCGCTAAAAGTCAGCGATGCCTAGGATAGTAGTTGGTTGATTGCATAAGGTTGACCGAGGCCTAAATGGCTTCGCAGCCGAAGCAAACTGCACCTCTCTCACGCTAGGGCCTGCAAACTACGGTTGTTAAGCTATTGCTACCGATGCTACCGAATGTGGGCTCTCAACTCTGACTGCCTCATCGCAAAAGTTTGCTATTCGCTTAGGCTTTTGTGGTTCCCTGTGTCTCAATTACATGGCGTAAACCTACATGCTGCTTGAATCTACTGCTCCTACTCCCCCAAATGATGGTGCGGCGATCGCGCCATCGCGGACGATTCGGCCGATGGGTTTATCGGCATTAGGGGCAATTGCCTTTGTTGAGGGCACCCTATGGGCGCTCGACCCATCCCGCGGTTACCTCACTCAAATTGATCCCAAAACTGACAGCACAAAAATTATTAACACGCAGCATACCGACGAGTTTTTGGATGCAACGGGGCTTTCGGTATCGGAGGGCATGCTGTGGCTCACGAAAGGAACTGGCGTTTACTGCTGCCCGGTGGATGATTGGACCCCAAAGCTGTTTGTGAGTTTGCCCTATCCGGCGGATGGCGTCGCTGTGTGGCGCTCGACGGTGTACGTCAGCTGCCAAAAAGCAGGCTACATCATCATTTTCGATCGCAATACCAAGCGAGAAATTACTCGATTTTCGGCTCCGGGCGTGGGAATGGAGAGCTTAACCATTCGGGATGAGGAGCTGTGGGTTTGCGATGATATTGAGCAAAGCGTGTACTGTATGGATCGGGCAACGGGCGAGGTGCAGTTCAGCATCCTCACGCCGTTTCGTCCACCCAAGGGGCTGGCCTTTGATCCCTCTGGCACGCTGTATGTGGCCTACATGGTGGAAGAGGGCTATGTCCGAGATAATCCCAACACGCCGGACTATCCCTATGAGCTTAGTTTGCGCGATCGCTTGCTAATTCATCCGTTGCACTTTCGATATGATGCAGCGCGGCGTTGCACGCTCTCCAATGGATTTTTGTTGGAAATGTCCTATGTGGAAGAGCTGGCTCCCCTGGAGGATGCAGAAGGATTTGAGGTAGAAAACCTGGAGTGGCGCATTGCGCTACCCGCCGAAACCGATCGTCAAATCGTCAGGCAGGTGGAGCCGATTGGTTTGCCCTTTACCGAAGAAATTCAGGCCGGACAACGGGTGGCTGTGTTTACATTTGATAAGCTCAGCTATCGCGATCGCCATCTATTTGGGTGGAAGGCACTCATCGAGGTGCGCGGCATCAAATACCAACTCACCTACGAGGATGCAGAGCAGATTCCGCCTCTACCAGTTGAGTTGCAGTCCCGCTATTTGGTGGATGATGACGATTTGGCGATGGACAATCCGGTCATTCAGCAGGCCGCGCGCGAAGCCATTGGCACTGAAACCAACCTGTTGCGGAAAATGCTCAAAATCCGCAACTATGTGTACGATCGCCTCTCCTATGGGTTGACCGTTCACATCGATACGCCCGATGTGGTGCTAGAGCGAGGCATTGGTTCCTGCGGAGAATATGTAGGCTTGCTGCTGGCGCTGGCTCGGTTGAATGGCATTGCCTGCCGCACCGTTGGCCGCTATAAGTGTCCACCCTTTGGCGATCGCCAGGGATTGCCCCTAGAGCCAGACTACAATCACGTGTGGATTGAGTTTTACATCCCCGGTTTTGGCTGGCTGCCGATGGAATCCAACGTGGATGATGTGGTTGAGGGGGGACCCTATCCCACTCGGTTCTTTATGGGATTGCCCTGGTGGCATGCCGAACTGAGCAAGGGCATTCCATTTGAGACCATCACAACTTTGGGTGGTGGGCTAGATCTGGCTCTGGGCGACCTATCTATCAACCATATTCGCTTTACGATTTTGGGTGAACTGCCGCCCCCGTAGCAGTTGCAATTGGGCTGCAACTGCTACAGCTGTAAAAAACGACCGTAAATTCCCAACGCTCGGTAGGATTTGCCAAAGACCTCGGTTTGGTAAATAGAGCAGACGATGTAGTTTGTGCTGGTTGTTTTCAGATCAATGACGCGCAATGCCTCCTCGTAGGTATAGGTTCCCAGGCCGACAACCATACCGTTGCAAAATTCCTGGATGAGAGAGGTCAAAGTTGATTGGGTTGTGTCTGATTCCTGCGGGCAAACAGCCTGTTTTGTATCGTTCATCATGTGCTTGAACACAAAGTTAGCGTAATCACCTTGGCTAGGATTCATAATCGCCATGGTGCTGCCGACCCAACCAAATACGACAAGGACTGCATGACCTAAATTACGGTTCATATGGTTCATATCAAGGTGATCTCCTGGTTGGGGGCGAGTTGCAAGAGAACGTAACGTCATATTTTTTGAGCCACAAAATCTGCCCAAGCCGAGTACGGTTGGGAACATCCATTTGTGTGTAATGGCAGTTGGTGGTGCGATCGCTGGGGCTGCTCTAAATGCCTCGCATCCACAACAGCCACCTGTTGAACAACAGCCACTAATCTATGCATTCTCAAAAAATCTTGTTTGCGTGCGCATTGCGCACGCAAAAGTCAGAGCTTTGGCTTATTCAGAACAACGTTATGGATGAAACGTTGTAAACCTAGAGGGCGAGTAAGGCTAGGTTGGCTTAGTTTGTTCCTGTCTACGGCTGCTGCGGAATGTTGCTGGGGTAAGCAGGGGAAAGGCTGGGTTGTGAAGCGGGTGGATAAAAGGAGACTTGCACAATCAACCAAATGAGCACCGCAATGCCAATGACCGAGAAAACTCCAGACGCGGTTTCTGGCTCAGAAACGTTGCGGTGAAAGTTACAGCTGAGACAGACATAAACGTTGCCATGTTGCACAACAGAGTTATGTCCGCATTTGGGGCAAGCGAGCTGAGGATGATGCTGAGATGGGGACTGTTGATCGAGATACATGGGAAGGCTCCAATAAAACAATGACCGACGTGGGGGGAACAGCGGTGCGTTGTAACTGGTTCTCTAAAGGCTCCTTACGAATTTGCTACGGTGTCGCTGTCTTTCTCTGATTTCTCGTTATCAACAAAGTAAGAAATGGGTGTTGCTTGGCCCTGTTGAACCTGTTGCAGCAACAGAAAATTTACAAAACTTTATATAAGCCCGTCGCGTGTTCAGGCTGTTTACCTGTGACTTTGCAGGCTGAAGTGTCGAAAGGTATCGCCGAAAACACTTCATCACGGGGTGGCGAAAATCGTTGGAGGCTCAGTGATCCCCCGGTTGTGGCGAGATGGGGCGATCGCACTATCTCATGGCTAGATGCATGCGGGGTCAAAAAAATGACAGCAACCAACGTTGTTAACAAAGCGTGAATACCTGAAGCTCCGCCCAAAGTAAATGAGATCAGTGTGGTAATTTCTTTACTAACGTGAAATCACGGATGTGTTTTCTTCAGGTTGCAACTACCGCTTATCCATGCAATTTCGGCTTCCTCGTTCTTTACGCCTTACTGACAGCGGTTTAATTTCGGCTCAACGTGCGCTGCGCCAATACCACGATGACAACCGAACTGAACTTGCTCACCATGCCAACGTAGAGCGCACAACAGTATTTCGATTTTTTAATCAAAAAAACCTGACGTTTAATAAGTTTGAGAATATCTGTCGTGCTCTAGACCTGCAGTGGGAAGAGGTTGGCGAACCATCGAATAACCATGCGAGCAGCGGTCATTCTACATCGGCGCGTCAAACGAAAGGTCAACTCACCACTTTGGGTGACGAATCTTCGATTGAGGAGTTGGTACGGCTCTCTAGAACATGTGTGCGCGATCGCATCATTCACGATTGCGCATCGATTCAGCTATTTAGCCTCAACATTCGAACAGACAGCCTCTACGTTCCAACTCAACTGGTGCCAGTACAACAGGCCGATATCGACCGCATTGCTGATGAGCTTACCTTGAAGGGGCAGCAGGATATTCATAACTTCAATCGGCTGGGCCACCCATCCGGTCAGCGGATTCCAAGCGAGCTGGCGGCTGAGCGCTTCAATCGGTTGTTTTTGTATAGCAAGCCCGGATCTGGAAAGACAACCTACTTGCAATGGCTGGCTGTGCAATGTAGCGAGGGCAAGCTGTTGCCGGGGTTCGTTCCGGTGTTTATTTCCTTTAAAGACTATGCAGCGTTGGGCCGCCGCCTGACCCTACAGTCCTTCATTGAACGCTATTTTGAAACGTGCCAGTTGCCCAACCATGCTGAAGCCGTTACCACGCTGCTATCAGAAGGCCGCATTTTATTGCTGTTAGATGGTCTGGATGAAGTGCAAGACGCAGAGTGGACGTGGGTTTTGGCGCAATTGCGCGCTCTAGTTGCCCATTATCACAAGTGTCGGTTTGTGCTGAGCTGTCGGCCTCCGCTGCGGATTCATTTGCCTGGATTTGAAATGGTGACACTGGCCACCTTCGATATCCACCAAATTCAGAAATTTGCCCGAAAGTGGTTCATGATGGCCGAGGGGAGCGATCGCAGTGCTCAATTTATGGAGCGACTGCGACGACATGTGGCCATTGGAGAATTAGCAACCACACCCCTGTTACTCACCATGTTGTGTCGCGTGTTTGATGCAGATGGCGACTTCCCCAACAGCCGCTCGGCCCTCTATCGACGGGGATTTGACCTGTTGCTGGGTGAGTGGGATGTCTATCGCACTGTGGAACGCGATACACCCTATCAACAGCTTACGGTCAAGGTTAAGGCGGTTTTGCTGAGTGTGATTGCCTCTACGTTTTTTAAGCGGGGGCTGACTCTATTTCCCCGGCGGGACGTTGAAGCGGTGATTGAAGATTTCTTTCAGCATCGGCTCAACAAAGATCCGATGGAGATTGATGCAACTGCAATTCTGCAATCGATTGAGCGTCAGCATGGTTTGATGGTCTCGCGGGCATCCAACTACTATTCGTTTTCCCATCTCACGTTTCAGGAATATTTAACGGCGGTGTCGTTGGTGTCGCAGCGAGAGTGCCCCATCATTTACGACCATGTCGCAGATGAGCGCTGGCGATACGTGATTGAGGTTGTTGCTGAGCTGTTACCCGAAGGGGTGGTGGATGACTTTTTACTGAATTTGAAAAAGCGGCTGGATCAAACGCTGGCTAGAAGCCCAACGTCGCAGCAGTTTGTGCAGTGGTTGGATCAATACACGCAATCGTCTGAGGATCAGGTTCGCCCAGAGCAACTCTATCAAACCACGATGCTAAGGGCCTGGTATTTTGTCTCTAGTCTGGAGCATGTGGGCTACATCTCTAGCTTGGGGCGGCGATCGCAACGCCAGCTTGAGTTTCCAGATTTTGATATTGCGACCAGCGCCATTTCTAGTCACTGGTTAGATATTCATTCCCAGTTCTACCGTATGCTGCATGCCAGGGTTAGCCAGCACGATCTCTTCTTTAGTGCAATGCGAAACGCAAAAGAGGCACTGCGGATGGTCGAAAACCTGCGGTTGCGCAATGCGCTGGATGAGTGGCAGTTTCAGATTGAGCAGCAGCTTCCGCACCATCGTGACCAAGCGGATTGGTGGAGTGCGCGACATCAGGACTGGAAGCAGCGAGTGCGCCAGTTAATGCAACACTACTTTCACCTAAAGTGCGATTGGGGCTTTACCGACGAGGATCGCATTCTGCTGCGGAGGTATTACGATGCCACAAAGCTGTTGGCAGAGTGCATTAATCGCTCGCCTCGGTTGTCGCGCGAGAGCTTTCACCGCATTGCTAGCAATCTTCTTAGAATAGAATCATAGCGGTTAGAACTGGCGCAGTTGGATGATGGGTTGTGAGCTTTGTTCAGGTCACATGATTCAAAGCGCTTCGGAGCAAACTGCTGCGAATTTTGGGTCACATGTACTGGTCAGGACTGACGCCATTTGAGTGATGGTTGGAGCGCTTAGCACTCCAACCATCATTCAAACCCCTGGTTTATGGGATGACGTGCGTCAGTCCTACTGGTTTTGAAAGGGCTGATCGTTTCGCTAGGGGTTGGGTTGGATGGAATCTGCTGCAATTGAGTCCCCAGAGTTTTGGGAAAATCGCTACCAGGAGGGAACGGCCCGGTGGGATTTGGGTCAGCCTGCGCCACCGTTTGTGAGTTTGCTAGCGTCGGCGAATGGGCCAAAACCAGGTTCGCTCATTGCGCTAGGGATGGGGCGTGGTCATGATGCGCTGCTGTTTGCTGAGTATGGATTTGCGGTGACAGGTGTGGATTTTGCTCCATCGGCGATCGCGGGTGCTCAGCAGTTGGCTCAGGTAAAGGGTGTGCCGTTGGCAACGTTGCAATGCAATATGTTTGACCTGGCGACGGAGTATGCAGGCAAATTTGACTATGTGCTGGAACACACGTGCTTTTGTGCGATCGCGCCCACGCAACGGTCTGCCTATGTTGAGCTAGTTCATGCGTTGCTAAAACCAAGCGGCGAATTTATTGGTTTGTTTTGGGCACACAGCCGCGAGGGTGGCCTACCCTACGGTACTACCAAAGCCGAGATTTGCGATTTGTTTTCCCCTTACTTTGATCTGACTAGCCTGGAGTTGGTTGCCAATTCAATTCCCAACCGTGCCAATGAAGAATACTTGGCTCGGTTTCGCAAACTCATTGGTTAATGTGAGTTTTGGATAAGCGAAATCCCTTTATTGCATGCGCGTTGCGCACGCAATAAAGGGATTTTTTTAAGGGTTGCACGGCACGTAACCCTTAAAAAGTGTGCTTCGGCTTATCCAGCCTTAAGGTTTCCCTAGCTAAATTAATCTGAGTCTGAGCTATCCGTGGTGGAACTAGATGGTGGATTGGAGTCAGAGCGAGTATCGCGCATGAGTTGGGAAATTTGTCCCAACACCTGACCTAGCTTGCCATCGTCTAGCAGAGTGTTGATCAGCGATAACCCGCTGGTGGACAGTAACAGTTTATTCACATCCTGGGCGGCACCGTTGCCGTTGCTGCCATTCGCTCCCGGAAAGGCATAAATCTTCGCATCGCCGAGGACACCGGGTTGGGGAGCCAGGGCTTGTAGTACTTCAGGCAATCGGCTGGAAAGTTCGGGCCACATGGTTTTTAGCAGCTCGGCAGTGAGTACGGCGGTGCTGGTGGTGTTTTGGGCGGCAAGTTTAGCCTGTAGCCCTTCGGCCTCGGCCAGGGCTTTGTCGCGTTCGGCATCGGCGATGGTGCGCAGGGCTTCGGCTTCTAGCTCGGCGGCCTGACGGGCAATCTCGGCCTGACGGCGCTTGCGGAAGACATCGATTTCTACCACGTTTTGGTCGGCGATGCGGCGCTCTTCGGCGGCACGCTGAGCGTCAATGACGGCTAGTTGACGGTTCCGCTCTGCGACCTCAAGTTCGGTGGCGGTTTGCACACCTGCTTCGGCCTTGGCACGCTCAGCATCGGCTTCCAGGCTTTCTTTGCGCTTGGCGGTAATGGCGATCGCGGCTTCTTCTCGGGCAACGCTGGCCATCCGCTCGGACTCGGCAACTTGAACTTGGGCTTCTAGCTTTTGCGATTCAATGGTTTTTTGACGGGTAATTTCGGCCAGTTCGGTTTCTTGCTGCTGCAAGGTTTGAGCAACTTTCAAGGCTTTGTTGCGCTCTTCTAGCTCAATGTCGGCGTTAATTTGGCTCTGTCGTAAGGAAAGCTGCTTGCGGATCTCTTCTTCTTCGACGGATTGCTCTTGCAGAATTTTGGCGCGCTGGGTAGCAGCGGCTTCACGCGCTTTGGCTTCCTCGATCTCGCGTTCGCGCTGGGCTTTCATGGCTTCGACTTGGAGCTGTTGTTCTAGTCGGGCGCTCTCTTGCTCTTGGGTAATTTGAAGCGATCGCTTTTCGGCATCCAGTTCTTTCTGCTCAATGGTGACCTGAGTGACGAGTTCGACTTCACGCTTTTGTTGAATCGACCGCTGGATGGTTTCGGTGCGGAGGCGGACACCCTGCGCGTCAAAGAAGTTGTTCTCGTCGTAGGTATCGCTTTCCTGAATTTCGGAAATGGCGATGTTGTTGAGGGTCAGGCCCACTTTGGCTAGGTCGGGCTGCATCAGGTTTAGCACTTCTTGGGCAAAGCCGAGTTTGTCGGAGTCGATTTCGGCCAAGCTCTTGGTTTTGGCAGCAGCACGAATGGCATCGTCGGCCCGTTTTTCCAGGGCGTTTTTGATGTCTTCGGCGGTGATGCGTCCGGTTTGGGAGAGGCGAGCAGCAGCGGTGAGCACGTCTTCTTCGGAGGCGTTGATGCAGACATAGAAGGTGACGCGCATGTCGGCTCGGAGGTAGTCCTGGGTGCGAACGGCGAGTTTGCCGGTACGTTCTACATCGATGGAAATTTCGCGAAGTGGAACGCGGGTCAGTTCGTGGAAGCCGGGAAGGACGACGCAGCCGCCGTTTAGCACGACGGTTTTGCGCTTGACGAAGACGCCGCCTGTGCGAACGAAGGCTTCGTTGGTGGGGGTGATGACGTAGACGCGGGTGTAGGTCCACAGGCTAAGGAGCAGCAGAATCACGAGTCCGGCGATGAGGCCGGGGAAGAAGAGGATTCCGGTGAGGGGACCAAGCTGGCCTAGGGTGGTTTGGGGGTAAGGGCCGGGCAGTTGGGCGATGAGGCTGGTTTCGGTATGGGATCGGTTGGTGGGTTGGGTTTCTGCGATGAGATGGGTTGTGTTAGCGGTGATGGGGGGCAGGGTGTTAATGAAGGTGAGCCAAAACAGCATAGTGGGATGGGTTTATAGGTTGATGGATGTTGTAGCGGTGAAGCATGCCGCTAGGGATTGAACTGGGTTGAGTTGGCGACGGTTGAAATGCTTCGCTGTGGTTTGGGATGGGGAGGGTTGAACTAACAGAAATCGAGCCAACAGAAATCGAGCCAACAGCCTTTGGGGGCTAGCCCCCAAACCCCCACTGGGGGACGTGCTTCGTCTCCCAGACCCCCTCCGCAAGGGGTTGGGGATGGGTGGTGAATGGTCGCTTCGCATTGCTGCTCAAAGATCAGATTTATGCATCTGGTTTACGCATTTGCGGTGTGTATCAGAGGTTAGTGTTGTTTGGTTTGGTGGACGATTGGCTCAGCCATTGGGTTTGGTCGGGGCTGTCTTTGGTGATGACGAGGTAGCTGCTGCCGATGCGTTCAATGATGAGCACTTGCTCGCCGCGTTTGGGTGGGGTGGTGGCCCAGTTTGGTAGGGCGGCGTTGACGGTGATGAGGTTGCGAGCGGGATCGAGCACGTCGACTTGACCGATTTTGTTGGCAGCAAGGTAGGGAATGGTGCTGGTACTCACGTTGCCAATGCATCCAATCAGGCGATCGCTACTGGTGTCTTCGCCAAAAGAAGCAAACAACTGACCAATAGGCCGAGCGATCTGGCTGCCCAAGAAAAGGGCGATGAGGAGAGAGGAAAAGAGCATAACGCTGCTGACCAGTCCTCCTAATATGGGGCCGAGGAGGCTGAGCAAAAAGACGTTGGTCATCCAACCGAGCAGCCCCCACAGGCTCAGGTCAATGGCGAGCAGCAACACAAGGGGAGCTTTGCCCACGCCCAACCAGCCCATCAGGCTACCAATGTTGAGTCCACTGGAATCGCCATCGGTGTCGAAGTCGAAATCGTCATCTATATCGAGATCGTCATCATCCCCGCCAAACACAATAATGACCAGGAATAGGAGAACTCCCATTCCGAGCAAGAGCCAGTAGGGTAGGTTGGCTGGGTCAAGAATGGCCATAGGGTTGCGGCGAGTTTAAGAGATGGCGAGAAATGCCTACCAAGGGGTCGATGGAGCGTACCGGACGATTCGCCCCCTCAAAATCTAGCTGTCTTAGAATAAAACTAGGGGAAGGAGTCACGTTTTTTAATCTTTGGTTGAATTATGAATCTCAAGCGTATTGGACATGTGGCAATCTGTGTCGCGGATTTGGACAGGGCTGCTGCGTTTTACCAAAATTTGGGGATGCAGCTGGTATGGAAAGACCCCGATTGGGCTTACCTAAAAGCGGGTGAAGATGGCTTGGCGCTTCTGGGTCAAAGCTACAAGCAGGCGGGGCCACATTTCGGATTTATTTTTCACGATCGCGCTGAAGTCGATGCCGAGTTTGAGCGACTGAAGGCCGAAGGGGTTTATCTTACCGATATTCATGAGCACCGGGATGGCACGGCGTCGTTCTATGGCCGTGACCCCGATGGCAACTGGTTTGAATATTTATATGAACCGGTTGCGGTTGGTGCTGCGAATTAGGCATGATCGCTAGCGCCAATTCTGCACAGCCCTTAAACTACCGAAATATGGCAGTTTGAGGGCTATGATTTTTCTGGATTTACGCTGTTAGAACTGACGCACGTCATCCGAAAAACCAGAGGGTTGAATAATTTGTGGAGCGCTTAGCGCTCCGCAAATTATTCAATTGCGTAAGTTCGGTCTGTCTGTATCTGCATGTATCGAATGGCACATGTAACCTACTTGAGCAGCAGGTAGTAAAGCTGCCCTGGATGGTTGACGAGCCCAGCGCGATCGCCCGCGAGTTCGCCACTGCCCAAGTAAATATCCACTCGGCCTGCACCTCGAATGGCTCCGCCGGTATCTTGGTCGAGCACGTAGCGGCTAACTATGCGTTGTTCCAGCCCTTGAGGCGTGGCGATGGGGAGAGTGGTGCGGATAAGGGCAAGGGCTCCGGGCGGAAAGATCGTTTTATCGGTGGCGATGGATCGCTCGGCGGTTACAGGTACGTTGAGGGTTCCCTGTGGGGGTGCGCCTGCTGTTTCGCGAAAGAAGATGAAGCGGTTGTTGCGGGGGATGTAGGTGCCCAGCTCGTTGGGATTTTGCTGAAAATATTCGATGACTTTGGGCAGGGTGAGGCCAGCTTCGGGCAGCTTGCCATCGTTGATGAGTTCTCGGCCTAAGCTCACGTAGGGATGCTCGGTGCGGCCTGCATAGCCGACAGACATTACTCCACCATCCACCAGCTGCAACCGGGCTGAGCCCTGAACTTGGATCAAAAAGGCTTCGAGGCGATCGCGCAACCACACCAGTTCCAACCCCTGCAGCCGTCCCCGACCGCCACTGAGGCCATCGGGACCTTCCAGTTCAGCGCGGCTAGGATGGGGCAACGACCATTGGCTGAGGTCGGGCGGCAAGCGATAGAGCGGATACCGAAATTCTGCTGTGGGCACCCGGCTGGCGGTGTAGGTGGGCTCAAAGTATCCGGTAAAGCTGACGGTACCCAACCCATCGGTACCAATGGATTGATACAGGGCAAAGTCTCGCTGTACGGCTTCGCACAAGGCAGCGGGCGATCGCGACGTATTGAGCAACCGCCGAAAATGGATGAGGCTGCGCCGTACTCGATCGCGCGTGATACCAGGGACGGGGTACTGGCGGTAGGCGGTAACCGCTGCCGAGGTGCCAAGGTATTGCAATGAGTGAGCGATCGCCTGCGATATGGCCGCTCGGTCTTGCCATAGTTGGTCATCCCACCACAGGTCGGCCTCTAGCGGGACAGGCTGCAACTCAGCTGCCGGAACGAGCGGAAGCACCGGATTGGCCCAGGTGGCTGGCACTGCTCCGCCTAAGCTCAGCCCGACACTCGACAAGAGGGCGATCGCCGCCCGCTGCACTCGTACCTGTTGCCTCATTGCCCTCATCACACCATGCGAGATTCCAAACTGCGATCGCCCAGCACCATTACATCAAGCCCGACCCTGAGCAACCTGCTCAGCAACGCTTGCTGCAATTGACGACTAAAAGCGATCGACGCTTCCTGAGAAGATGGGTTCCACTCGCAGTGCCAGCACCGAAGAAGGACGCACCACCATGTACTCGCCCTGAATGTTCTTAATCGGCACATTAATAAAATCGTTGGACGTTGCTTTGGGCACCAGCTCGCCGCTGTACCACTTTTGAAATTCTTGAATTGTGGGGAAACGAACCTCTTCGCGGTGACCCCCCTCCATCATGATGTGAACCGCAAATTCGTTCGGAGTTCTGGGCATAGTCGTTAATCTCAAACGCTTCGATTTAGATTAGCCCGTTTGTGGGCACTAGGGTCAATATTCCCCAAAACCATTGAGAACCCAACCTGACTATCTAGATTTCGCTGCCACCTCCCAATCAAACTCCTCGTGGGCGCTAGGCAAAAACTACGATCGCTCCAGGTTGTATCGCTGAAGCGAGCTTTCCAAGGCTGGAATCAACGATTTGCGCAAATCCGTTTTATTGCGAAACTGAATGCGGCTGGTGCTGGGCAAATCAAAGGGAAACTGACCTGGCATTTCGGTGCGTTCCATGCTGGCGAGCAAAAGTTGCTCTGGTCGTTTGGCATGGAGTGCATAGCCGACCTCGACACACACCTTGGGGTTGGGCACTAGCTGCGATGGGCTGTCCTCAATTTGCAAAATGGGGGTGCCATCTGCGACAAATAGCAAACTATTGCGAATTTTGCGCATGAGGGTGCTGGTGAGCCGTGCGGGAGAGTCGGTCAGTCGGTGCGATTCTTCGAGGGTAATGGGCAAGCGCGATCGCCGATTCAGCTTCTCAATAAAGTCTTGTAGCTCATCACGCAGCAGCTCGCTCGACTCGGAAAAATCGGTTTGGTAGCACAGGAAAATCGTTGGCTCCAGCCGCGACATTACGTCTTGCTTGGTGAAGTAGATTTCGTGGCTCGTAATGTCGATATTGGCAATGACATAGCCACCGCTCCCTTCAATGTAAAACTCGACAGAATCACCTTCGAGGTAACGCTGAAACCACTCTGACTGTTTCACATCATCGCTATCGTCCAGAAAGTCGGCTCGCAGCGCAGACTTCATTAAGCTATTTTTGTTTAGCCGTAGATCATGGGGCCGTTTTTCTAGCTCACGCAACGGTTCGTATTCGCGAAGATACCAAGCTTTGAGCGCAATGATAGCCATAGGAACGCTAATAGAAGAGTGGAAGGAAGAACGTAGCCGTGCAGCTCAATCGTGATCAATACGGTACAGCCAGCTTCAAAATGTGTTCATGATAGGCCATGTCCACTGGCTGCACGCAGATTCCTAAGAAATCCATTATAGAACAAATGTTCTACTTTTGGACGTTTTTGTGAGGTTAAGCCGTACTGGCCTCGTGCAAATCGGGGCGATCGCGCTGCACCTGTTCATTGGTCAACCTTCCTGGCTCCAAGGCGGAACTTGCCTCTTAGAAAAGCAGCTAGAGCGAACTCCAAAACTTTCCCAAAAACATCCAAAATTTCTCCCAAAAACAATGGAGGACACCTAAACTAGGTGCCCTCATAGAGGTTGATATGTAACATGTAGTTGGAAGGTGTACAGCACCCAAGTCTGTTGACTAAGGGACCTCCTCTCATATCACGCGACTTCGTAGAGTTAACAACTAGAATTCATGGCTAAAAAACCAAGCTAGTTGTTTTTTAAAACTCCCTTCATTCCACTAGTTGAGGAGATATCAGCTCCAACTCTGGATGCTGCATTTCGTGGACGAGACAGATTTGAATGAACAGCGCTTTTACCTCTTTTGAACTGTAACGTGGACTTGGCTGTAAAATCTGCCGATGAAGCATTTGCTTCATGTCTTAACTATACTGCGAATCTATTAGAGATCAACCCCATGAAACTAAACTTTACTATTAGCTGAAACGGTTTCTTTTTTACTTCTTATAAGGTCACTAATAAAAAGAGAGCGATCGCCACATGATGTTGGCAAATGCTCTCTATACTTAGATCCCAGTGTATCGATTGAATTCGTTTCTGTTAGGAGAAGGTTCCAAAACAAGCGATTGATGAGAGATCAATCGATGATCTCACGGTTGCTAAAGCTCACTTTTTTGGAGCAGTTGAAAAACCCAAGTTGTAGAGATTGGGTTCGATAATTTCTAATCCTAGAGGTTTTTGAGTGAACTTGAAACAGCTGAAACTAAATTTTACCTGTCCTTAACATCTAGCGATGGAATGATGAAGGCGATCGCTATCCCTAGCGTATCTGGCATGATTTTGCTTAGTTTCTCCTACCGATAGCGTTGAATCTGGATGTAACGAAATTGTTTCAAATCGTCACTCAACTGATGATAAATAGATTTGTTCTTTTTTGTGCTGCAAGTGGTTCAGGTATCTCCGCAGAAATGGTTGAGTCAAGCTTGAATCAACTGCATCAAGGGTGAGCAAACGAAGGTCGCGATCGCTGGTCTTTTTAAGTTTCCCATTTGCAAATGGAATCATCGCTTAACCCCAACTTCTTAAACTTAGAGACCGATGCCATGGGGTGTGTGAGGAACCCTCATCCACACCCTTCAAAGTGTTGCGATAAGGGCACAAACGCTTAGTCAGTCGCTGTGGGAACTAGCGCAAACCTTGCAAACCCTGGCACAATAGCAACCAGCCAAGCCCTGTGTTGCGGGCGACTGCCCATCACGGAACGGTTTTGCGTTCAGGATTCAACGTTTTTTGAGAGGCTACTGTGGCTAGGGTTTGTCTGAACAACATTTCGCGACGGTTTAACGCGGTTACCGCGATCGCCGATATTACCTTTGAGGTGCCCGATGGCGAGTTTTGGGTTTTGGTGGGGCCGTCTGGCTGCGGCAAGTCAACCATTTTGCGCACCATTGCGGGGCTAGAGGCGGCGACTTCGGGCAAGCTGTACATTGGCGATCGCCTGGTGAACGATGTGCCCGCGCGCGATCGCGATGTGGCGATGGTGTTTCAAAACTACGCGCTGTATCCCCACATGACCGTGGCCGAAAACCTGGCCTTTGGGCTAAAGATGCGTCAGGCTGATGCCAAAACGTTGCGCGATCGCGTGGAAACGGTAGCGCAATCCCTCAATATTGCGCATTTGCTAGATCGCAAGCCACGCCAACTGTCGGGTGGGCAGCAGCAGCGGGTGGCATTGGGCCGGGCGATCGCCCGCCAGCCGCAGGTTTTTTTGCTAGACGAGCCGCTCAGCAACCTGGATGCTCAACTGCGCGACGACACCCGCGCCGAACTCAAACAATTGCATCAAACCGTTGGCATTACCACCATCTACGTCACGCACGATCAGGTCGAAGCGATGACCCTTGCCGACAAAATTGTGGTGCTGAGCCAGGGTAAAATTCAGCAAATTGGCTCGCCCCAGGCGATCTACTCTGACCCGGCAAACCAAATGGTGGCGACGTTTATGGGCAGTCCGCCGATGAATTTGCTCCCTGGCGTGTTGCAGGGCGATCGCTTCCACATTCATGGCCAATCCATTCCCTGTCCGGCGGTGTTGCAAACGGTGCTGCGCTCGGCTCAGGGCCAACGGTTTAACCTGGGCATTCGTCCTGAGCATGTGCAGTTGGCTGCTCAGCCTCACGATGCGCACCTATCGGCGATCGCCACAGTGATTGAACCCTTGGGACGGGAGGTGTTGGTGCGTGCCGAGCTGCCAGCCAACGGCACAACCGCACACGTGCTCAACCTGCAAGTGCCACCCACCCATATGCCAACGGTGGGCGATCGCCTGCCGCTACAGCTTGATTTGGAGCATCTGTTTGTGTTTGACCCCACTACAGGCGAGCGGATTAAACACTAGAAGCAGATCCTATCAGCAAAACGAACGGTCAAAACCTAGGGAAAGCGATGTTCCCGGACTTCAGTGCAGTAGGCTTGGGTCGCTTGCACAATGCTGTCGTGCAGATTGGCATAGACCTTGGCGAAGGGCGGTTGCCAACTTGAAAGACCCAGCAGATCGGCGGTGACTAGCACCTGGCCGTCGCACTGCGACCCCGCGCCAATGCCAATGGTGGGAATCGTCAGTTTTTGCGAGATTTGCAATGCCAGGTCGCTTGGAATATGTTCCAGCACAATGGAAAACGCTCCCGCTTGTTCCAGTGCGATCGCCTCATTCAAAATCCGCTCTGCGGCTTCGGGCGATTTTCCCTGCTGGCGAAATCCGCCAAACTGATGCACTGACTGGGGGGTGAGCCCCACATGCGCCATCACCGGAATGCCCGAATGCACCAAATGGGCGATGGTATCCACCATGGCGGGATGGCCGCCTTCCATTTTGACGGCCTGGGCTCCTGTTTCCTTCAGCACGCGCACGGCAGACTGGATGGCCTGTTGCCGACTTTCTTGATAGCAGCCAAAGGGCAAATCAACGACCACGAGTGCATTTTTAACCCCACGCTTGACCGCTTTTGCGTGGTGAATCATTTCATCGAGGGTGAGCGGTAGGGTGGTATCGTAGCCGAGCGCCACCATTGCCAGGGAATCGCCCACCAAAATTACATCCACCCCGGCATGGTCAAGTGCCTGCGCAATCAAAAAATCCCATGCAGTCAATACCGCGATGGGTCTCCCTTCTTGCTTGAGGCCAGTCAGTTTTTGCGTGGTGATAGCCATAGAACAGCACGACGAATGCTAAAGGCACACCATCATCTTATCGATCTGGGTTCCCCTTCATGCGGTTGCTTCGCAGACTACTTGGGAAACGTGGGTGAGGCAAGTTGACTTTTCCTGCGGGCTGAGTGCAGCCCATGGCAAATCTTGCCGGATGACGGCTCCATTGTGGCTGGGGATGATGCGAGGCAGGTCTTGCATGGCTACGACTCGTAGCGTGGGGATTTCAAAGGTGGTGTAGGTGGTGCTGGCAGAGGTCAGGGCCATGTCTACCAGGGTGAGGGTTTTGCGGGCAGGGCGATCGCCCACCAAAAGCTGACGAGGCCCACCCCCCAACGCACCAGTATGCAATAGGTTGAGCTGCCCAATATGGCCGGGATAGTAGGCGTGGTGGTGCCCGCTCATGTAGGTGTGAACGCGGTAGCGCTCTAACAACAACTGCAATTCGGTGGCGTTGTTCATCACTTCGCCAGGGCGATCGCGATTTTGGGCAACGGCGTACAGCGGCAAGTGGCCGATCACAATCCGAAAGGCGGCTTGTTGGGCTTGCGGGCTACCCAAACTGCGCTCAACCCAGGCGCGATCGTCCGCAGCCATGGCCGCTCCATTCGACGCATCCCACACCAAAAAGAACCCATCGCCCTGCTGAAAGCTGTAGTAGAAGGGAAACCGATAGCGATCGATAAAGTTCAAGCCTGGATTGTGCTGCGGATCGTTCCAGTAGGCGGCAGCCAGGTCGCGCTCTTGCTGAAAGCTGTAACGGCCGTTGGCCATAGCCCGTGAGGCGTCGTGGTTGCCAATGGTAAAGCCAAAGGGTAAGTTGGCGGCTCGCAGCGGTTGGGCGATCGCTCGATCAAATCCATCCCACATAGCCAAAATTTGGGCTTGGGTGAGGTCTCGCTTTTGCCCGGCTACCATGTCGCCACCGCACAACACCAAGTCAGGCTGCCACCCCGGCAGTAGGGCGATCGCCCGGGTCACTTCGGTACTGTAGGTCGTGGAGCCATAGGCTTCGTTGAGGTCGCTAATGATGGCAATGCGCACATCTCCCCGAGGCGGATTGAATACACCATCTTGGGTGAGCGAGGCTTGGGATGTAGCAGCAGGGGTGACGGTGGGATTGGCAGGGCTGGCTGTAGACATTTCGCCATGCGCTGTCACTTGATGGGTGCGACAGCTTCCCATCATGGCGGTGAGGGCCATGCCACCCCATACCCCACCGCTTAACTGAAACAACCGTCGTCGGGTCAGGCTCATGCGATCGCAAAGTGATAGAGTGAACGATTGAATGTGGATGCTGTTAAATCAGCATAGAGTGTTCATTCAGTCCCACTCTATCGCGGCCCGGAACGCTTCCAAACCCGCGATCGCGAGTTGGCAATCGCACGCTTTTGTATTGCGTTTGGGAACGGCGATGACTCAACCCCCAGAATCCTCAGAATCCAACCTGCCCCATGGCGATGCAGATGCGCCAGTTTCAGCTGAACCGCCACGGGATGAACGCTTGTCAAATGACTCCTCGTCCCTTGGTTCGACTCCGGTTGGTGACGAGCCCGCCAACGAGCCAGGCGAAACGGGTTGGCCCGTCTCGCCCGACCTGATTGAAGACTTGAACGAAGAGGCGATCGCCCCTGTAACCGAGGAGCTTGGGGAAATCCCATCCAGTGATTCCGGCGCGCATGAATCAGGAATCGCAGAACCAGAAGTAGCTGAGCCAGGGGAAATTCCAGTCACGACCTCCCAGGCAGAGATACCTCAAGGAGAAACATCTCAACCCACCGCTGCTGCATCCTCTCCTATTTCACAAGCTGATCCGCCAGCGATCGCCAGTGTTCCCCCCACTCCGCCACCTGCTTCCCCTCCCCCACCTGGCCCAGCCGATAGCAAAACCTTTCAAGAACGTTGGAAAGAAGTTGAGCCTGCGGTGAAGTCCCGCACGCTGGCAGTTTTGAAAGGTACAATCCGCTTTTTGACTGGCATTGTGAACTGGCTAGAAAAAGAGCCAGAACC
This sequence comes from Leptolyngbya sp. AN02str, assembly GCF_050565595.1. NCBI lineage: Bacteria > Bacillati > Cyanobacteriota > Cyanophyceae > Leptolyngbyales > Leptolyngbyaceae > Leptolyngbya > Leptolyngbya sp. AN02str. Next base: position 3,847 of record NZ_JBNXVR010000001.1, on the reverse strand, counting down.
TCGGCCAGAATCTGGCGTAAAAAAGGCGCTTGGGCAAGTGCAAACAGTCTCGCGGCAGGTAGCAGAAGCTGCCCAGCCCGTGCTGCGGCAAGCTGGCCCGTTGGCTCAGCGCTTTTGGGCCTGGTGGACAGGCACCGCCATCCCCAAAATTCGTGGATTTTTGCCCATTTCAGTGAACGATGTCCTGTCCGACAAGGCGTTGAGCGGCCTGATTGCAGGGTTACTGGTGTTGGTACTGTGGATTGTGCCCAACCTTGGCTCTAGCACACCCAAGCCCTCTCAGGTGAGCCAGGTGCCGCCAGCAGAGGTCAAGCCCACGACCAAAACTACATCAAAGCCCGTTGCGACAACCCCCTCTCCGGCGATCGCCACCAAACCCAGCCCTGTGCCTATGCGATCGCCCCAATTCACCCCCTCGCCCAAGCCAATTCCCGCGATACCCGCTACACCGTCCACCAGCGTGCAACCTGCCCCCGAAGAACCCAAAGGAGCGATCGCCCCTCCAACTCCATCCCCAATTCCTGCGGCACCTGTTGCGCTCACCCCATCTCCTAGCCCGAGCGCGATCGCCACTCCCGCTCCCAGCCCCACCCCAACCCCCAAACCCAAACTAGAACTCACCCCCGAGCAAAAACTGATCGCCTCCATTCAAGATCAGGTAGCGCAGGTGACTGACCAATACAGCAGTGGTCTCATTCAATCTGTACAGGCTAACTTTCGCCGGAGCCTCCTCTCTGTAACAGTAGGAGAGGGATGGTATGGCCTGTCGCCATCTCAGCAAAACAAACTGGCGGATGAGATGTTAGGGCGATCGCAAAAACTCGACTTCAGCAAACTCGAAATCACCGATAGCAACGGCGACCTGCTCGCCCGCAGCCCCGTTATCGGCACCAACATGATCATCGTTAAGCGCAGCCAAACCACCGAAACCACCTAGGCCCATCCCCTCAATCAACCCAGACTCGCCCCAAAACGCCGCATGAAAGCTTCCCTCCCTTCCCCGATTCCCGACTCCCGATTCCCGACTCCCGATTCCCAACTCCCTCATCCCCCTAGCCCCTAACTCCTAACCCCTAATCCCTAACTCCTACGCCCGCTGATACCGCATCCCCGGTAACTGCGCCACCAACCCCATCAGTTCCAGCTGCACGAGTGCACTCAGTACGGTGTCTGTTCCTTGCTGGGCCTCTTGCACAATGCGATCGAGCGTTACAGGTTCGGCGGGAATGGCCTGGAAGATGGGTTGCAAATCGGGTGGGACGGCGATGGGCTCCGGTTGCAACAGCGGCAACTGCTCATCCGATCGCACATCCAAACTTGGCAAACTCCCCAAGGCTTCCAACAGCTCTGCCTCTCCTAGAATGATTTGGGCTCCCTTACTGATCAAATCCAGGCAGCCTCGGGCTTTTGGGTTATCGAGCGAACCGGGCAGCGCATACACATCGCGCCCGTAATCGTTGGCAAGGCGACCTGTGATCATGGCACCAGATTTGGTTTCGCCTTCAATCACCAGTGTGGCGCGGCACAGCCCAGCGATGATGCGATTGCGGCGGGGGAAATGGGCGCGATCGGCCTGAGTGTTGCGAGGATGCTCGCTCAAAATCAGCCCTGCCTGGTCAATTTGCTTGGCGAGCTTGAGGTTGGAATGGGGATAGGCAATGTTGAGCCCGGTGCCCATTACGGCAATGGTGCGTCCGCCTGCTTCCAAACAGGCTTTGTGGGCTTCGGTATCGATGCCTTCTGCCAGACCCGACACAATGGTAAACCCGGCCTGCACCAGGATTTGGGTGAGGCGGCGTGCCCATTTGCGGCCATACTCCGAGGGCGATCGCGTTCCTACAATGGCGATCGCCGGTTGAATCCCCAAATTTTCCTGAAGATTGACCTGGCCGCGATAGTACAGCAGCGGTGGCGGATCGGGCACCTCCAGCAGCAATCGGGGATACTCGGCATCGGCAGGCGTCCAAATGGTGGGATTGTCTTGCGTGTGGGTGTGCCACAAAGCGGTGGGGTTCAGGCGCGATCGCCCCTTCACAACCCGCTCTGCTGTAAATTCACCCAGACCGTCTACCCTGAGTAGCTCATCTGGTTCGGCATACCATGCGGCCTCTAGTGACCCAAACGTGCGGTACAGCCGAAACAGTAGTGTTGACCCAATCCCCTCGATCTGTGTCCATGCCAGCCAATAGGCCCGTTCTTCTGCCAACCTTGCTGCCCCTTGCACCCGTCCTGTCCAGTGTTCCCGTTGAGCTTGGTTCTGTATGCTTCATGCTCAAGAATTCTGTGCCGAATGCTGAGAGGGCGATCGCCCTCTCAAAGCAGCGCATCCAGCCGTAAAGCCCCGCTACGAAGCTGAAGAGATTTTGCAAAATCCTCCAAAAATAGCTGGTATCAACGAATATGATGAGAACTCCTGTGGGTTCATTTTGATAAATCTATCGCTGCGACGACAAAAGTAACTATGACGATCGCCCCCATCGAAATTGGCTCTGTCACCATTCGCCCGGTGCTGTCTCCTGGTGATTTAGAGATGTTTTTGGATGTGTCCAAGCGGGTGTATGCCAACGACCCCAACTGGGTGCAGCCCCTGCGCAGCAGCATCGCCAAGCACTTCAAGCCCGATGCGCCGTTTTTGCAATATGGCAAGCTGCAAGCCTTTATTGCCACCCGCATGGGCAAAAATGGCACTGAGGCCGTGGGCCGGGTAGTAGCCTCGGTGAATCAGCGCCTCATTGACAAAGAAGGCCAACAGGTGGGGCTGTTTGGCTTTTTTGAATGTATTGAGGATTTTTCGGTGGCGGAAGGGCTGTTCAACGCAGCCTGCGATTGGCTGCGGCGGCAGGGCATGACGGTGGTGCGTGGCCCCATTGACCTATCGACCCACATTAACTGCCTATTTTTGGTGGATGGCTTTGACTCTGGGCCAATGATCATGATGCCGTACAACCCGCCTTACTATCCGCAGTTTGTGGAGCGAGCCGGATGGCAAAAAGCTAAAGACGCCTATTCCTATGTCATTCATCTGGAGCAAGAACTGCCGCCTGAGTACAAGAAGGGCTATGACATTGCGATCAAATCGGGCATTACCTTCCGCCCCATTCACACCAAGGGTGAGGAGTTTCAAAAGGATGTGGAAAGCCTGTATCACCTATTTACCAAGGCGTTTTCCGACAACTACAGCTCTACGCCGCGATCGCTCGAAGAATTTGTCGAAGAAGCCCAAGATCTTCAGCAGCTCGTTGACCCCGACGTGTTTCCTGTGGCGGAGTACAACGGCGAAATGGTGGGCTTTTGGATGGGCCTGCCGGATTACAACATTGCCCTCAAGCATGTGAATGGCAAACTCAACTGGCTCGGTATTCTCAAGTTTCTGTGGTATCGTCGCCAAATTGATCAGGGTCGGGTGCTGGTGATTTGCTCCTTACCAGAATATCGCCGTAAATTGGTCCCCCTGGGGCTGATTTATCTGGGTATGCTGGGCGGCATCAAAAAAGGCAAACCCTACAAGCGGGCTGAGCTGGGCTTTGTTTACGAAGACAATATGCCCTCGCGCAAGCTAGTGGAATCGGCAGGTGGCAAGATCTGCAAAACCTACCGCATTTACGAAAAGCCACTGTAGAGTTTATTCGTCTTGTTGGCAGTGCAAGCGCCCACGCGAATTGGCTAGGAGTTTGCATCTCCACTCTGCTGTGGCGATAGTTGTCAAATGAATGAATGCTAAGAGGGTGTTTGAGAAGTCAGGAAGGGCGTAAAAAAGCTCACTCAGTGTAGGCTGCGAATAGCAAATATCTACAGCCCTGAGTGAGTCAGATGAGTAAAGCATATCCCAGCAACCTAACCCGTGCTC